>NZ_JAXKVV010000019.1:0-61402 GCF_034296135.1 Aureibaculum koreense
TACAAGATAAAATTACTGAGATGGTAAACCAACTAACTCCTGAACTTATAAAATCTATCACCAGTTATCAATTATACACTAAAACATTTTTTGAGTATTTTTAAATCAGAAATGGTATAATATTGCCGGAAATAGTACGGGAACCCCAAGTGGCGGCTACTTTTCGCCATACCAAAATAAGCAACTAAAAGATAGTTCTGATGGGGAATATCTTACGGATAGATTGACGAATGAAACCATTCAATTTATTAAAGAAAATAAAGAAGCCCCCTTTTTTGCTTATTTATCGTTCTATACTGTGCATTTACCATTACAGGGAAAACCTGAAAAAGTAAAAAAATACCAAGATAAACTTGAAAGGATGAATTATGAAGGTGAAGAGTTTATTACGAATAACCAAATGCGATTTAAAAATCGTCAAAATGCACCCCATTATGCGGCTATGGTGGAGAGTTTGGATGAAAATATTGGACGTATTTTGAGTGCTTTGGATGAAGAAGGACTCTCAAAAAACACGATAATCGTATTCACTTCCGATAATGGCGGAATGGCTTCGGGCGGGGCAATTACCCCTACAACGAATGCCCCGTTAAAAGCGGGAAAAGGCTGGTTGTATGAAGGCGGTATCAAAGAACCTATGATTGTGCGGTGGCCTAAACAAGTAACTGCTGGCACAAGTTGCGATGAACCTGTAATAAGTACCGATTTTTATCCAACCTTACTAGACTTGGCAGAAATAGAATCAATTCCTAATCAGCATATAGATGGCCATAGCTTGAAACCTTTGTTATATGGCAAAGAACTAAAAGAGCGTCCTATTTTTTGGCATTACCCGCATTATAGTGGTGGTTTGGGTGGCCGTCCCTCAGGAGCAGTACGATTAGGTGCTTACAAGCTAATAGAATTTTATGAAGACATGCATGTAGAATTGTACAACCTTGAAAACGACATTGGAGAAAATAACGATCTATCAGAAACACTTCCTGAAAAAGCGAACGAATTAAAACAATTATTACATGAATGGCGAAAAGATATAAACGCCCAAATGCCTCTTCCCAACCCAAATTATAGTAAAAAACTATGAATAAAAAGCTATTGATCTTGATAAAAGTAGTTAGTAGTTGTTCTTTGCAGTGTATTTAAAACACAAAAGCCACTCAATTGCTTGAATGGCCTTCTATTACTAAGCTCCCCCTCTTGGGCTCGAACCAAGGACCCTCTGATTTTCAGAGATAATAGTTTAATTTTTCAAAATGTAACGTATTGTTTTTAGTTGTTTATTTTTGGGTAATGTTCAATCAAATGGCGTTTTCTTTATGAATTATTGGCTTTAAAAAGTTCGTTTAATGACCTTAAATATTTGATATACATCATTAAGGTTAAGGCTAAAACTCTGCACTATTTCAATACTTTTATTTCTTGAAGTACAAGTAATTTCACCAGTTTTTGGGTTGTGATTCGATATGTCTTTATGATAAATTCCACTTTCTGAAAGTATTATAAAACCATAATCATGATTTATGAAACTTTCTTTCCGTAAGTGCCTTCCTATTTCCCTACCTAAAACTAAAGCACCGTCTGGTGTATCATCAATACCACCCCCATTCATACTATGACCAACTATTTTGAAAGCCATATAATGACCTCTACCATATTTTGACACATTAAAGGTAACTTCTTCAAAATCTTCAAATTTAGTGCCATTCTCTAAAACTTCCTTATACGAAGCATAAACATCAAACGATAATAATTTTGTGGTAATATTTAGGCTTCCATCTGGGAGTTCTGTAAAAACATTTCCGTTGGTATTCTTTAACTCCTCTATTTCAATTCCCGTTAAAAACCAAGCCTCATTTACTTTGAAGTAGTCTATGATTGCTTTTAGATTACTTTCATTAGGGGTTGTATTATTGTTTATAATCCTACTTAAAACCGACTGACTTACGCCAGTTCTCTTATGTAGCTTGTAGGGGGTTATCCCTTTTCCATCTAAAAGTGCTTTTAATCTGCTTCCTATTGTTGTCATAGCTAATTGGTTTTAATTGTTTAGTTTTGGTAATATACAATCAAATTGCCTTTTATTAAGATTAAAACAAATGGCTAGATGCTTGAACTTTAAAAATCGATAGTATCTTTGATTTTTTAATTTGCTGATTCGGAAATTCGTCCTTTTTATTGTATGTTGGTTTGCTTATCTAAGTAAAATGGTCGTTATCCTTACCTTTCGATATAATTTTAATCATCCTGAATCCGTTGCTAGTAACAATAGCGTAAATTTCTCCCATAGGTAAAAACTCCATCCAGTCCTCAATTTAAATAAACCGATAGCGTCTCCATGCTTTATAACTTTTACCATTGATTGACCCGAAGCCCTTACAATAAAATCACAACCCACAAAAAACGGATGGGTCACATAAGAATCGGGTTTTGATTGCTGACTGTTTTCCACCTCTAAAAAACTAGCTGTAAAATCGACATCATAATATGGTGTGCCTTTTTCTGAATTATTTTCTTTTTCATAATCTATTTCTGGTTGACCAACCGTTAATTTTGTAAAGTTTTCCATTTCCATATTAAAACTTTCAAGAAACTTGTTTAAAAAATTTGATGAAGTTGGTATTTTAGCATTAATTAATCTTGACACTTGACCCTCACTATACCCTGTTTTTGCTGAAATTTCAGCTACTGGAAATTTTAATTGCAATTTCCTTAGCTAATTGAAAAATAATATTGTTTTTATCTTCTTTAAAATCAGTCATTTATAATTTATTATTAAAATAAGTTCAGTTTTCTTGCAAAAAAACTTGTTACTTGCAAAAAACTTGTTTTATTTATGGTAAACAAACAAATTAACATAATAATATTTAAAAACTAATTGGTTTTTCATTAAAATACTCCTTTTATAGGGATTGTAACCATCTTTTAACGCTTCAATTTCATCATCATAAATTATTTTAGTCGTGTTTCTCCTACTTTCAAGCGTATCATATTCATTCCTTTTACAACAATAGGGTTTGTTAGTTTAGGTAGCTAAGGGTCATAAAAGTAGTATTGTATTCGCCATTTAAGGCTTAAAGCGGACTTTCCGCATGTTTTCCAATTTTTTGGATAGATAGACGGATTTGAACAATAACAGCTGTTAGGCAGTTCTATTCTGATTCTTTTTTTAGGCATGAGGAGTAGTTTAAATTATTGACGTAATTATTGACCCTTTAAACTACAATGTTGAGAAATGCACTCTTTAAAATAGCGGAAAGCCTTATGTGGTGTGGCTTTCCGCTTTGCTCCCCCTCTTGGGCTCGAACCAAGGACCCTCTGATTAACAGTCTTAAAAGTTTGTTTTTCATATAGTTACATTTAGTTTCTTTTGTTTTGATTTTCAGTATTTTATGATTTTTTGTTTTGTATTTGGTTGCAGAATATTTACATTTAATAGCTCATTTGTCGTACCTATGTTGTACCCAAGTAATTTATATATCAAAATTTATGGCTTCAGTTAAGATTATTTTAAAGAGAAAAATATTATCGGATGGAACATATCCAATTTATCTTCGAGTAACAAAGGATAGAGATTCCAAATTTTATAAAACTCCATTTAGTTCTAAAGATGATGAATGGAAATCTTCAATAGGTAGTTTTAATAAAAGAAAAGAGAATTATATCCAAAAAAACAGACTGTTATTGAAATTCAAAGATAGAGCCTTACAAATTCTAACAGAGCTGGAAATTGATAATCCTGACTATACCATTTTAGACTTTGACAGCAAGTTCAGAATTACGTTTAATCCTTTAAAAAATGATGTCTTTGCATTTTGGGATGAAATTATAGAGGAACAAACTAAAGCGGGACGTATTGGAAATGCAAAAGTCAATAACGATGCTAAGACCTCAGTAAAAATATTTCATCGATTCAAAAAGTTATCTTTCAAAGAACTAAATCCTACATTTTTAAATAAATATGAGGTGTTTTTAAGGTCTAGAGGCGGAACAGATGGCGGTATTGGTGTTAAGATGAGAGCCATTAGGGCAATATTCAATATGGCCATTCAGCGTGGTTTGGTAAAGGATAGCTTTTATCCTTTTAGAGTCTATAAGATTTCAAAGCTTAAAGGAAAGTCAGCAAAAAGAGCCTTAAACTTTGAAGAAATCATGGATATTGTCAATCTGAATTTAAAAGATTATCCTCATTTGATTAATACTAAGAATTATTTTGTCTTTAGTTTTTATACACGTGGAATGAATTTTAAAGACATGGTAGAGTTGGAGTGGAGCAATATTCATTCTGGTTGTATACATTATGTAAGATCTAAAACTAAAGGTAATTTTAGAATTAAAATTCTCCCACCTGTTCAAGATATTTTAGATTATTATCAAATGAATGGATATGGAAATAAATATGTATTCCCTTTCCTTTACAGAGAAGATTATACGCCAATACAAGTTGCAAATAGAAAACATAAAGTGCTAGGAGTTTACAATAAGCAGTTAAAAGAGCTTGCGGAATTATGTGATATTAAAAAGAACATTAGTAGCTATGTAGCGAGACATAGTTTTGCCAATTGTCTTAAACAAAAAGGTGTGGCAACTGATATTATTAGTGAATCTATGGGGCATCAAAATTTAGCTGTTACTCAAGCCTATCTCAAAGATTTAGATACAGTAGTTTTAGAGGAAGCTGCTGAGATGTTGTTGTGAGTGGAGCATAATTAGTTTACGGTCTCTTTTACAACTAGGATTAAATATTACATTATTTATTCTCAATTGAATAGCGATATAAATCTCATATGACTATTCTTCACTATCATCAAAATAATCAAAAGAAAAGTCTGAACCTAACATTTCTAGTCTCTCAAATCGATCTTTTTTATTTTTAATTTCTTCGTATAGCATATCAACTTCATCTCCAAGTTTTTCCGATTCTAGCATATCCAAAAGACATTTAATAAGATAATTTTCATCATAATCACTTAAATCAAGAGGTTTAATTTTATCTATAAAATTATAGAAATTGGACTGTTTTTTACATTGAATAAGGTTAAGTAACACTTCTTTTTTTACTAAATCTGCTTTTTCAAAAGTATAATCTTTTGTTAAAAATATTTTAAATGATTTAGAATAATTTTTTACCTCGTAAGTGTAAATATTGAGCCTATGGGCTTCATTAACGAGAACACTATATAATTGAGAAGTTATTTTACCAATTATTTTACCGATAAATTTCTTTATTCGATCATCATTGGCGGTAACATTAAAGAATTCATTACTTATTTTTATGTCGAGATTTTTTTCTATAAAAGTGATTAATCCTTTCTTTTCTTTAGAGAGCTCATAAACACTTGATAGATTAAACCTATCATACCTCATAGTTTTATAAAAATTTGAAAGTAATTGAAGAAATTCATTATGGGTGTTAGCTAAGGTCAATTCGTGTTTTATCTTTACCCTTTTTAATAGTTCTAAATGATTATGAGTAATAATACTTTTTTCTAACTCAATAGCATTTTTTATGTCAGAGTGTTCAATTAAAATTACACTTATTTTAAGAAGCCTTTCAATTCCAATAGATATATTATATAGAAAGTCGAAAATTTCATCCTCATTATAAAAAGATTGCATCTGATGAAAACTCAACAAACCATTGTAGATAAAATTTCCTGAAATTTGAAGTTCAGTTCCAAGATTAAAATTTTTCCAAAACTCTTCTTTTGTCATCTATTATTCTTTGGCAATATAATTCCCCCAACCTATAGGTGTTATTTGGTGCATTTTCATAAAATCTAATGCATTTAAAATGTCCTGATCTATAAATTGTTGTTTTTTTCGATCACTCCACTTATAAAAACTTAGGATTAGGGTGGCGTTATTAATCTCTTTATTTTCTATAATTCTATTATTCCAAATAGCGTATAAAGTAGAGATGGCTTCGGTTTGTTTTAAGTTTAACGGAGCAAGTAAATCTATTAATTTATCTAATCGTTCTCTAAAATTTTGTGGTAAACCTTTATATGCGGTTTCAGATTCTATCGTACTTGACGTGGTTTTATAAACAATATGCTTGTGTCCATTTACAATATCTGAACTAACATTTACATGATTGTAATTTTTAAATTTGCCTTCTATGTAATTTAAAAGACATTCGTTATGTGGTCCTGCGGCATTTCTAATATATAAACCACCTAACTCTCTTTTACAATAGTATTCTGATAAGTGCAATACCTTTTGAAATTTTGTACGTCCCATACCTGGGCTTTTCTCCAGCTTTTTAATAATATGAGTACCTATAATTGTAGCTGAATTATCAATTGGTTGTACTACGGTCATCTTAAACGTTTCTTCCATATTATAAGACACCCCATCTTCTGCCACCATTGCAAGCTCTTCGTTAACCGACTGCTCAGCTTCACCCACCGTAACTTGACCATTCATTAACATAGGCAATAACCAATCTCTTAATTCGGTTAGTTTTTGGTTTTGTCGCAAGTTATTCGCTATTAACTCATTAGAAGGAATTATTTTTTCTCCATAAGTTGTGAAAAGTTTATTATTTGGGATCGATATTTTAAGTATTGACAAATCTTTTGGATAAACATGAGGTTGTGCAGATCCCCTTGCTTGATTTAAGATATATTCTTGTCGCAATTTTAAAAATTGCAGAATAACTAGCGTTTCGTTCTCCGAGTTTCCTCTAACGGTTGTACAATCATTGGCAAAAATCGGCTCTCTCCAAAAATTAACAAAACCTGCATTAGCACCTGAACCACTTACGGTAATTGTATTCTTTTCTCTATTTGATTCTGAATGTAAGTATGAATAATTGATTCCAGCAGATACTACTTTATATTTACCATTCAAATCTGCTGTTTTTGCTGTAACTAATTTTCCTCTCTTAATTTCCGAAATAACACCTAATTCCTTGACTTCCCATCCCTCAGGAATCTCCCGTTTTAACACCTTATTATATACCATCTTACCGCCAGATGACTTATATGGTTTACCATTGGCATCAGGAAAATCAAATTGTACAAACCAATAATCGTAAAGCGTTTTTGCCATCGCTTCTAACTCCTGGTTTATTTTGTTATTGACTTCTATTTTTACTTCTAGATCGGAAAGAACTTTGGCTATTTGCTTCTGCTCTGTTAGAGAAGGAAGGTACAATGGTATTGATTTAATAACATCTAAAACTAAAGTACATCTTTGTCCACTTCCTCCTGCGTTACATTCAAAATATCTTTTTGAAAACTTGGTTTGCAGCCAATAATTTAGAAATCTTCCACTTAATTTGTCTTCAAATGGTGTGATGAGTGACAAATGATACCCTAAAACTACATCACTAAAATCCTCTGAAATATAAGTTGGTATTCCAATATCATCGGGCTTTTCACTATCTTTGGTGATAGCTACTTGACCTTCTCTCAGTATAAATTTCTCAAAGGCATTTTCAGAACAAGACGCAATCATAAAATCTGTTGCCCTTTCTTTATTAATAAATGAGTTTTTGTAAACATCCGTATAGTTGCATAAGCGAACAATTCTTTCATTCTCTTTAGTTTTTTTGTCAACATTGCTAAGTTTAATATTGGCAACATCAATCAACTTTTTTTGTTGCCAGCTATTCATATCTCAACTCTTTTAAATTATTTTGAATTTCTTTTTCCAAACTTTTACTTTCAGCAAAAAGGTTTTCTAAATTACTTTTAAAGCCTTTCATTTTTGTAGTAAATTCATCTGCGGTAATGTCAGTATATTCAATTTTTATTTCAAAATATTGCCCAGCACTTAAGCTGTAGTTCTTGGTTTTTATTTCGTCGGAACTTACTACTACTGAAAAATCATCTTCGGCTTTTTTATTGACAAATGTGTCTATAATCTTTTGTTCTTCTTTTGGTTCTAAAACTGTTTTTTGGTTTTTACCTTCTTTTATGGTTCTCCCTAAATTACTTGCATCTATTAATACTACATTACCATCGTTTTGCACATCTAAAAACACAATAGAGACATTAGTACCTGTAGTGGCAAAAATATTACTGGGCATGCTTACTACGCCTGCCAGCATTTTGCGTGCTATCATTTGCTCGCGTATGCGTTTGTCTATTCCCGCTTGTGCGGTAATAAAACCTGTGGGTACTACTATGGCCGCTTTTCCTTCTTTTGGGTGTAAACTGCCCATTATATGTTGCAAAAACAGACTGTAAATAGCCATTTTGTTTTTGGCTTTCTTGGGTACATTGGGTATGCCCGCAAAAAAACGATCTTGGTTTACTTTTTTGTTCAGCTCATCTATATCATCACTAAAATCTAACTTAAACGGCGGATTACTAACGATATAGTGGAATTTTTCATCACGATAATATGGGTTGGTCATCGTATTGCCCTGTATTACATTTTGAATACTGTGGATCAAACCGTTTAACACCAAGTTTAAGCGTAATAAATTGGAAGATTTTTGCGAAATATCCTGCGAATACACTGTGCATTTATGAGCACCAATAGCTTGTGCCAAAGTCATTAACAGTGTCCCAGATCCCGCACTGGGATCGTGTATTTTTCTACTTGGCAAATCATCAGTTACCAGAATTTTTGCCATTATTTCTGAAACGGCGTGTGGTGTATAATATTCTGCATATTTCCCACCAGAATCGTTGTTGTAGTCTTTGATTAAATACTCAAAAATTGTAGAGAAAAAGTCAAAACCTTCGCTCATAACATCCTCAAAGTTAATATCTTCTACCAACTTATTAATCAATGCTTTTGCAAAAGCATCTCGTTTGCTACTTACATACTCTGTAATAGGCTCAAATAGCTTAATTTTTACACCGTCTGGTGTTGCCACCGCAAATAATTTGTTGTTTTGGGCAGCTATATCTATAAGTGTTTCGTCCAAACGTTTTGCAAAATCGGGTTTGTCTTGCCTGTTAAATAAATAGGGAATTAAATGTTGGGGCTGTAAAATGGCAATATCACTTTCTAATTGAAATTCCAATTTTTTATAATCATCTTTGGGCAATCCTTTTAAAGTTTCTACCCAATTTTCGGTTTCAAAAATCTCTGGCCGAGCTTTTCTAAGCTCGTAGGTAAATTTATCATTAAAATATTTGTATAAAAATATCTGTGTGATAATTTTAAATTCGTTTCCATCATTACCCAGTCCATAATTAGCACAAACGGCTTTTAAATCGTCAATAAGTGCTTTGGTTTGAATAATATGCTGAGTGGTTTTGTTTGCTGTCATACTGCTCTGTCGTAATATTCGTCTAAATATTCTTTAACTATTATGTTGCTAATAAACATAGTGGTATCGTAATCTAAAGATTGGTATAATGTATTGCCAAATTCTTTATCTACCAACCTTGCCACTTGTTTAGTAAAATAATTTTCATTGTTTAATATATCGTTGCGTTGCAATACGCTAAGGTCTGTTTGCTCTTTAATATGTTGAAGGGCTTCAATAATAGCGGATTTTACTTTTGAAGGTTTCCCTGCTTCTAATAAACGCTTTTGTACCCGTGCATATTTTTTATCTCCCTCATATTTATCTTGTAGCAGAGCATTTTTTCTGTTAAGCTCTGTAATAGCTTCATGAATTTGTTTTAATGAGTTCATATTAGCCTGCATATCTTCTTGGGTAACTTCACTTAAATTTTTATTTTTGAAGAGGCGTTTTAATTCGTCGTATAAACTTAACCATTCAGGATCTTTGGTATCAAAATTATTGGCTAATGCTTCTCGGGTTTTTCTTAAAATATCTTTTAAAGCATCACCCAAAACCATTTCGGCTTCACCTGTTTTTTTAAACTGAAAGAGTACATCTTCAAGTGCTATATTCAATAAATTTGAAACTTCTTCGCTATTGTTTAAAGCTTCTTTCGCATTTAATAAGGCTAACCTGTCATAAGACATAATGCGTAATGCACCCAATTTTCTAAAGTCTAGCGTAGCTAACAATTCATATTCACCAACCAAACGGATAACGTTGTATAAGGATTTGGCTTCTTCCAATGCTTTTCTGATGTTAAGCATTTCGCTACGATTAGTTATTTGAGAGATTTGATTAGAAAAATTCTCTGAGTTTTTTAAATCGAAATCGGCAAGCGTTTCTTTTATCTGTTGAATTTTTTCTACCATCTCATCACGAGACATAAAAAGATTGGAATAATTCTCCAACTCGTCTCCTAATACTTCTTGAAGCTCATCAAAATAGGCACGGTTGGTTTTATCAAATTCTTTAGAAATGTCAGCAAAATCAACTACATAACCATATTTATAATCTTTATAGGTTCTGTTAACACGAGTTAAGGCTTGCAATAAGTTATGACTTTTAATTATACGACTTAGATATAGTTTTTTAAGCCTTTTAGCGTCAAAACCAGTCAAAAGCATATTATACACAAACAAAATATCTATTTTCCCAGCTTTAAAATCATCTCTCCATTTTTTCAATTCGTCTTTGCTTCCAGAATCATATAAAATCAAAGCTGTTTTTTTGACTTGACTTTCTTCTTTTAAAATATCGCCATACGATGCATTTGATTCAGCTGCTTGTGATAAATCAATTGAATCATCATCATATTTCTTATTAAATATGGCGTGTAATTGTACTGCCTGCTCACTGCTATCACAAATAACCATAGCACCAACTGTTGGGTCTGAATTTCTGATTCTAAACTGTTCAAAATCAGAAATAATATAATCCAACATCGGTTCGACAAACGAAGGATGGGCGTATGCCTCTTTTTTGTGGATGTCTCCTCTTTTGACATCAATATTATCTAGGGCAGTCTTTAATAGAATTTTATATTCCGTTTCAATTTCTTCTCTTATGAGCTTTAACGTGTAACCGTCAGCAATGGACTTATTATAATAATATTTATGAATATAATCTCCAAACAGGTATTTAGATTTTAAGGTATCACCAATTAATGGAGTTCCTGTTAATCCTATTTTTATAGCATTTTTATCGCTCTGTTCTAAATTGGCTAAAAAACTACCTTCGGGATTGTAGCTACGATGTACTTCATCTAGAAAATAAACCCGCTGTACATTAATGTCATAATCGGTTTCATTACTCGCCTTTGTGTCATCTTTAAATTTCTGAATATTTACAACCGTAATTTCTTTGATTCCTTTGTCATTATTTACTGCACTTTTTTTGCGTAGGTCTTTTAAAAATTCATTTCTTAAATTTACAGTATGTACTTTCAAACCTCTTGCAGTAAACTCATCTCTAGCTTGTGTTAATAGATCTAAACGATCCACAATAAAATAAAATTTTGGAACTTTATTTTGCTTTTGGTAATAGTCCGTTAAATGATGGGTGTTGTAATATGCCAATGCTGTTTTTCCACTTCCTTGTGTATGCCAAATAATACCTTTACGAATGCCGTTATCTAATGTGTCCTCAATGGCTTTTGTAGCAAATAATTGAGGGTATCGCATAATATGTTTTTGCAAACCAGTTGTTTCCCTAACATATGCTAAGGAATACTGCAACATGAATTTCAATCGGTCTTTGCTTAAAAGCGATGTTAAAATTCTATTGGTTGGTGATTCAGGGTTTTTGTTGGTATTAAATTCAGGACTATTTTTTAGCGTTTGGTAATTGGTATCTTTTAATAAAAAATCTTGAACCGACTCATCTAATGGTTGTAATTCATTCATTAAATTAAAACCAATTTCTTCTCTGAAATAATTAAAAATGGGCTTTTTATAAGATGGTGAAGCGTAAAAAGCACCTTGCCAAGGTTCAATCTCTTCTGGATCATACTCCATGTTATTTGAAAAGATCATAAACTGAGTGATGTTCACAAACTTTCTAAACTTTTTATTTTGAAAACGCCTGTTTATTCTATTGCGTTCTGCTATAACACCATCTTTGTTATTTGGTTTTTTAACTTCTATAAATACCAAAGGCATTCCGTTAATTAATGCAATTATGTCTGGTCTAAATTCGTCTTCACCATTTTTGTAAGTGAGTTCAGTAACCACATTAAAGGAATTGTTGCCTAAGTTTTCAAAATCGATTAAACGAATACCAGAACGTTGTGTAAGCATATCGAAAAATGATTTTCCTAAGTCCTCATTCTCCAAAGACAGTTTAACCTCAAGATATAACCTATTCAAATCAGGTTCACTTAAGTTTGGGTTAATTCTACCTACAGACTCTAAAAATATATCAGTAAAAATATTAGTGTCAATATCCCATTTTGCCGTTTTTAACGAAATATATTTATACCCTAATTGCGTAAGGTGCAATATTGCAGGAAGTTTTACTCTAGAGTCTTCGTTTTGGTTCATTTTGCTATTGGTAAATTAATACACTTTTTTCTTATATTTTTGAGATTAATTGTTCTTTGATTAGCTCATAACCTTCCCTTTGGTCATATTCAATACCTGGTCTTAACAATGCATAGATATCCCCTCCAAAGTCTGGGTTTTCCATTTTTTCTTCCATATTCATTAAAAATTGCTTTTGTGTAGGTGATTGTCCTTTAGAGAAATCCATATACTTTTTGTAACTATCGATTAATTGTTGGGTGTCAACATTTAGTTCACTAATCGCATAATACAAATCAAATAAGTCTCTTCCTTTTTTTCTTTGGTATAAAGCTCTTAGTTTAGTTGCAAGTAATTCTTCTATAGTAAAAGAGTTCATGGTGCAGCTACCAGAAAACCATCCATTTTCCATTTTATGGGTGAGTTCTGTATAGCCCATTACGGAAAAATGCTCTCTAGTATTAATTTCTATCTTTAATCTTAAATTAATAACTGGTGCAATTTCTGATTCAAACCGGTATGAAACGGTATTCATATTTTCATTTTGCTTAGTCTTTATTTTAGCCCCAAGAAAAGTAAGCTGTTTTCTAATAGCTTGAATAATCGGGCCAATCGAACCTTCCTTAATTTGAACTAAATCGATATCCTCAGAATAGCGTACTTGTGGTTTTAGGTAAATTTTATGTAGTGCCGTTCCCCCTCTAAATGCCAAATGTTCTTTTAGAAAATTATCAGAGAATAATTCTATTAAAGCTCTTTCAATTACTAAGTCTTGCTCCACTTGTGCATCATTAGGCCAAGGTGCATTAGTTTTCCACTCTGTTATATATCTTCTAGGTATCATTAAAAGTCAATTTCTGTATTAATGATGAGATTCCATTTCTCGTCTTTTACTTCATTACCATTGTTATGAGAAAGAGAAAGTTTGGCTGTATTCGTTTTGTTTTGCCTTGTAAATTTAAAAAGACCATCAGAAAGTTTATTTTCTGAGAATTGGTCTAATAAATATCCCAAACGCTGAACAGTTGGCATTGCGGTTTCCTTAGTTATAGTATTTAATTTTTGAGATTTCATATTTTCGGTTAGCTCCACTAGAATAGGAATAACTCTATTTAACCCTCCAATTTGTTTGTGATAGTGAACTAAATCAATAGCCGTTAATTCTTGTGATGAAATTTGGATATATCCAGCATCTGTCTTTTTTTTAACAAGCCAGTCGTTATGCCAACTATTTTTAGTAAAAAAACTAAGATGCTGTTTGTTATTCTTTATAGTTCTAATAGGTGGTTTATGAATCAATATCTGTGATTCCATAGGCTGTTGATGCCCAGCTCCATGTAATGCAGCTGCTGAATATAACCCGAGATAATAGTCCCTTTTAAGAAATTTCATCATATCATCTATATAATATGTGGTAGGCAAAATACCTTGATGCGAATATTCTGGGGTAACAATTACATAAAACTCTTGACGAACTTGAGCTATACTGTTTTCTTTTTTAAGTCGATGTAATTTTTGTGATATGGCTTTATTGTTTTTTTTGCCAAATTTCTCCCTTAACTCCTGTAAGCTAAAGGCATATCTTCCTTGAGATTGGATTTCATGAAGATACTCAGAAATAGCTTGGCCAGTCATTTAAATTAGTTTGCGTAAAACTACAAAATATGTAGTTAATTGCAAACTAATTTTAAACTATTTGTTTAATTCTTGATTCTTCCATATTTCATACTCTTTTCTTGCTTTCTCATTTTCTGAGAAAAATGCTTCGATATGATTGTCGTATTCAGCTACTCCTTTTTCAAAGCCAATTTGTTCCACTTTACTAGAATTTGATTTTGTATGATATGCATATAAGATCGATACCAATGAAAATAACATTGAAACTATAAAAATTATAATTGCCCATTTTGGATAAACACCTGCTCTTTTAAACAAACTTTCAAGCCTTCCATATTGATTCTGTTGAAAGTTTTGAAGTTTTTCAATCTCTACTATATGCTCATTTAAAATTGATTTGGCAGGAGCTAAGTCAAAGCCAATTTTCAATTCTTTACATTTTTATTTATAGCTTCAAGCCTATTAATATCTCCTCTAAACTCTTCCATCTCAGATACCAGAAGTTCCATGTATTCATTTATTTTTGTCATAATATATTATTTTTAGATTCCTATTCCTTTATCTATCGTGTGTTCAATTATTTTTTTTTAAGTTTTTTAGTAATATCAAGTGCCAGTTTTGGTGCTAATGAAATGTTATTATTCAAAATTTTCAACGGTGGTATTTCATTATCTAATGATTTTGAGTTTGAATAAAGCTGTTGACCTATCTTAGCACCAGACATTGAACGGTGTACTTCACTTCCTTTGAGATTATAATTATCAAACTCAAACCTAAAGCCTTGTATCGTATTCGCTTTATTTACTGAAGGAATAACGGTTACACCATTTACCCTCATACATTCAATATAATCATCAAAAGATTTTGGAGCAAATTGCTTGACCGTCAAGTCATGTCGCCGTTTAATTTCTCTACGCACATCTTTAAGAAGAAATTCCTTTTCAAATTGCACCTGCTTAACGGTAGTCAGCTTCATGTCTTCTGCCACTCTTTCAGCAGCTAATTGACTTTTTTTTCCGACAAAGCTGTCATTGTATGCTTTTCCTTTGAAGTCGATCCTGTTGACATATAAATGAATGTGTTTGTGCTTTTTGTCCTGATGGACAAAAGCGATAGCTTGCCGTTCGCCCAATTTCATTTGAGCGATAAATTTTTGAGCTATTTCATGTAAGTCTTTTATTTTTAATTTTTCTCCGTCTTTAATCGTTGGACTAATAATAAAAGACAACGTATTTTTCTTGCACCTGTAGTTCATGTCTTGAACTATTTTAAATTCTTTCGAAATCTCTGAAGGAGAATCCCCAATCAAATGTTGCTTCAAAATAACTTCGGCATCTTTTTCCTGATTCCAACCATAGGAGATAGAAGCAGTTGTTTGCGATATCGCTTTACCTTTTCCAATCACTTTCTAAACTTTTTAAGATGTAACCTGATTTCATCTGCCAATTGATGTACTTTTTCGGAAAGGTTGGAATCTCGTTTTTTATACATATTACCGATTGACTTGAAATTATTATGATAGTTTACTAGCATTTTATAAATGTCGATTTGTTCATCGGTTAATCGTTCTATTATTTTTTCTTCAAAGGCAACTTTTCGAATATATTCGCTTAAAGTTAATCCGCATTTTTTAGCTTTTACTTTTAAAAATTTTTTCTCAAAATTGGTGCATCTAAATTTGATGATTTGACTTTTACCTTTAAAAGACTTTTTGACCCTGCGACCATCGGGAGCAGGCAAGGTTGTTTTTGTGGCAACAAAAACACATCTTGCCCCAACGTCCGACAAAACACTTTCTCCAGATTCTAACTTCAGTTCTAAAAAATCATTTTCTAGATTTAAGTCTAAATCGAGAGTGAAATTTCTTTTAAGGTTAATTTCATTTTGTTTTCTTATTTGCAGTTGCCTTTTACGTTCAAGCTCTCTTTTCTGCTTAAGTTCCAACTTTCGATCTAAATTTTGATTTCTACGCTTATTATATCTTGGATCTTCACCATATCTTACGTCCATAACATTAATTTTTCGTTTGCATCTTTAAAATCCTTATAAATGAATCTTCTGTCTATGCTCCATGGAATATTTTCAATAATAAATTTGGTAGTTACATTTCCGGAATTATCATTATCTAGGTAAAGTTCAATATCTCTGTACTCCTTAATAGTTGTGATTATTTGCTTAGCAAATGCAATAGAGTTCAATATTATTATGTCATAGTCATTTATGCCCTCTTTTAAAATTGAAGCCAGTGAGAAAAGGTCAAACATACCCTCGGTTAGTAATACCTTGTCATTACTCTGTTTAATATAACTATAGGTTTTTGGAGAAGTAGATGTTTTGAAGTATTTATTTCTTAGTTCCCATCCACCTAAATGATTTTGCAGGCCAATTGCAAAAAAGGGTTTCCCTTTGTTTTTATACCACACTTCTTTACAGTAAGTTTTGGCAATATTTAGATTTGTTTTTCTTGATTCTAAATATTTTATCAGACCAAAATGCTGAATCAATTTTATTTGTTGAATTTCTATTTTACCTTTTTCTTTCTCAAAAATCGCTGGCTGATGAAAAGAAAAATCATTAATATTACTTGAAAGGAAAACTATGGCTTCTTTTACACTACATTGTTTTAGCTTAATAACCAAATCTATTACGTTACCTCCTTCGAATGTTGCGAAGTCTATCCAATAGTTTTGCTTTACTGATACTTTAAAAGAGGCTTTGGTTTCGTCCCTGAAAGGGCTTAGAAACCACAACGCTTCTTTTTCCGTTGTTCCTTTGGGATAGTGTCCAAATTTAGCAAGAGTGTCAACGATGCTAAGATTTCGGACTTTATCACAAATGGTTCTTTCTTTTTTCATTGGTGTTTGTTTTTTTAGATTATCTGCTACCTACTTACCTAAGCCTTTATTTTTAAGGGTTTACTTAATAAATAGATGTTAATTTTATCTTACCTCAATTACCAAAAAGGTAGGTATGGTAACTATTAGGTAAGTATGATTATATATAAGTTACCTTGTGCTGTCATTAGCATTTACCATGTTTTGAATAAATTAAGTGAATAGGTACCTTAATATTTAGTTTTTGAAAATTCCATTTCCCAAGGTGAATCCTTATAAAGGGGTTTAGCTAAATAACCGTAAACCTGTCTCTTAGGATGTTTAACTTTTTGAAACTTAAACCCTGATAATGCTCTTCCGATATTAATTGCATTTAATCTTACGTTAAGACATGTCAAAGAAACTAACACGTCTGAAGCGGTAACAAAATCATCCAATTCATTAGATTTTTTATAGTACTTTATAACCAACTCTTGTTCAGTAGTAAGTTTGGTGTATTTTTTATTTCGTTCTTCATTTTCCTTAATATCATTTAAGGTTAGTTCAGGATTGAAATTAGGGTCATGATATGCTAAATGATATGCCTGCGTCCAAACATCTTTAATATCTATTTCTTTTGAATAGCTAAAATCTATTTTGTCCAACAATTCAAAACATAACCATCGTACTGAGCCAGTCTCATCATTTAAAAATGAAGACATATTAGTAGATCCAAGGAAAGAACATATTCGTGGTAGTGTAGTATTCTTTCTGTCATATGGTAAGCGTTCATTTATAAATGTTTTAGAAAAGAATGCTTTTAAGGCATTTACATCTTTTTTAGACAATACAGCTAGTTCATCGAGATTGTAGATGAAATTTCTACACAATTGAATTCTAGCATCTTTATCGTTGCTAATATCTTCAGCCATATATTCTGACAATTCAGGTGGACAAATAAATCTACACCATGTTGATTTTCCTGAATTTTGCCCCACATGTGAGATAATAAAAGCCTGTTTATTGAAATACTTGTCTTCTAAGGCACATTTTACAGCTCTAACTAACCATTTTTTTAAATGATACTCAAATGCCTCCTTTTCATACACAGGTACATAAGATGCCAGCTTTTTTATATAATCTTGACCATCCCATTTTTGTAATGATTCAAAATATTCTCTGATGGGATTATACTTAGGTATATATTCTGAACGAATTAAAATTTCTAGTTTGGCCGTACTAATTTCGTTTCTAGCTTTTGCTAACTCAATGATAAGTGAGTTAACATTTAGATACTGCCAATCTTTTGAGTTTTTTAGAGAAATCTGAAAATCGTGGGAAATTTCATTATATAATATATCGTATTTCTTATCTAAATACTTTAGAACAGTATCATAGATAGTGTCTTTTTCTTGGTCTTTAACCCTATATAGATTTTTGTTGTATTCTTTCATGGCAACTATCTTTTGTTTTTCAATAGCTGTTCATTGAATTTCTGTTCAATAAAATCATCTGATAAATTAGGTTCACCAAGTAACCAGGCATCAATTTCCTTTTTATTGAAAAATAATTGACGAATGTGCTTATTATTTCCTGAAGGAATTAATTTAAGACTTGAAAGTTTGTAGATTTTACTCTTCGATAAGCCAGTATAATCAGAAAGGTCATCTACATTAAATACATTTTTATTACGTGCAAGTAAGCCTTTAATATCTTGAAGAAGACCTACTACATTTTTCTGCTCATTCATAATTTTTAAATTTTAAAATTAATAATGAGTAAAAAGCTTTTTACTGTTTGAATTCGAAGTCAAAAGTAAACAAATGACAATAGGTTTTTTAGGAAAAACTGGCTGAACTGGCTTTAATGTTAGTTTAAGAAAGGTAATCTTTTACAAAAAAACGTGCATTGTCTGAGCAATATTTTTTTAGAAGCCAATTATCGTAAGATTGTTTTAATCTTTCAATTTTAATTGTCTCACCATTTTTAAGAAATTTAGATGTGATGTAATTAAATAATTCGTCAAGGGCTTTGGGACTTAAATCATTAATACCTCCTTTAATTAAATAATGAAAAAGAAAAAAGATTGCATGGTAAGATACTTTACCGCTACCACCAATGTAAATATTGTTAATTTTAAATGTGGGAATTTCGTTAGTTAGTGCTTTTTTAAGATCTACTATATTACATTCAAAAATGTATTTATTTACCAAATTTGAAGTTATAGATTCTAAATCTAAATTAGTTTTGAAAATTATGTATTTTAATTTATTCGCGTCATTTTTATGTATTTTGGTCTCTAACATTTTTTTAGCATCTAGAAATCCACTAGCTCCAATAAGACCGAAAAAACAAATTGATAGGTATAAAATACTATAAATGGATTTGCTTTCAATACTTAAATCATTTAGTAAAATAAACATTGGAAGTACATAAGTTAAAGTAATGACTAAAAGTAAAAATGAAATAATACTTGATTTATCTTTTAGATTCTCCTTAAAGTGTCTATCAATTTTATTTTCGAAAATTAATTTTGGGTATAAATAGGTGCGATAGATAATGTCTCTTATTATGTCTGATAATTTTTCCATGATAAATAGATTTATAGTAACTTGCTACAATATACAAATAAATGAAGTTAAAAGAAAAACGAAATTTTGAAGGTCGAATATCAATATATGGTAATTACTCTTGCCTTAATCCTAAACTTGGTACTGTATAAAATATAAAGCTAGTTTGTTAAGGTGACAGTTGCCTGATTTAAAGTGATTTAATTTTTTTGTTTATATTTAGCTAGAATATTTCTTCGAAAAGAAGAAATGTCAATTGATTATCCAACAACCCAGCCCTATGAAAACGATTATTGTATTATTTTTTGTGTCAACTTCTTTTTTATGTTTAGCACAAGAAAAGTATAGAGTTGTATATGATTATAAAAGTGAAAATGTGAATTATTATCATTTAAATAAATTAAATCAAGTAGATGACACTTTAGCAAAACCCAGAATAAAAAGAAATAGCTTGATAGAAATTCAGTTGCAGAATGTAAATCCGTTTGCAGTTGATGTAATATCAAATATTAAAGAAGAAGAAATTCATAACTCAGGACAAGGCTTTAATTTTTCATCTCTTCTCGGTGGAATTGGGTCTTTTGCAGGAGATAATCTTAAATTGAATCTTGATAAATTACCTACGGACAGTATTTTTGGAAAGAGTTTAAGTTCAAGAGGAACAAACATTGATAATAAATTTTCTCAATTAAATAGTATATTAACTAATATCTCAGCTGTTAAAAATACTTTTGTTTCCAACCTTATAAATCCCAATTTTGACAAGGATAATATATATGATAATCTAATAAGTGCAGCTAATAGCATCGAAGATTCTAGGTTGGCCACAGATCCTAAAGATAATTTTTACATCTTTCTTTCCGAGCTAGAGCAAATTGTTCTTGAGGATAGTAGCGAATTAAGTGGTGAAATTTCTCAAATAATAAGCGATTTAGAGAAGAATGCTGATGACCAAGCAGCCTTATCAAGAGGAGATATAGTTTCAATGAATTCTAAAATATTAAACTTAGAAGGTATTCGTACTTCACTTGGGGTTTCTAAAAGTAAATCTAATGAAAATTTAAATAAAATTAGATCACTTTATAGCAAACTAGATGCGGCATCATTTGTAAATACATATGATTATCAACTTCTAGCTGATAAAGTTAATATAGAGCTAAAATTCATTCAAAGTGATTTTTCGAAGGAAGCCGATGATGATAAAAATAAATCTACTTTAAAAACTAGGAATATAAAACTGTTCTCTAAAGGTGGTTTTAAAATAAATACTAGCGTTGCTCTTACATTGAATAATTTTGGTTCTAATTCTAAAGATTTTTATATAAGTGAATCTAAAACTATTGGGGCGGATAGCAATGATTATTTTGTTCCTAATTTGAGTACAATGATTAATTTTTACCCTGTAGCTGGTGAAAATTTTAACATAGGTGGAAGCTTTGGATTGTCTATACCCATTTCTGATGAGATTGGTGGAATTAACTTCTTGATTGGACCATCTTTATTCTTCGGTAATAAAAGTAGGTTGTCTTTGTCTGGTGGAGTCGCTTATGGACCCGTAAAAAGGTTAACCAATGGGTTGCAAATAGGAGATTCTACCGCTTTTAATGATGTTGATAAGGTTACCAAAAACGTTTATGACTTTGGATACTTTTTTGGTATTTCCTTTAGCCTATTTGATGTTAAATAATTTAAATTTTTGTTATGAAAAACCTTACACTATTTATTCTTTTGTTTTTCTTTTCAATATCTCATGCTTCTGAAAAATATGCTCTAATTGTTGCTGTCGGTGATTACCCTTCTAAAACAGGATGGAATAATATTAGCTCTAAAAATGACGTACCTCTAATAAAGCAAACTCTTTTGAGTCAAGGGTTTAATGAATCTAATATTACTATCCTTATAGATGAACAGGCAACCAAGCAAGCTATTCTCATGGCTTTGAAAGAATTATATGATAAAACCTCAGAAGGTGATATTATTGTTTTTCATGTTTCGGCACACGGTCAACAGATAATAGACGAAAATGGAGATGAAATAGATGGATTGGATGAGGCTATTATACCATATGACGCTTGGGCAAAATACACCTATAAATATAAAGGTGAAAATCACCTTCGCGATGACGAGCTAGGTGTAATTATCGCAAATTTGAGGAATAAGTTGGGTAAAACAGGACAAATACTATTTTTACTTGATAGTTGCCATTCTGGTTCAACAACAAGAGGAGGGAAAGCTAGAGGTAGTATGTCGGCTTTTGTTCCTGATGGTTGGACTCCTAAAAAAAATGGAACTAGTAAGGGTAGCGATATGTTTGAAAAAGTGAAATTATCTTCAAATTCATCACCTTTTATTCTTATTTCTGGAGCTTCAGCTAATGAATTAAATTATGAACATGAAGGCGTTGGCTCTCTGAGTTATTCTTTTTCTAAAGCGATGAATGAGTTGGGAAACGATTTTACCTATAGACAATTGTTTTCTAAAATTCAGGTTATAATGAATGTTATATCGCCTAGACAAACACCTACAGTAGAAGGTGATGTAGATTACAAACTTTTTAAAGGAGAATATGTTACTCAACAACCTTATTTCGAAGTTATTTCGATCCCTAGAATAAATGTAATTAACATAAGGGCTGGTAAATTACAAGGATTGTTTAAAAATACTACTATTTTTTTATTGCCTTCAGGAACGACAAACGTAAAAGAAGATAATATAATTGCAAAAGGAACTATAACAAATACAAAATATAATGAATCTAGTATAAAGTTAGATAGGGAAATTAAGGATAGCAATGAAAAAAAATATTGGGTTTTTGTAGATCAGCCGTCATACAGTGATATATCTTTAAAGGTGTTTTTTGACAGTTCGATACAAGATGAATCACTAAAAGATGGTATTTCTAGTTTTTTAAATAAAAATAACTTAGGCGAAGTAGTTAATGATACACTTCAATCTGATGTTATTTTAGCAAAAGATAAAAAAGGAGAAGTAGTATTTAACATCGCTAAAGATAAAATGCAAATAGATAAATTGGTAAAACAAAGAGAAGAAGATTTACTTTCAAGTATTCAAGAAAAACTGTTCAATTTTGCACAAGGGCAATATATTAAAGGACTAAGTATGAAAAACTATGATTATGAGTTTGAGTTCAAATTGATTCCTGTTGATGTTGAATATGATGAAATTAAAGAAAAAGTGGAATCTTTGAAAGCTATTCTTCCAGAAGATACTTATATAAATGAAGCTGGTATTTTTGAAGTTCAAGCAGAAAAAGATTTTGTTTTTTTACAAGTAACTAATAGAAGTAACACACCTATTTACTTCAATATTATAGAAGTAAATAGCAAAGGAGAGATAAATCCATTTATGCCAACTGGTGATTGTAATTTAAACAATAATGAGCGTTTATTAGCACCAGGAAAAACAATGTTATTTAAAGATTGTTATTACTCTTTCGGACCTCCTTATGAAAGATTAATACTTAAAGGGTTTGCCACACCTACTCCTATTAACTTTCAATTTGGTTCGAAGACAAGAAGCAGTAGTAATCCTCTAGAAAAATTTATGGGAGGTACATATTCTCATTCCAGAGGATCTAAAAGCACTAAAACGTCAAAAAGCATGAAAGTCTATACTACAGAGTTTGTTTATGAAATTGTTAAATAATAATTCTATATACAATGAAAAATGTAATTATAGTTTTGGTATTAATATTTATTTATAAATGTGAATTACAAGCTCAACTTTCACAAAAGAAACTTTTTAGTAAGGATAAAGTCTATTTACAATTTAATAATTTAAAAGGCAGTTCGTTTTCTCAAGTTCAAAATGACAAATTTCTTTCTTATAAAGAAAATGTGCTCCAGATCTGGTCTTTTAATGAGAAAAAATTACTACATGAATACAGTTTTGAAAATTCAATCGATGTTTTCTTACAAAATTCTGAAGCTATAATAATTGAATACAAAGATGAAGAAAATTTAATAATAAGAAAGCTAAATCTTGAATCAGGATTATTAATATCTAACCCATTAAATAAGAGTGAATCAGAAGAGTTTAATAATAGGTATAAATGTGATTGTGAATATTTTGAAAACTTAAATTCATGGTTGTGTTCGGATAGAGAAAATGGTATTTGGGAGATTAAACATGAAAGTCTAACTGTCAAAAAACTATTTACATTCAGCAAAAGAGAAAATAGAGATAGAGCTTTGTTAAAAATTTCTAAACACAATAAGAAATTAATTGTTTCACATGAAAGTGTTGATTATAAATATGGGCATTTAAAGATAGATTCTAGATCAATTGAAAATGAATATTTTGAAAAGGTCTTAAAGGATAGTATAGTTAGTTATAATACTGAAAATGGAACCTTAAAAAGAGAGTATAACTTAGAACAAGTTAGTAAAACATTTTTTTCTAGGCAAGAAAAAAATCTCTTCTATATGAAGAATGATACACTTTATTCCAATAGTTTAGATTTTCACAAGCAAAAAGCACTTTTTTCATTTAATAACCAAGATTTAAGCAACTTCAATCTTTACGACATAAAGATTAATAGAAATTATGTTTATCTCTTTTTAGAAGATATTTCAACAAATAAAAATTACGAAATTGAAGATATTCATGGCAGAATAATTAAAATAAATATTGACAATGTCAATGAATACAGAGTATATAATAATCCTTTTGCCGTGCTCCTTAATTTGCCTAGAGCAAATGGGCATATTGTTAATGATTTGGGGTTACATGATCTAACAGGTATGAGATTTTTAAATTTAGACACTCAAGAAGTCAAGCATTTTGAATCAGGGATAAATACTTATGAAGAATTTTCGGAATTAAATTCAATTAATATTAATTCAAAAAGGCTTAGCATCAATAATCAATACTATGATTGGCTGGATACTAGACCTTTAAATTATAATGATAACCGAATTGGAGTTAATTATCTAAGCAGAGATAATTCAATTGATGATTATTTTGTATTCACTAATACTAATGATGAAGAGATTCTTTTTTACAAGAAATCTTTTGGGAGAATAAATAAAATGAAATTTAAGTTTCTTGCAGCCGACGAAAATTTTAAACCATTATGGGAGAGTAATGAATATGAAATGGATAAAAATTTTCATTATAAGACAAGTGAAAACGGAGATTACATAATTATATTTGATTTCACTTCGGAACAGTTAAAGAATAATTTTTTCCTTTTTAATACAAAAAAAAGAAAATTAGATGTAATAAGTTTACCTGACACAAAAAATAATGAATTAACTTTTAATCCTTTTTTTTCACAGTCCAATGATAAATTTGGAATACCTATGAGGACAAAAAAAGGAACTTATATTACTTATATTTATGATTCCTTAACTCAAACTTTATTAAATAAAATTGATGGGGTAATAAGTGCTATAGATAAGGAAGGTAATTTATATAAATCACATTATAATTCTGATATAAGTTTTTCAAATGGAATTTCAATAATTGATCCTTACACAGGCAATGTTAAAAAAGAGATTAAATCTATAAATGAAAACCCAGTGATGCATAATGTTTATCTTTTAAAGAACTACGTTATTGCTCCTTCATTAAATCATAATATACATATATGGAAAAATAACGAAACTTTACCCTCAGCAAATTTCAATTTTGGATCGAATATAAGTTCAATAGATGAATTTTCAAATAGAATATTTATTTTATTAGAAAATGGAGAAATTAGGGTGATTAGTAATAATTCACTAAAGCTTGTTGTAACAGGTAAAATATTTAGTTTAAAAAATGGTTTTGGAGATAAGCAACATGCTATTTTATGGTTTACACCGGACGGGTATTATATGGGTGATAAAGAGGTAATAAAGAATAGTCATTTTGTCTATAATGATAAAGCCACTTCATTAAGAAGTTTTGACTTAATATTTAATAGACCGGATATAGTTTTAGAAAGACTGAAGGTTTCAGATGATAATATGTTAAAGGTTCTTAAAAACATCAGTAGAATTAGACTGAAAAAGTACGGTTTCCATAATGGGGTTAATTTTTCAAATTTGAAGTTGCCAGAAATAATAATTTCCAATAAAAATGATATTAATCCGATTGTTAGTAAGGATGTTGTGAAATTGTTTATTTCTGTTGACGCTGGTCTTGATATCTTAAAAGAAATTAAAGTTAACGTAAATGGTGTGCCTATCAAACATAATATTTCTGTAAAGAATAATCATAGAATAGAAAATGATTCTTTAGATGTGCCATTGCACTTTGGTGAAAATACAATTAGTATTAGTGCGATTAATAGTAAAAATATAGAAAGCTTGATTGAAACTATTTCAATCAAGAATACAAAAAAAATAGTTAGCCAAATATATTATATTGGTTTAGGTGTTTCAAAATATAAAGACACTTCAATGAATTTGACTTATGCACGAAAAGATATTAATGACATTGCCAAAAAAATGAAATCTAAGTATAAAGAAAGAATAATAATAGATACTCTTTTAAATGAAAAAGTTACGAAAGAAAATTTTTTAAAATTAAAAAAAACAATTAGTAAAGCTAATGAAAACGATGTTGTCATTTTATCTTTTTCAGGTCATGGATTAATAGATGAATTGGGTGATTTTTACTTTGGGACAAATGATATTGACTTTGAAAATCCATCACAAAAAGGCATTGACTTTAATGATATTGAAATGTTGTTTAATAGCTCTAGTGCTAGAAAAAGATTGGTTTTAATGGATGCTTGTCATAGTGGAGAATCATTAAGTGAGTATGGAATTAGTCTTGAAGAAAGTTTAGACGAAAATGTGGTTACCTACACAACGAAAGGGTCAATTGGCTCTTCGATTGGTAAGAATAATGACTTGCAAATACAAAAATATAATCAAATGCTTTTTTCTAATCTCAATAATATGACAGGTGCAGTTATAATTGCTGCATCTGGAAATAAAGAATATGCTTTTGAGGGGGCCGAATGGGAAAATGGAGTATTTACTTATACTTTTTTAAAAGGGATATTTGATTTAGGTAACCCTTTTGAGAATGAAGGTAAAATTAGAATATCTAATCTGACGAATTATATTGTCAAAAATGTTTATCAATTAACCAAAGGTTTACAAAACCCAAATACAAGGTCAGAAAATATAGATTGGGATTGGAGTTTTTGATTAAATTAGAATTATTCATAATTGCATTTTTATTATCACTTAATAGGCTTGGTATCTTATTAATAAATTGGTAATGAAAAGATTATAGGATTAAATGTTGTACCTATGTTGTACCCAGCACATAAAAAAAGACCTTACATTTCTGTAAAGCCTTTGTTTTAAGAAGCTCCCCCTCTTGGGCTCGAACCAAGGACCCTCTGATTAACAGCATCAAAAAAGAGGAATCAAGTTGTCTAACTAGAGTTTTAAATAATTAAAAATCAGTAGTTTAATAAATTTTGATATTCATTGAAATCATTTGATAACAATAATTTGCGTGCAAATTGCGTGCAAATTTTATAACTTGATAATCATGAATACCAGTATGAAATTAGCGATTGACTTAAGAAGAAAAAAATCAGATAATACATATCCGATTATTTTACGATTGTGTCATTTCAGAAAAACAACCTCAATTTCTTTAGGTCATTCCATTCCTAAAAACGATTGGGATATAAAAAATGGAAGAATAAAGAAATCTTTTAAAGGGGTAACGTCAGTTAATAAACTTAATAATATACTAGACAAAGAAAAAGTAAGAGCTAATGATATAATTAATAATCTATTTGATAGAGGTGAAATAGACTTTCTGTCAATAACACAAATTAAAGATAAAATTGTTCGAAAGAACAAATATGAGTCCTTTTTCGAATTTGGGTATAGTCTTGTAGAGAATCTAAAAATTGCACGGCGATATGGAAATGCAAGGAATTATTCTGGTGTGCTTGGAACGCTTAAAAGATATAATAAAAACAACGATCTAAAAATAAATGAACTTAATTATGATTTTCTTCTAAGACTGGAACGTGATTTTTTAGCAAAAGGAAATGCTATAAATGGTCTTGCTTCATATATGAGAACAATAAGAGCTATTTATAATAAAGCCATTAAAGCCGGATTGGTTGACCGAGAAAGATACCCTTTTATTAATTATAAAATACGAACTACACCAACAAAAAAAAGAGCAATTGATTTAAAATCCTTAAGAAAGATATTACAATTGATACTTGATAAGAACACCAGCTTGTTTCACTTTAGAAATTATTTTTTGGCTTCATATTTTATATATGGAATATCATTTATCGACCTTGCTTTCTTAAAGGTTGAAAATATTAAAAACGGTAGGGTAAAATACCAAAGAAGGAAAACATTTAAACAATATGATATTAAAATTTCTGAACAACTGGAAACAATTTTAAGTTTCTATTTAAAAAATAAATCGGATAATGAATATGTTTTCTCAATTATTAAAAGAGATAAACCTGAGCTGCAATATTTAGATGCTGAGTGGGAACGTCATCGTTATAATAAGGGATTAAAGGAAATAGCTAGAAGGTGTAATATTGAGGAAAATTTAACTTCCTATGTTTCTAGGCATAGTTTTGCAACGCAAGCAATGCTAGAGGAAGTTCCATTACAAGTCATTTCTGCAATGCTGGGTCATGAAAGACTATCAACTACACAAATCTATTTAAAATCATTACCAACTAATGTATTGGACCAGTACAATGATTGTTTAAAAATTGATTGAATCATAGGTGTTATTGTTATGAAATAGGCTTTCAAATAAATATTCTCACTTCATTGTAAAAATGGAATATGACAGTGTATTGTCGGAATAGATGTACAAATATAATTGAAAGGTTTGTTCTAATATTTTTTCTTATATTTACAGTTAGAAGGACTGTCGGGTTTCAAAATCGCGATATTTTGTACAACACATAATGCCTTGTTCATTTGAGTTGCTGCCCTCTTCTAATTCACACATAATAAATGTTAAACCCCGACTGCTATCGGGGTTTTTTTATAACATTATTTTAAATTTTGTCTACCTTATGATAAGAAACTATGAGTAGCATCAATATTTTTTAATAAATTTTGTCATTTTTAATGTTATAAATAAATTTATTAAATTTATAGCTAATTTAAAAGATACTAAAAAATGGCAAAATTTGAAATTTACAATGACAAGCGTGGTGAGTTTAGATTTAGACTTAAAGCAGGAAATGGACAAAACATTTTGGCTAGTGAAGGCTACAAAGCAAAATCTGGGTGTACTAATGGGATTGAGTCAGTAAGAAATAATTCACAGGATGATAAAAATTATGAACGTCTGACTTCTAAAAGCGGAAGTCCTTATTTTAATTTAAAAGCATCTAACGGACAAGTTATTGGAAATAGTGAAATGTACTCTTCAGCAAGTGCTATGGAAAATGGAATTGCTTCCGTAAAAACAAATGCACCTAAGGCAAGTGTTGATGACTTGACCTGATAGAATTCATAACGTTCTTTCATAAAAATCATGGCTAGAATTTTTGCCTTGTTTTCAGAATAAATTCTAGCCAATTTTATATAAGTTCCATTAACTTAACTAGATATAATCTGTTAAGCTGACATTTTTCTTCGTCCTAAACGGTAAAAACAAAATAAAATTTGTCTGTTCACCAATCTTTTTCCTTATTGTAGAAGACGGTTTTGAGATATAAGCTTTAACGGCATTAATTAGCAGTTGAATCAGGAACAAATATTTTTAATTTAGGTGATAATAGAATTTAGTAAAAAACAGAAGATCCAATACAATTATCCGAAAATAAAATATTCTAATGATGACTTAAGATTGAATTTTGAAAGGGCTTATAGGGCTGTAAAAAATATTCTTTAAATGAATGATTTCATTTTATTTCATAAATTTCTAATAATTAATATTATTTTTGATAATATTATTTTTTAAGAAATACAATTGAAAAGCATTAAGAATTTTAATTTTTACAATAAGTTAAAAACTAATCAGAAATATTTCATTTGGTTTGTGTTTTTGTTGTGCTTCTTAAATCCAACTTGCTTTGCACAATCAGAGCCTACCTTTAAAAAAATAGATCAGTACAGTGGTTTATCGAATGGTAGAGTCGGTAGCATTATAAAAGAGAAAAATGGGTATGTTTGGATTGGAACCAGTAATGGATTGAACCGCTATGATGGGTATACAATAAAAGTTTACAATAAGCAAAATAGCTCACTTAATGCTAATAATATTTCGGACTTATTTTTAGATAGTAAGTCACGAATCTGGGTAGGAACATTAGGAGGAGGGCTAAATTTATACAATGCTTCTGAAGACACTTTTATAGCTTATGAAATTAGTATTAACAATTCTAAATCAATTGCTTCTAATGAAATAAATACAATATTTGAAGATTCCAAAGGAAATCTTTGGATAGGCACCCAAAACGGTTTGTCGCTGTATGACGAAATACATAACGAATTTATTACTTATAAACACGATAATAACACCAAATCAATTAGTCATAATGATGTTAGAAGTATTTATGAAGATATAAATGGTGTTCTCTGGATTGGAACTTTTGGAGGAGGGTTAAATAGGTTTAACCCGGAAACACATGATTTTAAACATATTAAACCAACAATGACAATATCTTCAAATTTTATTCATGTTGTTGCGGGGCTAGATAAAGATAAAATCTTAATCGGCACCAATGGAGAAGGTTTACTTGTTTTTGATGTAAATAGTTTACAGTTCTTAAAAAAAGAGCTTAAATCGGAAGAAGTTACCAATATTGTTCGATGTATAAAAAAAGATAGTAATGGTTCAATTTGGATAGGCACTGATGGAAATGGTCTTTTTAAATTAGAAGATGTAAATTCTCAAAACCCCCAAGTTTATAATTATACATACAATTCCCAATTAGAATCGTCAATTTCAAGTAATGCCATCTATCACATTATGGAAGATGAAGATTCTAATATCTGGATAGGTACTGCTTGGAATGGAATAAACGTCTTAAATCAAAATAATGAGTATGAGCTTTTAACGGGTACTGTAAAAGGAGAAGCACCTTCACCAGTTTTATCAGTTTATAAAAGTAGAACCCAATGTTTATTAGGTTTAGATGGTGAAGGGCTTAGCATTATAGAAGATAACGGAACGACTATCGAACGGTATGGTAAGGATAACAAAAAATCGATTGGTGGCAACTATATTCAACACATTAAAAAAGGGAGTAATCAAACGTTTTGGATAGGTACATTTGTAAATGGATTGATTAATTTTAATCCTAAAACAGGGACTTTTTTACAATACATTCACGAACCAGAAAACACAAAATCTCTGAGTTATAATAATGTTCGTTATGTTATTGAAGATGATATTGAGAATTTATGGGTGGCTACTTGGGGAGGGGGACTAAACTACTTTAATACCAAAAATAAAGCATTTAAAAGTTTTCAAAATCAACCAGAAGATTCACTTTCAATTAGTAATAATAATATAATATCTATACAAAAAGAAGGAGATTCTTTGTGGTTAGCAACTTTTGGAGGAGGTATCAATTTGTTTGACACTAGAACAAAACAATCTAAACACTATAGATATTCAGAGAGCAGTTCAAACTCAATTAGTAGCGATTATGTATATAGTATTTTAAAAGACTCCAAAAATAACTTATGGGTAGGAACTTCTGGAGAAGGTATTAATTTATATAATAAAAAAACAGGGAAGATTAATCGTTTTGAAAAAAATGAAAATATCCGTTATCAAACAATAACAGCAATCATAGAAGATAATAATGGATTGATTTGGTTTAGCACTAAAAAAGGAATTTTTAATTATGATTATAATACTGATAGTTTTAAAAGTTTCACAAATCTTTCAGGAGAGTATCACATAAATGCAGTTTTTAAAGATGAAAATGGACTATTATATTTTGGAGGCTCTAAAGGCGTAATAATGTTTAAGCCAGAAACAATACTTACTGAAAATATAAATCCAAATGTAAAACTCACCAGCTTTAAACTTTTTAATAAAGAAGTCCCAATTGGAGAAAACGAGATTTTAAAAAAAGATATTCTTTTTACAGAAAATATTACTTTAAAACATGATTTAGATGTTATTACATTTGAATTTGCAGCTATGCAATTCCCATCTTCAACAAATTGTGAATATGCCATTAAATTAGAAAATTTCGATAAAGAATGGAGGTATATAGGTAAAGATAGAACAGTAACCTATACAAATCTTTCTTCAGGTAATTATACTTTTAAAGTAAAGAGTAAAACTTTAGGTAGCAATTGGACAGAAGAAAATACTTCGGTGAAACTTAAAATTTTAAAACCATTTTGGTTAGAATGGTGGGCGTTTCTAATATATGGAATCATAACAATAGTACTTTTATATCTTTTTAGGAAATATACTCTTGCTTGGGAGCGATTGAAAACTAATTTAAAATTACAAAGACTCACTCATGAAAAAGACACAGAACTTTATAATTTTAAACAGCGATTTTTTACCAATATATCACATGAAATTAGAACACCAGTTACTTTAATTTTGAGTTCGGTAAAGCGACTCATTGATGCAAAAGCAGTTTCAGATAATAGAGAGTTAAAACCAATTAACATAATTGAGAACAATAGCAATCATTTACTAAATTTAGTTAATGAATTGCTTGATTTTAGGAGTATAGAGGATAATGAGATTAAACTAAAAGTTACTCAAAATGATTGGGTTAAGTTTTCCAATGAAATTTACTTGGCATTTACAGAAAAGGGAATTGAAAAGAACATAGAGTATAGTTTTGAAACACTATTGCCTTTTTCACATTTATGGTTTGATAAAAATCAAATGGAAAAAGTGATATATAATTTATTATCAAATGCTTTTAAGTTTACGGAAGAAGGAGGAACTATAAAATTGACACTAACAGAAAAAGAAAATCATGTGCTTTTAACAATAACTGATACAGGTGTCGGGATTTCTAAAAATCAATTAATTAAAGTGTTTGACCGATTTTATAAAATTGACAATTCAACGGGTATTCAAGAATCTGGATTTGGATTAGGTCTCTCTATTTCTCAAGAAATTGTAAAGTTGCATCATGGTGAAATAATTGCTCAAAGTAAAAAAGGAAAAGGAAGTACTTTTGTTGTAAAACTATTAAAAGGAAAGGAACATTTCAATTCCGAATCTATTATTACTGAAGATAGTAGTGATAGTGAACTTATTAAAAACTATTTTGAAGACTATAGTACTAAAGAAGATATTGCAGCTTTAGCTGATATTTCTGAAATTAAAAATCAAACGCTTTTAATTGTTGAAGACAATAATGATATACGAAACTATTTGGTGGAAATGTTTTCAGATAAATGTAAAATACTAGAGGCGTCTAATGGGCAGGAAGCTTTAAAATTGGTTTTAAAGGAAATGCCAGACTTAATTATAAGTGATGTGATGATGCCAGTTATGGATGGAATTGAATTCACACATAAAATTAAGAAGGATGTTAAAACTAGCCATATTCCGATAATACTTTTGACAGCACTTGCGTCGTTTACGCACAAGATTCAAGGCTTTGATACTGGTGCAGATGATTACATCACAAAACCATTTAGTGAAGCTATACTTAGAGTTAGAATAAAAAATTTGTTAAAAAATAGAGCAGCATTACGTAAAAGATTTAGTGCTGATGGACTTATTTTACCCAATGGACTTGCTATAAATCAAAGAGATCAGGATTTTTTAGAAAAACTTACTCATATCATTCATGAAAATATAGATTCAAATGTATTAAATGCGAATTATTTGGCTTTTGAATTAGCAATGAGCCATTCTGTAATTTATAAAAAAATAAAAGCTCTTACGGGTTTAAGTCTAGTGGAGTTTGTTCGAGATTATAAATTAAAAATAGCTAAAAAACTAATTGAAGAACAATCTTATTCTGTGGTCGATGCTTGTTACAAAGTTGGTTATTCAGATAGGAAATACTTTAGTAAACTCTTTAAAATTCGTTTCGGAAAAAATCCCTCAGATTTTATTAAGAAATAGAATAACTGGCATTAATTAGAATCCATAACAGAGTGAAACTTTTTAGATATATAGCACAGTAGAGTATTTCAATAATATTTACAGTGTCAAGGAATTGTTGAAATAAATCAGTTATTTCTTCATTTATAGTTGTGTCAACATTGTTAGAATACTTTTAACCTCATATAACTCTATATTCTTAATTTCCTGGCAGGTATTGGAGGCAATTAGATATTTCCTAAAACGAATTTATTCCCCTTCTAAAACGAATTTTTACCCCCAAAAAGCATAGAGTAATTACTTTCTTGCAATATCTAAATTCATCATAAAATGTATAAAAAAATTTTGAACTGAATTTGAGTCATATAATATTTTGAGTTAGTTTTTAAAGGGAATTTAATTAATTTTTTATTCCCTTTTAAAGAGTCAGAATATAAAATAAATATATCTAAAATTAATTGACATCTTAAAATTTAAAATATAGTCATTAAAAATGTTGAATAAAAAAAACTATTAACCCCTAAAATATAAGAATAAATATGAAATGAGCTTCCAAAAAAAATAGTAGAAAAGAATAAGTATGGTATAGAAACTTACTAACAAATAATTAAATATGAAACTAATGAGAATAATGAAACTTAAAATCCTTATTTTTCGAAAATTAAATGTAATAAAAGGTGTTACCGCCTTATTTATCTTTTTTTCGGTATTGAGCGTACATGCTGAGGTGAATACTATTTCACCTAAAGTAAATAACCAAGACCATACAATAACGGGTACTGTTGTCGATGGTGCTGGAGAACCTTTGCCCGGAGCTAATGTCATCGAGAAAGGAACTACCAATGGCACAACAACAGATTTTGATGGTAAATTTTCTTTAACGGTTAGTGACCCGAATGCTATACTTATCGTTTCGTTTGTCGGTTTTTCGGCACAAGAGGTTGGTATTAATGGAAAGGAATCACTTATTGTAAAGTTGGAAGAATCAAACACACTTGATGAAGTAGTAGTTGTAGGTTATGGTAAACAAAAACGAAGCGATGTCACAGGAGCAGTAGCTTCAATTTCTACTAAAGCACTTAAAGAGTTGCCGGTAGCTCGTGTAGATCAGGCTTTACAAGGACGTATAGCTGGGGTTGATGTGCAAAATAATGATGCTGCTCCAAATGGAAAGACTACCATTCGAATTAGAGGGGCAAATTCAATAAATGGAGGTAACGATCCTTTAGTTGTTATTGATGGTTTCGTAGGAGGGGCATTGAATCAAGTGAATCCAAATGATGTTAAATCTATTGAAGTCTTAAAAGATGCATCAGCTACAGCTGTTTATGGGTCTAGAGGAGCTAATGGTGTGGTCTTAATTACTACAAAAGAGGGTGGTACAAATATTAGTAAACCTACGGTCGCGTATAGCAGTTTTTTAAAGGTGCATAATGTAGCTGAAAAGCTAAGTTTGATGAATGCAGGACAATATGCAGAAACCGTAAATGCACACAGATTAGCTACAGGAGGATCTGAAGTTTTTTCAGCTTCTGAAATAGCTGGGTTTAAAGCAGACGGAGGTACAGATTGGCAAGACCAAATATTTAAAACGGGTTATTCACAAAACCACCAATTAAGTGTTTCTGGGGCAAATGAAAATGTGTCATATTATGTGTCTGGTGAAATTGTTGACCAAAAAGGAATTGTATTAGGGTCATCTTACAATAGATATGCACTTAGACCAAACTTAAATATTAAAGTAAATGAGAAATTAAGCGTTGATGTTAAAGCATACCTATCTAAAGAAATAGATAACCCAACAATTCAAAACAGTTTTGGAGGCAGCTCTATTTATTCCGCTCAAGTTTGGGCACCAGTAAAATCTGTTTATGATGCAGATGGAAACTATACGCTTCCAGGAGGTGGTTATGGCCCGACAATTAACCTTAACCCAGTTGGACAAGCTCTTGAACCAGTTAGTGATTTTTTTGATAATACTACATCTATAAATTCAAGTATTATTTATAAGATTACAGATGATTTGACTCTAAATATAATGGGAGGTTATAGATTAAATGACTATGAACGTAACTCATTTAATAATGCGAAAGTAGCTCAAAATTACGGTGAAGAAACTGCAGGAATTGTGAACGGAAGATCCATGACTTTGCAAAATACCAACATATTGACCTATCAAAAAACATTTGCAGAAAAATATGATTTAACAGTAACAGGAGTGGTTGAACAGCAGTTTGAAGAATTCAATAATTCTTCTATTTCAGTACAAGGACCTTTGTTGAATTCCGGGACATTTAATAATGTTGGAGTGGCAAGTGAATTTTTTCCTTCAAGTTCTTCAAGAGGCAAAAGAACCTTGTTGTCTTATGTGGGAAGAGTAAATTATGGTTATGATAGTAAATATTTAGTAACCTTAACAGCAAGATCAGATGGTTCATCTGTTTTTGGTAAAAACAATAAAAGAGCATTTTTTCCGTCTGTTGGATTAGGTTGGAATGTGTCCAATGAAAATTTTTTAAAGGACAACGAAACGTTAACAAATTTGAAATTAAGAGCCAGTTGGGGTCAAGTAGGAAATCAAGCAATTGGTCCTTATGGTTCTTTGTCGAGATTAAATGCAGGAGGTCTTGCTGCATTTCCTATAGATGGACTTAACACATCAACAGGTGTAAATATTGATTCTAGAGCTCCTAACCCTGATTTAAAATGGGAGACTACAACACAAACAAATATTGGGTTAGAAGCCGATTTCTTAAACGGTAGAATTCAAACAACGGTTGAATATTACAACAAACAAACAGAAGATCTGTTACAAGTTGCAGGACTACCAAATACATCTGCACGAACTAGTATATTAAGAAATATTGGAAAAGTTGAAAATAAAGGTATTGAAATCTATATAGGAGCAACTCCCGTTCAAGGTGATAACTTTAGATGGAATACAGGAGTAACATATACAAAAAACAGAAATAAAGTTGTCGATTTAGGAGAGGTTACAGAACTTGTAGTTGGAGGTGCTGGTGTACCAGGATTTGATAATTCTATATGGTTAGAAGAAGGACAACCATTAGGATTGTTTAGAGGTTATCAATACGCAGGGGTTTGGTCAACGTCTGAAGCTACTGAAGCTGCTACTTTTTCATCTGGAGGTACTCCATTTTTCCCAGGTGCACCTAAATTTGTAGATCAAAATGGAGATAATATAATTGATGCGAAAGATATTGTAAATATAGGTAACGCTCAAGCAGACTATTCATTTGGTTGGACGAATTCATTTAGTTATAAGAATTTCGATTTAAATGTATTTATTCAAGGGGTGCAAGGAAAAGAGAACTTTAATGTGGCACGTTTAAGAGTGGAAACTACATCAAATGATTCCGATGCAACGAGTACTCGAATTCTTAATAGATGGTCGGCAACTAATGATAATACAGATGTGCCATCGTTTGAAGGATTTAATGCTTTTCCAATTCGTAATTCAAGTAGATGGGTTGAAGATGCTTCGTATATTAGAGTGAAGAATATTACATTAGGTTATAACCTCTCTAACGATGCTACTTCTAAACTAGGAATTGATTCTGCTAAAATTTATTTTACAGGAACTAACTTATTTACATTTACAGATTATACTGGATATGACCCAGAAGCAAGTACAGGTGTAGATAGATTTGCGGGAATTGATTTAGCTTCATTTCCATCTCAAAAGATATATACATTAGGTTTAGATATTAAATTTTAAAAAATAAAAAGATGAAAAAAAGTTTTAAATACGCATTATTGACAACATTTTCACTAATTATTCTTAGTGCCTGTGTTGATTTAGATGAAATTCCAGAGGGAGCATTAGCTCCAGAGAGTTTTTTCAAGACAGAAGCTGATTTTGATGCTGCTTTGATTGGAATAACAGCACCCGCATGGCAAGCTTGGTCTGGCTATACATTTGATTTTGGAATGATGGCGACTCTTGGCGGAGGGGCTGATGATGTAGGAAGTACAGCGACGGATTTTTCTCCTTACGAAAGATTTAACCCAGATCCAAATAGTGGTTTGGTTGCAGGTGCTTGGCGAATACATTATGCTATGATAGGAAATGCGAATGCATTAATTAGTAATGCAGATAATGCAGATGGAATCCCTGCAGAAAAATTAGGGGAATTGGTAGGACAAGCAAAATTTTGGAGAGCTTTCGCTTATTTCCAACTAACACAATACTTTGGAGAAGTACCTATTATTACAACTGAGAATGTGAGCAATGCAGATAAAGTAGGGCAGTCTCCTATAGCAGATATTTATGCAGTAATAGTTCAAGATTTAAAAGATGCTGAAGCAGGTTTGCCAGCAAGTTTTCCTGAGAGAATTAAACCTACCAAGTGGGCTGCAAAATCCTTACTAGCAAAAGTGTATTTAACAATGGCTGGTTGGCCATTAAAAGATGCCTCTACTTTACCGTTGGCAGCGGCAGCTGCAAAAGAGGTAATAGATTCTGGTATATATACTTTAGAAGGTGATTTTAAAGATTTATGGTTGGAGGCTAATAACTTGACAAATTCAGAATATATTTTCTTTTTCAAAGGAGTTCCAGGAGCATGGCCTACAGATTTTGGAAGTCATTTTCATCATTCAACACGTCACCCAAAAGAAGGGGGTTGGGGTAATTGGCATAGTGAAGCAGCTTTTTTTAATAAATTTCCAGTAAGTTATAGAAAAGATGTGTCTTTTACTACAAGCTGGCCAGATGGCACTTCTTTTCCAGCAGATGTTTCAGTACCTTATGTAGCTAAATTTAGAGATGGTGGAGCTGGTATAATTGGTTTTGATGATACTAATTTGGCTGGTGCAGCTAATTCTGGTACAGCATCTTATGTGCATATGCGTTTTGCCGAGGTGTTGTTAATTTATGCGGAAGCGACAGGTAGTGCATTAGGTGCAGAGGCTCTAAATCAAGTAAGGAGAAGAGCTAATAATTTACCTATTAATACTGCAAATCCTTCTGTAGATTGGCCATCAGTTGGGCCCGCAGATTTTGACACAGCGGTTATTGAAGAAAGAGCTTGGGAGTTGGCTTTTGAGGATAAGCGATGGTTCGATTTGGTACGAAAAGAGATGTTGGTAGAAGTAAAGGGTGATGAGTATCCTCATATCAATCAAAATTATGGTTGGTTGCCTAAGCCAGCAACTGAAGTATTACAAATTGAAGGATTAGACCAAAATACCTATTAATAAGTTTTTTTCTAAATTTTATAATTTAAGATTAGAGGGTTTTTTCATTACAGTAATGGATGAACCCTCTAATTTTACATAAGTAATCACTTTAACTCTCTAAATGTAATTATGTAATATGAATAAATACGTTCTGTACATATTCTTTTTTTTCTGTTTAGTTTCTTGTAATCTGGATAATAAATCTTCCAGACATAACGATATGCATCAATTGTTTTCTGTGCTAACAGAAAATGATACCGGTATTAAATTTAATAACTTATTGGACGAGACTACATATATGAATGGTTTTTTCTATGAGTATTATTACAACGGAGCCGGAGTTGCCACGGCTGATTTTAATAATGATGGCCTTCAGGATATTTATTTTGTAAGTAACAAAAGAGCAAATCAACTGTATCTTAATAAAGGTGATTTGGAATTTCAAAATATAACTAATAAATCGAATACCAAAGGGGGTTTTGGTTGGCCAACAGGAGTAACCGTTTTGGACATTAACAATGATGGCTTAATGGATATTTACATCTCTAAATCAGGAAGAATTTCAAATCCTGAGCATAGAAAGAATGAATTGCTAATTAACCTTGGAATAGACGAAAAAAGCCTCCCACATTTTCAAGAAAAAGCAAAAGAATACGGTTTGGATATTTCTTCACAATCCAGTCAAGCCAACTTTTTTGATTATGATTTAGATGGAGATTTGGATCTTTTTTTAATAAATCATGGACTAGATGTTTATAATGATAAACAGATTCCTTTTTTGATTTCACAGAAATCAAAAGACACTGGAGAGAAATTGTATAAAAATGACAATGGAATTTTTAAAGAAGCTACTCTAGAAGCTAATATTACTAATAATAGATTGGGGTTTGCCTTGGGTTGTTCAATAGGAGATGTTAACAATGATGGTTGGCCAGACATATATATATCGCATGACTATTCAGAAAAGGATCATCTTTATTTAAACAATCAAGATGGAACCTTTAAAGAAGTGTCTTTACAAGCTTTTGGCCATATTTCTAATTTTTCTATGGGGAGTGATATGGCAGATGTCAACAACGATGGGTTCTTAGATATTATGTCTTTGGATATGATGGCACAAGACAACTATTCTCAAAAAACCAGTATGAGTGGCATGAACACCAAAAAGTTTGAAAATATTGTCGAGCTAGGGCTACACCATCAATATATGTATAATGCTTTGCAAATAAATAATGGAGTAAGTTATGAAACTAAAACGCCTTTGTTTTCTGACATAGCCCAATTAGCAGGCGTGAGCAGTACAGATTGGAGTTGGTCTCCTTTATTTATTGATATGAATAATGATGGTTATCGAGATTTGTTTATTTCCAATGGTATTAAGAGAGATTTTAGAAATAACGATTTTGCCATTTATAAAAAAAAGAAACAAGAAGAAGCTATCAAAAAAGGAAAACTGGATAAAGAAGCCTATATGAAGGATATGTTTGATAAACTACCGTCTAGAAAACAAAAAAATGTCTTTATGTTGAATAATAAAGATCTAACTTTTCAAGACATTCAATTTAAACAGCCTACAACAAGTTCAAATGGGGCGGCCTATGCGGATTTTGATAATGATGGCGATATCGATATTGTAGTCAACAATTCAGATGATGAAGCACTTATTTATAGAAATAATTCAGAAGGGTTTAATAACTTCATAAAAATAAAATTAGAAGGTACAAAACATAATAAAGATGCCATTGGGGCAAGGGTAGAAATCAAAACCAATAATGTATCACAAATAGTAGAAAACTATTTTTCCAGAGGATTTCAGTCTGCAATGGCAGATAATTTACATTTTGGATTAGGAACAGATGAAAAAATTGATACCCTTATTATAAGGTGGCCCGATGGTAGTTTACAGTATCAATACAAAATAAAAGCAAATCAAACCCTAGAAATTTCTTACAATCCAACAGAAAAATTAACTAAACATAACTTAAATGAACAAAATTATTTGTTTAAAGATATTACAGAAATTTCGAGAATCAAATTTAAACATCAAGAGAATATCTATAACGATTTTGCTGCAGAATCTTTAATACCGCACAAAATGTCTCAAATGGGGCCTGGACTGAGTGTTGCCGATGTAAACAATGATGGTTTGGATGATTTTTACATTGGAGGCCCGAAAGACCAAGAGGGAGTTTTATATGTGCAAACTACAAACGGGGCATTTAAAAAATTTATAACTACAGTTTTTGAAAAAGATAAAAAACACGAAGATACAGGAGCTTTGTTTTTTGATGCAGATAACGATGGAGACCAAGATTTATATGTAGTAAGCGGTGGAAATGAAGCAACTCCAAATTCAAAATACTACGAAGACCGTTTCTATGAAAACAAAGGGAATGGGCATTTCGTAAAAACGTTAAATACAATTCCAAAAATTACAACAAGTGGATTAAAAGTAACAGTGGGTGATTATGATAACGATGGCGATTTAGATTTATTTGTGGGTAGCCGAGTAAAACCAATGCACTACGGGCAGTATGCTAAAAGCTTCATTTTGGAAAACCAAAGTAAAAATGGGAAAATAAAGTTTGTGGATAAAACGGAAAATATAGCTCCAGATTTGGTTAATTATACCATGGTAACAGATGCTTTGTGGATAGATTATGACAAAGATTCCATATTAGACCTTCTAGTAGCCAATGAATGGGGAACGGTAGATTTCTTTAAAAATGAAGACAACAGATTTGTTAAAAAAACAGCACAATTAGGAATAGCATCCAACAAAGGTTGGTGGTATAGTATTGTGGCAGATGATATTGATAATGACGGAGATACCGATTTTATCGCAGGTAATTTAGGTTTAAACTATAAATACAAAGCCTCGAAAGAAGCTCCTTTCTATATGTATTTGAATGATTTTGATAAAAACAATTCAGAAGATATTGTATTGGCATATCATGAAGATAAAAAAGTATTTCCATTAAGAGGAAGACAATGTTCTTCCCAACAAATGCCCTTTATCAAAGAAAAATTTAAAACCTACGATGCCTTCGGAAAAGCCGAATTAAAAGACGTTTACGGAGAGGCTTTGAGTAAATCTATACAATACGAAGCCACCAATTTTGCAAGTGGTATTTTTAAAAATAATGACAATACACAGTTTCAATTCACGCCTTTTGAAAATGAAGTACAAATATCTTCTATTAATAAAATTTTAGTAGAAGACTTTGATAAAGATGGCAATAAAGATTTGGTATTGTTAGGAAATCTCTATGCTTCAGAAGTAGAAACACCAAGGAATGACGCAAGTTATGGACATTATATGAAAGGTGATGGAAAGGGCGGTTTCAAAACTATTCCAGCACAAAAATCTGGGCTCTATATAAAAGGTGATGTAAGAAATGCCGAAATCATAAGAATCGGTCGCAAGAAGAATGGATATAATGCAATACTTATCGCTCGGAATAATGACTCCTTAAAGCTATTAACCAATAACTCATCAACCTTAATATTTGTACAAAAATGAAAAACCAAATCATTTCAGAACTCGCGAGTAGTTCCTGTTCCTTCAATTCTCCTATAGCAAATGAAAGTAGAAACGAAAAAGAGTGTAGAACTGTACTTAACTTTAACTACGTTTTGAAGTTTACGAAAGAAACGCCCACTGAACATTTTTCATTCTCTGACATTGGTTACGAAAATATATCCCTCTCCAAAACTCTATATATCGAACCTCAAATAACAAAAGGGCCATGTCAAGGTGATTGTTGGTGTTCGAAAATCTTTAAAGTTGGTCAAGAGCACAAAAATAGGTGTGTAGATTTATATTTTGAAGCTGCCATGCAAGTGGCGGAAATATGGCTGAACTTAAAAAAAAGCGAGGTAGCCTTATTACCTAGGCCACATCCAGCATACATTGCTACTGGAAAAATATAGGAGGTAAAAAGGATTCATTTGATAGCAATCAAATAGAATCCATTCAAATTTCTTTTGGGGAAGCAATTCCTGAAAATAAACGTAATCGAAAATTAGGGATTGTGCTTGAAAAAGTGGTTTTAAAATAAAAAGGGCACAATGAAAGAAGGCATCAAATTTTATGTATAACAATTCAATTAACAAACAAATATTACTATTACTCATGGGATTACTGGTTTTTAACTGTATAACTAAAACTCAAGAAAGCGAAAAAAGAATACTTACTAATTTTAATTACAATTGGAAATTTAAAAAACAAGAAGGTGTTGTTGATGCAAAACTTTATGCGTATGCTATTAACGATACCAAATGGAAAAATGTATCGCTTCCCCATACAGCACATATAGAACCTTTGGTAATTAAAGAGCAACAATGGCTGGGAACCTGTTGGTACCGAAAAAACTTTACTATAGCTCCCGAAAATAAAGAAAAACACATAGCCCTGTATTTTGAAGGTGCTATGCAAGTGGCAGACGTATGGTTGAATGGAAAAAAAATAGCACATCACAAAGGCGGTTATTTGCCCTTTTATGTCAACTTAACTAACAAAGTTTTCTTTGAAAAAGAAAACACAGTGGTCGTAAAATTAAACAATGAAAACAACTCGCAAGTCCCACCTGGGAGACCTATTGAAAATTTAGACTTTAACTGGTTTAGTGGCCTGTACCGAAATGTACATCTCATCATAAAAAACAAAATCCATATTACCAACCCTATTCAAGCTGATATAGTAGCAGGAGGAGGCGTTTTTGTACAAATCCTAAACGCAAACACAGAAGAATCCCTACTTAAAATACGAACAGATATTTTGAATGAATCTGATACAGGGGAATTGTTAAAAACAAAAATTTCTATTTATGATGCTTTACAAAATCTGGTAGCATCTGCCGTAAGCCAACCAAAACGAGTAGGTATAATGGAAACAGGAAGCTTTTCTGAAGAAATAATAATAAAGAACCCTAAATTATGGTCTCCTGAATCTCCTTCTCTTTATATGATAAAAATTGAGCTGTTAAAAGGAGGAAATCTAGTAGATGAAGTAGAAACATCTTTTGGAATCCGTACCATAAAATTCGATAACAAAGGCTTTTATCTAAACGGAGAAAAGTACAACTTAATTGGTACCAACCGCCATCAAGAATACCCATATATAGGTTACGCCTTATCAGACAATGCCCAGTACCGCGATGCCTATAAAATAAAACAAGCAGGTTTTAATTTTGTACGATTATCGCACTACCCACAGGCAGAATCTTTTATGAATGCTTGCGACGAGTTAGGGGTTTTAGTAATGGATGCCATTCCTGGATGGCAATTTTTTGGAGAAGAAACCTTTCAGGAAAATTGTTATAAGGACATACGTCAAATGGTTCGTAGGGACAGGAATCACCCCTCCGTTATTTTATGGGAAGCCTCTTTAAACGAATCTGAAATGACCGAAGCCTTTATGGAAAAAGCCCATGCAATTGTTCATGAAGAATACCCTGGAGACCAAGCCTATTCTTGCGGTTGGTTGGACCATGCCTACGATGTATTTATACCCGCACGTCAACACGCAGAAGCACCATATTACTGGAAAAATTATGATAAAAACAGACCTCTATTTATCGCTGAATATGGAGATTGGGAATATTACGCACAAAATGCAGGATTTAATCAAGGAGATTTTAGTGATTTAAAAGAAAATGAGCGAACCTCTCGTCAATTAAGAGGAGATGGACAGAAAAGATTAGCACAACAAGCCTTGAATTACCAAGAGTCTCATAACGATAACCTCTACAACTCGGCCGCGGGCGATGCCAATTGGTTAATGTACGATTACAATAGGGGCTATGCTCCGGACTTGGAGAGTTCTGGTATCATGGATATTTTTCGACTGCCCAAATTTGTGTACTATTTTTATAGTAGCCAGCAAGCGTTGGATGAAGAAAGTCCCGTACTATTTATAGCCAACTATTGGAACGACCCTAAGTTTAACGATGTCAAGATTTACAGTAACTGTGATGAAGTAGAGCTTTGGTTGAATGACAAAGTGATCGAACGCAAGCAACCGGATGACGACCGAAATTCCAGTAATCTAAAACACCCTCCATTTACTTTTGAAGAAGTGCCTTATCAAAAGGGAACTTTAATAGCAAAAGGTTTTGTAAACGGAAAGCAGATAGCTGAAACTAGTGTGAGTACACCAGGAAAACCTGCAAAAATTGAATTAACTGTAGATGAATCCGGTAAACCACTAGAGACTAACTGTAATGATGTTGTATTTATCTATGCTAAAATATTAGACATTGAAAGAAATTATGTGCCAACCGCTAAAAATAAAATAACATTTACTGTAGAGGGAGACGTCGAATTAATAGGAGGTAATCCAAGTATAGCAGAGGCAGGTATAGCGACTATACTTTTAAAAGCTGGAAAAACTAAAGGCAAAATAAAAGTTTTTGCTAAATCTGAAAACTTTACAGTCCAAAGTTTAGAGGTAGAAATTAAATAGCAATTTTTATGAAAAAACAGCAAAAAATTGATATTTCAAAAAAAATAGAAAAAGTTCCTTTCTATGAAAAAACTGCTTTGGGTATTGGGGCTTTATCCATGTTCTTCGGCTATGCCTCTATTAGTATTTTGGCGTATCCCGTGTACAATATTCTTCTGGGGGTTAATGCGGCTTGGATAGGTATAGCACTTATGGTGCCTAGAATCTGGGATTCCATTACCGATCCCATTATGGGAAAAATATCCGATAATTTCCAATCAAAATGGGGCCGTAGAAAACCTTTTATCATATTAGGGGCCATCACAATGGGTATTCTTTTTGCATTGCTTTGGTTGGCGCCACAGCATTGGAGTGAGGGCGAAAAACTGGCCTATTTTATTGTATTTCAATTGTTGTTTTTTACAGCTTATACTATTTTCTCAGTTCCCCTAACTGCCTTGTCGTATGAAATGACACCAGATTACCACGAGCGTACACGGGTCATGTCTTTTATGGCGTTTTTTCACAAACTTGGGGAATTATTGGGAGGTTGGATGTTGCCCTTGGCCACTTCAATAGGTCTTGTACTTGTCGTTGGGGCAACCGATTTGAATATGGAAGGTGTCATTGCTATGGCACTAATCGTAGGCGTTGTTTTTATGGCTCTGGCTGGAGCTTTGCCGGGAATATTCGTTAAAGAACGATTTAAACCCAAAGCAAAGAAAAAACAAGAGGTAAAACTTTGGGACAGTATTAAAGGAGCCTTTTCCAGTAAACCATTTTTGTTATTGGTCATCATTGTGGTGCTCAACGTACTTTCTGGAGTTTTAGCCATGGGGATTGACCAGTATATTCTTATCTATTTTATGAACGATGGTAATTTGGGCGACGGATTGGTACAAAAAGCATTGCTCACCACAGGTTATGGGGTAATAGGCTTTATCTCTATTCCGGTCATTTCGTTTTTGGCTAAAAAGTTCGATAAAAAAGGAGCCTTGTTTTTTGTATATTCGCTAATGGCTTTTGGAGGTATCATGAAGTGGTTCATATTCACACCGGGGCATACCATTTACGATATCAACCTTGGTTTTACCATTCTAAAATTGGACCCTATTATTCTAATAGACCCTTTGTTATGTGGCCCCATGTGGGTGGCGGTTAAAATTATGCTCGGTTCAATGATGGCCGATATTTGTGATGAAGACGAACTGCAGCATGGGCAACGAAGAGAGGGCATTTTTGGAGCTGTTTTTTCATGGTTGGAAAAAATGATGGTATCCCTAGCTTACTTGGGTACAGGATTGGCATTGTCATTCGCCGCCTTTAACCCTGATTTGGGAGGTGACCAAACCCCGGAAACATTTACAAGAATGCGTTTATTTTTAGCAGGAGCACCAACGCTTACGGCAGTACTGGCCATTGTTGCCGTGTATTTTTACCCCATAAATGCAGCTCGGGCACAACGTACAAGCGAATTATTAGAAGAAAGGAATAGCATTGAAAAATAATAAGGAATAACATTATAGAAATAATAATATGGAAAGAATACTCATTATTATATTACTTTTCTTATATACATCGTGCCAAAAACAATCGGCCAAAGTCAACATCGATTACGTAGACCAATATAATGTCGTTTGGAACAGCCAAAGCAAAAACTCCTCAGAATCCATGCCGTTGGGCGGTGGCGATATAGGTTGCAACGTATGGGTTGAAAATGGGGATGTTCTTTTTTATATGTCCCGAAGTGGGACTTTTGATGAGAATAATACCATGCTCAAGTTAGGACGTACCAGAATTCAATTAGACCCCAACCCTTTTACAGGAGAAGAAGTGGTTTTTAAACAAGAACTCAACCTTCGTGAAGGTTGTGTATATATCACTGGAAAAAACAATGAGCTGGAAGCCACCCTAAAATTATGGGTAGAAGTGTTTCGTCCAGAAATTCATGTAGATATAGAAAGTTCTGTACCCGTTACCGTGAAAAGCACCTATGAAACCTGGAGAACGGAAGACCACCATCTAGAGGCCAACGAACGCATGCAGTGTATGAGTTTTAATGCATCCACGCCCGAACAAGTTACCGCTATCACCCATAGAGATTCTATAAGGCATTCCGACAATGAAGTGATTTGGTACCATCGCAACAGAGATGATGATTTGGTATTCGATAAAGAAGTGAACCAACAACATCTTGACTCGATTAAGGACCAGTTATGGAACCCACAAAAAAATTTGACCTTTGGAGGTAGTATGCAAGGAGAAAATATGTCCTTTTCAAAAACCGTATCGGGACGTTACCTGAATACCGATTTTACGGGGTGGACATTAGAAAGCGATACACCACAAACCAAACAGGCCATAACCGTTCAATTCCATACGGCAAATGCAGAAACCGTTGAAGATTGGGAGAATGAACTGGAAGCATTGGTAAAAGAAAGTAAGTCAAAATCAAAAAAGTGGCAAAAAAACCTAGATTGGTGGCAACAATTTTGGGACAGAAGTCATATCGTTATCAATGCCAATGTAAAAAACAAAGAAGAAAACAACGGTTGGCAAGTAGGTAGAAACTATCAACTGTTCCGCTATATGTTGGGTTGTAATGCCTATGGCAAATATCCAACAAAATTTAATGGAGGACTGTTTACCTACGACCCCCATTTGGTATTGGACTATTACCCCAATGCCACCCCGGATTTTAGACAATGGGGCGGCGGTAGTTTTACAGCTCAGAACCAACGTTTGGTGTATTGGCCCATGCTAAAATCAGGGGATTTTGAGATGATGCAAACCCAATTCGATTTTTATAAGGACATTCTGAAAAATGTAGAATTAAAAACGGAGCATTACTGGGGGCATAAAGGAGCAGCCTTTCCCGAACATCCTCAAACATTCGGGTTGCCCTATGCAGGTATTTACCAATACGAATGGGGAAAAGAAGGTTTAGGGCCTAGAAAGGAAAAGTACAGTGAACGCTATCTAAAAAAACAGAATGGTGATTCCCTTAAAATTGAAGATGTAGGCTATTTGAACAACCCGTGGGTATCGGACCAATACGATACCGTGCTGGAATTCTGTTTGATGATTCTGGATGCAGAACAATTTACAGGACAAGATATAAGCCAATATATGCCCCTTATAGAAAGCTCGCTCACCTTTTTTGATGAACACTACCGTTACTGGAACAAAAGATTGAATGGGAAGGAATTGGACGAAAACGGGCATTTGGTCATTTACCCCGGTACGGCCTGCGAAACCTATAAAGTCGCCAAAAATCCTGTCCAAACCCTAGCTGGTTTAAAAACAGTTACAGAACGACTACTTGAGTTGCCCGATTCTTATTTATCAAAGGAAAAAAAAGCACACTATGAGAAATTTTTAAAACAAATCCCTTCAATTTCATTTCGTGAAATGAATGGGCATAAAACCATCGCCCCGGCAGAATCATGGGAATACTTTTCAAATCAGGAAATCCCACAGCTGTATCCTGTATTCCCATACCCAATCTATGGCATTGCAAAACCAGATTTACAGGTGGCGGTCGATACTTGGATATATGGTATGGACGACCCCATACAAAAAAACTATGTGAGCTGGCATCAAGACAATATCTTCTGTGCCCGTTTGGGATTGGTGGAAGAAGCCAAAGAACTGACCATTAAAAAAATGCAAGATTCAGAAAGACGGTTTCCCACATTTTGGGGCCCGGGCCACGATTGGGTACCTGACCATAACTGGGGCGGCTCAGGAATGATCGGTTTACAAGAAATGCTTTTACAGACTGATGGCAAGGAAATACAAGTGTTGCCTGCTTGGCCAAAAGAATGGGATGTGAACTTTAAATTGCATGCACCTTATAATACTGTCGTTAATGGACGCTTCAATGGAGAAACTGAATATATAGATGTTTTTCCTTCCCAAAGAAAAGAAAACATCATAGCCATTAGAAATAAATCAGAATAGGAATGAAACACATATTGAATTATACATTTTTCGTATTGCTTTTATTACTTGAAGTATCATGTTCGCCACAAGCATCAAAAGAAAAAACGAAACCCGATATCATCGTTTTTATGATAGAAGACATGAGTGTTCAAATACCCGCCTATGGAGACCGTACCGTAGCTACTCCAAACATAGATGCGTTGGCAAGCCGAGGTGCCATATATAAAAACGCCTATGCGGCTCAGGCAACTTGCAGTCCGTCAAGGTCAAGCTTTTTTACAGGCCTCTACCCGCATCAAAACGGACATATGTTACTGGCAGATTCCTACGGTGGGCACTTGCACGAAGGCACACCCTCTATCATATCCATATTAAAAGAAAAAGGCTATTACACAGGGCTTAACTATAAAATACATGTCAACCCTGAAAATGCAATGCCTTTTGACCAACATTATGGTAAGGAAAGCTTTAAGCGTGAGAATAGCCACCCAAAAGACGGTGTGAAAGGCGCCGAGTTTTTAAGGCGTTTTTTAAGAACAAGACCAAAGGACAAACCGTTTTTCTTTCAGGCACAAACAGATGATACGCACCGCCCCTTTTTATACGACAACGACGAAGGTCTGAATAAGCACAGAATAAGGCTTGATTATGAGGGAAGTCCTTATAAAATACTGACTAAAGAGGACGTAAAACCCATACCATCCTTCGGGGAAGCTATTGCCCAAACCGATGTGTTAATGGACGATGTATCCGCTTACTACAACGCCATACAGAGGGCAGACAGGGCTGTAGGCCTCTTTCTTGAAGTCCTGGAGGAGGAAGGCGTCGATTTAGACAATACATTTATCATACTCACTGCAGACCACGGCCCACCCTATGGCAGGGGCAAATGCTCTGTGTATGAGTTGGGAATGCGTGTACCCCTTATTTTAGCTGGGAAAAACCTGCTCCCTAAGGGAACAGTAAAAGAGAACCTGGTATCCTTTGTGGATTTGTTCCCTACCATTCTGGATGTGGCAAACATTCCACAACCAGAGTACTTGCCCGGAAATTCACTGTTAAAAACATTTCAAGATGACAATGATTGGCCCGAAGCCGTTTTTGGAGAATACTTCGCCCATACCACCATAGACGACTACTGGCCTTCCAGAATGGTGAGAAAGGGTAATTACAAGTTGATATGGAATTTAAAAGCAAATACAAATTTAAAAGGAGGTGTACACGCCGAAGGAAGCCCTGATGTATATACGGCCGTCAAAAGTAGAGCTGGCGAAGATACCCATACCATTTATAAACGGTTCAATACCCCACCGGAATATGAATTATATAATTTGGAAAACGACCCTTACGAGAAAGTAAATCTGGCAATGACACCAGAATACCAACAAAAACTTACAGAGTTGCAAAGCACATTGACAAAGTGGATGCAAACCACGGCAGACCCATTATCGGATAAAAATACTTTTAATAAGTTGGATAGTTATTTTACAAAAAAGCAACTAGAAGTTGACCAATTCAGACGCCAACACCCAGATGAAGATGTTTGGCAACATAAAAGATTTCTACAGGGAGATTTGAGTTTTATTAGAAAGCCATGGGAAGCAAGAAAAGCGGAATTAATACGAGCAAAAAAAGTGAATAAAAATTAAAAGACATGTGCAAAATGCAAAACAATTCATTCAACAAAATTCTATTTCTAATAAGTTGTCTTTTTCAACTAAGCTTCCAAGCATCCTATGCCCAAAATTATATGATAGGGGCCGATTTATCCTTCGTCAAAGAAGCGGAAGATAATAGGTTTCAATTCAAAGAAGATGGAGAGTCAAAACCTTGCATTCAAATATTCAAAGAACATGGATACAATTGGGTTCAATTAAGACTATTTCACACACCGACAAGATTGCCTAATAACCTTGAATATACTATTACATTAGCAAAAGAAGCAAAAAAACAAGGGTTTAAATTTTTACTTGATTATCATTATTCAGATACCTGGGCGGATCCAGCAAAACAATCAGTACCAAAAGTATGGGAAGGAAAAACACCAGCAGAATTGGTACACGAAATTTTTGAGTATACAAAAGCAACTATGATTGCTTTTCGCGAAGCAGATGTATATCCAGATATGGTTCAAGTAGGAAATGAGATTAGCAATGGCATGCTATGGCCTGTTGGCAAATTGCCCGAAAACTGGGATAATTTCGCTTCCTTGTTACAAGCAGGAATTAACGGTGTGTATGCAAGTTGCGGTAATAATCCCTGTCCGGAAATTATGATTCACATAGACAAAGGTGGGGATAAGGAGTTTACAAAATACTTTTTTGATAAGATTGCCAGCTATGGAATTAAATACGATGTTATTGGACAATCCTACTATCCATGGTGGCTTGGTAACTTATTGAATTTACGAGCATGTCTAAATTTTGCTGCTAAGACATACCAAAAAGATATCATTGTTGTAGAGGTAGCTTATAATTATGCCCCCCAAGAGTATAGAGATAAGCAAGCACCGTTTCCAGAAAGCCCTGAAGGGCAAAAAGAATTTTTAGAAGAAGTGAACAAGATTATTCTAAATGTGCCTGATGGCAGAGGCAAAGGGGTGTTCTGGTGGGAGCCAGCTGCGCCCTCTAAGGGGTTTTCAACCAGAACCTTTTTTGATTCAGACGGCAATGTAATGCCCGTAATTACAGTGTTTGATAAGTATGTGAGGCATTAGCATGAGAAATATTTTAATCATAATAATTGTTTTGTTCATAGCTGCTGGTAAACTCGAAAAAAGAGAATCAGAGCACGATGAAAAAGTAATTTCAAAACCCAACATTATCATCATCATTTATGCCGATGATTTGGGCTATGGAGATTTAGGTCGTTACAGTGCTGTTGGTGTAGAAACCCCAATAGTGATAAATTTGGAATTAAAACAATCATTAAATCAAATAAAAGAAATAAAGTATAAAGATTAAGTATATGAAGAAAACTATTACAAGAGAACTAAAAAAAATGAGTGCCATCATTTCAATAGTATTGATGGTTTCCTGTGATTCAGAGCCAAAACAAAACAAAACAATAGTGAAGGTTGAAAACGGAGAAATGACTTCGATAACCGGAACCCGAAAAATCAGTGGCATCTATCCGCACCTAACAACCTATGCCCACGCAAGAGCAGATGGCACCTATGGCTCTGGAGAAGAATGTGGCATTGGAGCCATGGCTATTTGGAACAACAAATTGTATGTGGTCAATTATGCGGCACACAGGCCACAGGGCAGTGAGCACAAACTCTATATCATTGATAAGGACAAGAATATGGAGGTTTTTGAGGGTAGCATTGGTGGCACCCCAGCGTGCAGAATGGTGCATAAAGAATCGAACCAACTACTCATTGGGCCATATGTTATTGACGGTACGGGAAATATAAGAGTCATTCCCATAAAAAATATGGAAGGGCGTTTAACGGCCATTGCACGTCATCTAAAAGACCCTGAAAATCTAGTCTATTATTATGATATGGAAGGGATGTTGTATGAAGTCAATGTATATTCACTAGCCGTTAAAAAACTATTTCAAGATCCTTTGCCAGGTTGGCACGGAAAAGGAGCATATACCAGTCAAGGAAAACTGGTACTTGCCAACAACGGCGAGCACGCCAACGAAGGAAGGGTAACTACCGATACGGACGATTGGGATAGCGAACATTACCAATGGGTGGACACATGGAAAATAGGCAAGGAGGGGGTCTTTGGACCAGAAAATCTGGGAGCTTTAGCTGAATTTGATGGGGATAATTTTAAACTGATAGAACGAAAACAATTTACAGATGTCACTACCAAGAACGGCATTAATGCGGTACCAAATGATACCTCGCCATTATGGGCCATGGGTTGGGACAAAAAAGCAGTTCAATTAAAAGTATTGGATAAGGGTAAATGGCACACCTACTTATTGCCTAAAGCCACATATAATAACGATCCGCCACATGGTTGGTTTACAGAATGGCCTAGAATAAGGGAGGTAGGAAACGATAGAATGCTTATGGACATGCACGGAATGTTCTATGATTTCCCCAACACATTTTCTGCATCCAATACTTCGGGAATCAAACCTATAGGTTCACATTTAAGGTATATTCCCGACTTTTTATTTTGGAATAATCAAATCGTATTGGCAACCGATGAGACCAGTATACAAGGAAACCCCTTGGCAGGACAACCACAATCCAATCTGTGGTTTGGCAGTTACGAAGAACTTTCCAATTGGGGGCCTTCAAGTGCATACGGAGCTATATGGCTGAATGAGGAAGTGAAAGCGGATGATTCGTCCAAACCGTTTTTAATAGCGGATTTTGACAACCGAATGGTACACCTAAAAAACCATGGTAAAAATGCTATAACAATCACCTTTGAAATCGACTCGAAAGGCAATAATAATTGGGAAACATATAAAACTATCCAAATAAAACCAGGAGCTTACCGGTACTATATTTTTGATAAAGATTTAAAAGCGGAATGGATTCGACTATCTTCAAATACAGCTTCAAAACTAACCGCGGCATTTCATTTTACAGATGATGATTCAAAACATTCATCAGAAGAAAGAGATTTGTTTTCAGGCTTGGCAGATATTACTTATGAAGGCGAAGTAAACCATGCCATGCTATACAGTAATAAGACGGATTTCAATTTAAGTGTCTATTCGAGAGAAATAGCAAACAAGTCGTTCAAAACAACCAAAGGACAAGAATTTACCAAGTTTGATTTCGAATTTGTAGAAGGTATAAAGGACAGTACCTCAAAAAGAGCTCTTAACTTAAAATCTATTTGGTTCGAAGACAAGGCTTCCGTGGTGTTGGAAACCAAAATGGGTAGATTGAGATTGCCTAAAGGGCACAGCAATTATACTTCAAAATTTCCATCCAGTGCCGTGCGAAGTGTAAGAGAGGTGGAATCCGAAAGAGAACTGGCCAATATAGCAGGTACTTTTTATGAATTACCGCTCTTTAAAGTAGGCGAAGAGCCCTTGTATGATATGATGCGGCCCATTTCCACGCACAACAAGCAAATTTCAGACTACAATACATGGAACGGATTACTGGTTTTAAGCGGTGTAAAACGCCATACACCGGCATCTGAACATATTTATAGCTCAGAAGATGGAAATACAAGTTTATGGTTTGGAGGTATTGACGATATATGGAATTTTGGGAAACCAGTAGGAGAAGGAGGCCCGTGGAAAGATACACAAATAAAGGGCAATGAATTATCAGATAGATATTTGATGACAGGCTATCATAAAAAATCGTTGCGACTAGAGACTGACAAGGATGTACAATTTACCTTGCTTATTCATGTTAATCACTACTTACGGGAACCTATGATATGGAAAACTTTCGATGTAAAAGCTAATGAACCTGTGAGTTATGAATTCCCTGAAGGGTTTAGTGCCCATTGGATTCAGTTGAAAGCAGATAAAGATTGCAAGGCAACAGCCTGGCTAGTTTATAGATGATCGAAAGAAACGCACAGTTCGAATAACCCATTGCAAAAACGCCACTTATTTGCTTTTGGAAAGCGATTCAAAATTGGCCCTATTTTGGGGTTCAGGGCGCGATTGAGTCCCAGACCATAACTGGGGCGGCTCAGGTATGATTGGCTTACAGGAAATGGTACTGCAGACTGATGGTAACGACATACGGGTACTACCCGCATGGCCCGAAGAATGGCAAGTCGATTTTAAATTATATGCACCTCATAATACGGTTGTGAGCGCAAACTATTACAAGAATATTAATAAAATGGATATTTTTCCTGGTCACAGAAAAGAGGATGTAATCAAGGAAGGTTCAAAAATAAATAAAACCACAATGAAAACAAATACAGTCAAAAAATCAAGTCATTTGAGGAACAAAAATCTATTATTTGGAGGCATCCTATTTCTCTTGGTCACTCAAGCCTGCTATACACAAAACTACGTTTTTGGTGCAGATTTATCTTTTGCAAAACAAGCTAAAGAGAATGGATTTGAATTTAAAGAAGATGGCGCAGAGAAACCTTTTCTAGAAATCTTTAAGGAACATGGATATAACTGGATCAGATTACGATTATTTCACAACCCTAATATAGGTCAATATAATTTGCCTAATGATCTAGATTATACCATTCAACTGGCAAAAGAAGCAAAAAAGCAGGGCTTTAAATTTTTATTGGATTATCATTATTCAGATACTTGGGCAGACCTGGCAAAGCAGTATACACCTAAAGCTTGGGAAGGAAAAACAGGTGAGGAGCTAGTAAAAGAAGTTTTTGAGTATACAAAAACTACGATGCTCGCTTTTCGCGATGCAGGTGTGTTTCCTGATATGGTGCAGGTTGGTAACGAAATCAGTAATGGGATGTTATGGCCATTTGGTAAATTACCGGAAAACTGGGATGGTTTTGCAGCCTTGCTGCAATCGGGAATTAACGGCGTTTATGCTAGTTGCGGTAACAACCCTTGCCCAGAAATCATGATTCATATTGACAAAGGGGGCGATAAGGACTTTACTAAATACTTTTTTGACAAGATTGAAACTTATGGTATAAAGTTCGATGTGATAGGTCAGTCTTACTATCCATGGTGGCATGGTAGTTTACTGGACTTTAGGGAATGCCTAAATTTTACAGCCAATACATATCAAAAAGATATTGTTGTTGTGGAGGTAGCTTATAATTATGCGCGGCAGGAGTATAAGGACAAAAAAGCACCTTTTCCTGAAACACCACAAGGGCAAAAAGAATTTTTGGAAGCTGTAAATAAAATAATTTTAAATGTGTCCGATGGCAGAGGAAAAGGTCTGTTCTGGTGGGAACCTGCAGCACCCAATAAAGGATTCTCAACAAGAACCTTTTTTTCCCCTGAAGGAGATGTAATGCCTGCAATTACAGTGTTTGATAAATACGTAAGGTATTAAGATGAGACACATTTTAATCATAATAATTGTTTTATTCAGTATTGGTTGTAAGCACAATAAAAGAGAATCAAAACACGAAGAAGAAGTAATTTCAAAACCCAATATCATCATTATTTATGCAGACGATTTAGGGTATGGTGATTTAGGGTGTTATGGAGCCAAGGGTGTTGAGACCCCCAATATTGATAGGTTAGCAAAAAAAGGCATTAGATTTACAGATGCCCATTCTACGGCAGCCACCTGTACACCATCTAGGTATTCCTTATTGACAGGAAGTTATGCCTTTCGGAATAAAGCACAGGTTTTGGCTGGCGATGCCCCCTTATTAATTGCACAAGGGAAGCAAACCTTACCAGGCATGTTGCGAAAGGCAGGTTTTAAGACTGGGGTCGTGGGCAAATGGCATCTGGGCTTGGGAGATGGCAATATCAATTGGAACGAAGCCATAGAGCCTGGCCCAAAAGAGGTAGGCTTTGATTACAGTTTTTTAATTCCCGCCACTGGTGATAGAGTTCCCGCTGTATTTGTAGAAAATCAAAAAGTGGTAAACCTGAATCCTAATAACCCTATTAAGGTAAGTTATATAGAAGATTTAGGTGTCTTACCAACTGGAAAAAACGCTCCTGAACTATTAAAACAAAAAGCTGACCTGCATCATAGCGGAACAATTATCAATGGAATAAGTAGAATAGGTTCTATGAGTGGCGGTAAAGAGGCTTGGTGGGTAGACGAAGAACTACCTAATGTTTTGGTACATAAAGCAAAGTCATTCATTGTGCAGAATAAAACTCGGTCGTTTTTTTTGTATCTATCCTACCATGATATTCACGTACCAAGAGTTCCAAATAACCGTTTTGCGGGCAAAAGTGCTATGGGGGTTCGTGGTGATGCAATTGCACAAATGGATTGGTGTACTGGTGAAATTATAAAGCATCTGGAAAAGCTGGGACTAGATAAAAACACCTTAGTATTGTTTTCTAGTGATAATGGGCCTGTTTTAAATGACGGTTACGAAGATGAGGCGGTCGAAAAATTAGGGGACCACAAACCTGGTGGCCCTTTTAACGGTGGAAAATACAGTGTCTTAGAAGCGGGCACCCGTATGCCCACAATAGCTTATTGGCCTTCTGTAATACAATCGGGAGTATCTGAAGCATTGTGGTCTCAGGTAGACATCTATGCCTCCTTGGCAAAAATAGTAAACTACCAATTGACAGATACAGAAGCATTAGATAGCTGGGATATGTCAGAAGTAATTTTGGGCAAATCGAGAGAAGGCAGGGAACTATTGCTTGAAGAATCCTTTGTATTGGCACTTCGTAAAAATAACTGGAAATATATACCTCCACTAAAAGGTAGATTTCCAAATTGGGTCTATGAAAAAGGAATTAATCCGGGCGTATCGGGCAACCCTCAACTATATGACCTTTCAAAAGATATTGGCGAGAAAAATAATTTGGCAGAACAGTATCCTGAAAGAGTTCAAGAGCTAAAATTGTTATTAAGTGAAATTAGAACTAATAATGGTACTAGGAAATTTAGTGAGACAAATTAATATTCCTCAGATAATCAAGACTTAAATGTGTAAAAAGAACATATTGTTTATTTTAATGCTAACATTTTGTTTTACTGAATGTAAGCACACTAATGCCATAAATGAGGTCACAGCCATGGTAGAAAATGGAAAAACAACTGCAACTGCGGAAACTCTTGAAATCAACAGAATCCATCCACACTTAAACATCTATGCTCAAGGAAGAAATAATAATTCCTACGATTTTGGAGAAGAATGTGGAAGTGGCATTTCCATTATAGTAACGGGTTCATTTATTCTAAACAAACAATGAAAAAAGAATTATTTAAAGAAGTTCAAGACAGTTTTAAAAAACATTTTAATTCGAAGCCTTTATTAGTGTTTTCTCCAGGAAGAATAAACTTGATCGGTGAACATACAGATTATAATGATGGTTTTGTATTTCCCGCTGCCATTAATAAAGGAATAGCGTTAGCTATTCAAAAAAGTCATTTGGGAATGAGCCAAGTTTATGCATTAAACAAAGAGGAAATGCATGAATTTAACTTATCTAAAATTAAACCTATGAAAAGAGGTGGTTGGAAAAATTACGTTATTGGAGTCGTAGCCGAGATTCAGAAACTAGGAATGAAACTTAAAAATTTCAATATAGTATTTGCGGGAGACATTCCAGGAGGTGCTGGTATGTCTTCTTCAGCAGCTTTAGAAAATAGTGTCGTTTTCGGTTTGAATGAATTATTTCAGTTGGGTTTAACCAAACACGTAATGATTTTAATATCGCAGAAAGCGGAACATCATTATGTAGGTGTGAAATGTGGTATTATGGATCAGTACGCGAGCATGTTTGGTAAAAAAAACAATGTTTTACTTTTAGATTGCAGAACCGTTGACTCTACACCTTTTGCGATTAATTTTAAGAATTACGAATTGATGTTAATTAATACAAATGTAAAACATAGTTTATCAGATAGTGCATATAATGATAGACGTTCAGTATGCGAAAGTATTTCAAAGATGTTAGATGTTAAAGCTTTGCGAGATGTTTCAGAAGTAGGTTTACTTAAAATAGAAAATCAAGTTTCAGAAGAAAACTATCGAAAAGCATTATTTGTAATACAAGAAAACGAAAGAGTAATTAAAGCGAAAAAAGCCATACAAGAAGATGATTTAATAACACTAGGAAAATTGTTGTATGAATCCCATCATGGATTACAAACACAATACAAAGTGAGTTGTATTGAATTAGATTTTCTTGTTGAACAAGCAAAACTTAAAAAGTATGTTCTGGGTGCTAGAATGATGGGAGGTGGCTTTGGTGGCTGTACTATTAATTTAATTGAAAAGAGCAAATCAGATTCTTTTAAATCATTTATTACCAAAGCCTATAAAAATAAATTTGGGGATGACTGTTCTATTTACTCTATAGAACTTTCCAATGGAACGCACTTAATTAAATAATAAACTGATTGTTATAAAATGAATACGGACTTACAAGATTATTCGCATAAACGCTTTAATATACTTACTGGAGAATGGGTATTGGTATCTCCCCATCGAGCTAAAAGACCATGGCAGGGACAGAATGAGAAATTGTCAACAATAAATAGACCCTCTCATGATGATATGTGTTATTTATGTGCTAGAAACACAAGAATTAATGGTGAGATAAATCCAGATTACAAAGATGTATTTGTATTTACAAATGATTTTGCGGCACTTCAAAATAATTCTAAATCGCTTAACGTAAATGATGGATTGCTAAAAGCACAAAGTGAGCAAGGTATCTGTAAAGTAATATGCTTCAGTCCAGACCACTCCAAAAGTTTAGCAGATATGAACCCTAAGGAGATAACAAAGGTTGTTGAGACTTGGCAGGCAGAATTTAAAAACTTAGGTTCTATTAAAGGAATAAATTATGTTCAAATATTTGAAAATAAGGGTGCTGTGATGGGATGTAGTAATCCACATCCTCATGGGCAAATTTGGAGTCAATCAACCCTACCTAATGAAGTAGAAAAAAAAAATATGCAGCAATTAAACTACTATAATAAAACCAAAAGTAGTCTTTTAGGAGATTATACGTCACAAGAATTAGTTAAGCAAGAGCGTATTATTTTTGAGAATGATTCGTTTGTTGTACTCGTTCCTTTTTGGGCCATTTGGCCTTTTGAAACCATGATTGTGCCAAAAAAGGCTCAAAATAATATTTTAGAAATGACTAAAATTGAAGCTAGTCTTTTTGCAAAAGCCATTTCAGGACTTACTAAAACTTATGATAAACTATTTAACTGTTCATTTCCATATTCAAGTGGTATACATCAATCACCTACTAATGGAAAAGAGAATAAGCACTGGCATTGGCACATGAGCTTTTATCCACCCCTTTTAAGAAGTGCAACGGTAAAAAAGTTTATGGTCGGATATGAAATGTTCGGCATGCCTCAACGAGATATTACTGCCGAAGTAGTTGCGACAACTTTGAAGAACATATGTAGAAAATAATTTAACTTTTATCAACGAACCAACATACTCCCCTACTTAATTTTAAAAAAGGGTAAGAATATGTTATATTCAGAAATTATAATTAAATTCAATAAGCAGTTAATTGAAATTAAAAAAGACTTTCCAAAATACTTAGATCAGGCAAATATCGGTCGCGTTCTTTGTACAAAAACACTTAGCAAGTTACAAAAGTTCATCCAAAAGAATGGATTTAAAAATTCAGATTTAGAAATTCATTTTTTTAAAAATGAGAAGGTACTACCAATGAGTAACCTTATTTATTTTACAGAACTACGCTCATGTGAATTACGCTTACCAAAAATTGGAAAACAAGAGCAAAAAGAGTTTCTTCTAAATCAAATTTATAAGGTCAATCATTTCTTTGATAGAAATACAGATTTCTCTTTATACATGGAACAAGGATTAATCCATTTTGACGAACATTATTTTACCCGCAAATACGCCGAAAACGGACTGCTTGTTAAAAGTTATCCTTATTATAAAGACCCTATATTTAATACATCTCATGATGGAGTTTGGGCACGTTTAAAAGGTATGCTGTTATATGCACAATATCTACAGAATAAAATTGAAATTTCGGATAGGGTAACAACGATAAGAAATGGGACAAGTTTAGAATGGACAGGAACGTATGCCGCATTTATAGAAATGATATATGGTCTTCAAGCACTTGGATATTTTAACAGTGGAAATAAAGAATTGTATCAAGTTATTGAATCATTGGGGAATTTTCTAAATGTTCCTAAGGGTAATTCTTCTCGCACATATAATGAATTAAAATCCCGAAAAGGTTCTCGCATCAAATTCTTTAAAGAGGCTGGGCAAAAGTTATTGAAAAAGATGGATGATGAAGATGCCATTTAACCTCGAAAAAACCGAACTCGGTTCACACTCTGTTTTTAAAAAATAAATACTATTTGAATTAATCTAGTATTACATTAATTTCTGTTTAGAAGTCAAATTGCCATAAAAATCAATAAAAAATAGAAATGTTAAAATAGTACCGAACTCGGTTCAGACTCTGATGAAATCTCATCAAACTGCTTCAGATTTGCAGAACGAAACACAAAATAAATCAAAAACACGTTCTACAAATGGTAGCAACAATTATTACTACAGAAGAGCTTCATGAGTTCAAACTTGAACTTTTAGATGAAATTAAAATTCTATTAAAGAATAATGTTCAGCATCAACCTAAGAAGTGGATGAAATCCGCTGAGGTAAGAAAATTCTTAGGAATATCTCCGGGTACTTTACAAAACTTCCGCATAAACGGTACCATCCCCTTTACAAGATTAGGAGGGGTACTTTATTATGATTACGAGGATATATCTAAAACGCTAGAAAAAAACAGAAGTAACAATTCTTAACAATGAACTATATCAAACTGTTATACCATTTCTGATTTAAAAATACTCAAAAAATGTTTTAGTGTATAATTGATAACTGGTGATAGATTTTATAAGTTCAGGAGTTAGTTGGTTTACCATCTCAGTAATTTTATCTTGTAGC
>NZ_JAXKVV010000002.1:0-396226 GCF_034296135.1 Aureibaculum koreense
CGCTACAAGATAAAATTACTGAGATGGTAAACCAACTAACTCCTGAACTTATAAAATCTATCACCAGTTATCAATTATACACTAAAACATTTTTTGAGTATTTTTAAATCAGAAATGGTATTATTTCATGGTATTTTAGATTTAAATGCTATTCGATTTTCAGGTTTTATTGAACAAAGAAGTATATTTAATCCAACTTATAATCATAAAAGAGCTAGAATATTATTTGATGGAGAGGATTACGATAAAAAAATTAAAATGCCCTAGTCATAGTTGACTAGGGCATTTAACAAAAAACTCTAAATTTAAAAACACTAATTTTTCAATTTGTCCTTGAATTGTTCAAATTGATTATTTTCAATTTTTTTAGGTCAACGGTTGTTGGTAGTATCTATATCTGCAATTTTTAGGTCAGGATCGACTACAATATTAGTGATTTGTTTTGAACTGGCAAAAATTCTTTTAACTTCATTGTCTTTTTTACTGCAAATTTCAGATGAAAACTACTTTCTTTAGCATGAGTTTCATAGGTAAGTTTAACAATTTACTAATTGTCAACTTTTTTAACCTCACCTTTAAAAGTCTTTATATTACCTGCTTTTCTAAGCTCACTGGCTCTTCTTTCGTTTCTTTCGGCAATAGATTTTCTTAAGCGAGATTCTTTAATATGTTGTATTTCTTTTTGCCTAAAAGAATTTTCTAATTTTTTAGAGATATATGCTTCTCTTTTTTTATCTTCTAACAACTTTAAGTGGGTAACGATTAAATGTTGTTGTTCTTTTCTGATTTCTTCTTTTTCGTAATAATTTTCTTCAAGATTCTGTTCTTGTTCTTCTAACTTCTCTAATACGGCTAATTGATTGGCTTCTTTTATTGCTTGTTTAACTTCTATATTATTTTCAAGCAATTTTTCGTTCTTTTTTAACTTATCGGAAATAACGGCCAAGTTTTCTGCTTTGGTCTTTTCTTTATAATCTATCCGCTCAATAAAATCTTGTTGTTCTTCAATTTGTATTTTAGTTTTTAAAATTTCTCTTTCAATTGCAATTTGTTCTTTTAACGCAATTTGATTCTTTAGTGCTTTTTCTCTTTCCTCTAGTTTCTTATAAACAGTTTCTTGATTTTCGTTTTTAATATTTTGTTTTATTGCGATAATTTCTTCTGCTAATTGTTCGTTTTCTTTTAGCATATTGGAAATAATAGCTAAATTATTTGCTTTAGACTTTTCCTTAAGAGCAATACGGTCTATAACTTTTTGTTGTTCTTCCGCTGCCATTTGTGCAATAATTTTTTCGTTTTCAGTTGCCAATTGATCTTTAAGCTCTATTTGATTTTTTATTGCCAGCTCTTTTTCTTCTAATTTTTCTTCAACAGCTTCTTTATTTTTATTTCTAGCTTGCTGTTTTATTGCAATAATTTCTTCTGCCAATTGCTCGTTTTCTTTTAACATATTGGAAACAATAGCTAAGTTGTTTGCCTTGGATTTTTCTTTAAGATCAATACGATCAATAATATCCTGTTCTTCTTGTTCAGCTTTTAGTGTATTATTTCTTTCATTTTCAATCGCTATTTGGTCTTTTAATACTATTTGATTTTTTATTGCTTGTTCTTTTTCTTCTAGCGTTTCGGCTAATAATTGTTGTTTTTTTGAGTTTAAGGCATCTTTTTTTTCTACTCTTTGGAGAATGATATCTTCTTTCTTGATTTGTTTTTTATTGGCGAGATTTTGTAAAGCAATTGTTTTTTCGTTTTTTTCTCTTAAAATGGAATCGTTTTTTTGCTGAAGCATCGCTAAAGCCTCCGCTTTTTCTAGCCTTTTTTTATCTCTTCTTTCCCTTCGCGTTAAAATAGCCTTTTCTTTTGCTAGTTTTATTTCATTTTGAAGAGCAGCTCTTAAAGAATCTGCTTTCTTTTTTTTTGCTAAAAATTTAAGTCTTTTTTCTTCTTCTAATTTTTCTAGTTTTAAGTCTAAATCTGATTTTTGGGCATCAAGGGTATCGCTTTGCGAAAAAGCGAAACCAATTTGTAAGAGTGTAAATAGGAGTAGAAAGTAAATTTTCTTCATAAGCAATTATATATTACAAATATATAAATAATTATGAAAAGGGTCAGGGCGTAAACTTGACCTTGTTTTTATCTTTTGTTAACAACAAAGTCTTTTTTATATCATTGATATTTAGCTTAACAATATTTTTTTGCTCAGGAAAATAGTCCATTAACATAGTATCTGTTATTTGAATACTATTAATTTTATTAATATTTTTTAGTTCTAGATACAAATAAACAATATCGTTCTCATACTCCTTGCCAAGGTATTTGTAAGGATTAATTTTTGAATTAATTTCAATTTTAAAATTATCTTCTATATAACTGCTAATAAGCACATTAGTATCTTTAACTTCGTCTTTAGCTCCAAGTTCTATTGTAGTACCGTAAGTTTTGTTTATTACCTTTTGAAGATCATCTATAAAAACATGCATGGTAATTTGAACCGTCTTTTCTTCTGCTTTATATTCTACCTTAATTAAACTTATATAAAATTTATGTGCCGTAAATGCAAAAAAAGGAAATAAAAGAAAGAGAAAAAATAATTTTGAATTGTTCATTTCAAATGCACTATTTTTATTGGGTTAAAAGTAATATTATATTATTTAAATAATGTGCCACTCCGCTAGTGTTCATTTTTAATTTGCTCTAAATAGATTTTGCTCTCCCTTAAGAATAGATCAATAACTCCAATTTTTTTATTATCAACATACAAATTCGCTACACCTTTAGATAAGCAAGTAGCAATGAATTCATCAATATGGTCAGCTGGTATTTTCAATGTTTCTGTAAAAAAAGTATCTCCAAAGTCAGTTCTAATGTTTGCTGGAGCTTGTAAAACTTTATTTTGGTAACGTCTTTCATACTTTTTAATATTTCTTTTTGTCGCTCCAATTTTAACTACCTCCTTAGCAATAGGTTCTAAAAGTAAAAATGCTATGGCTATAAGATCTGGATTCATGTTTGGCATAAGCTCGCTATCGTTAGAAGTACGACTTCTAGAAGATTCATCAATCTTAATATCAACTAAGTTTAAATCAACCTTAGAAAAGTCAAGAACCTCACCTTTAACATGCTTTTCAATTTTTATTTCATCCGCATCAACTGTTATGTTTCCTGTTAAATTATGTTTTACTTCAACCTCTTCCAATTCGTTCATTTTTTGTAATAAATCAATAGTGAGTGTTTTTTCTGTAATATGTTGTTTGGTAACAGAAACTTCTAAATAGTAAAACTGAATCCCTGTAACAATAAGTGTATCTTTTTCTTGAACTTCTATAGTAAACCGACCTTTTGAATCTGTAATAGCTCCCTTTTTGGAACTTTTATTCAAAACGTGTATATTTTGCAGTTCTGCCCCTTCGCTTTTAATGGTGCCATAAAGGACAGTGCGGTTGTCTTGACCATAAGAATTTATGCTGACGATAATCAGAAAAAAAAGAAATACACTATTTTTCATCCTTCATATCTTTTAGAAACGGTTTACTTTCTTTAACAAAGACATCTATAATTTCAAGGTAACTTTTTTTATCAAATAAATTTACAATATTTTTTGGTTGACAATAATCAATAAAACTGTCGATTTTTTTACTGGGAATTTTCAGCGTGTAAATAAAAAAATCGTCTTTAAAGTGTTTTCTTATTTCCAAAAGAACTTTTTTGTTGTGTTCCAATAACTTATCAGCTTCAATTAACTTTTTTAATTTGCGATGTTTTTTTCTATTGCCCGAAATAATATTGTAAAGATCTTCAATACCTCCTTTTTTACCTAGTAATGGCCCTAAGATAACCGCTACTGTACTTTCTTGACTGTAATAAGCCAGTTTTCTATCAACACCTTTGAGTGGTTTTTTACCAGCATTTGGCAGATTTAAAGCCATTGCCATATTTTCAGGCTTTTTAATATTTACCTCTTTAAGCATATTGGTTCTGGTATTTAGTTCAACTTCAATTGATTTGTTATCAATATCTGTTTTTTTAACAACTATTTTTTTACTTTCAAATTGAAGTCCCCTAAAAACAAGTGTGTCGTTATTTTTTGCCCAAATAGAAAACTGACCGTTTGTATTGGTAACCGAACCTTTTTTTGAGGTTATATTGATAACATGCACATCTTTTAAGTCGGGTTCATTGCTTTTAATAGTGCCGGAAATTAATGTCCTAGCCTCTTGAGCGGATAAGCTGAAAGAGGAGATTATAAGAAGTACAAGGCAGGTTGATCGAAGCATTACCACAAATTAAATCCATCAACTGCTAAATAAATATTAAAGCAATTGTAAACTTTTGTTAAAGATTTATTAGATATAACCCGTTGTTCATTATGATTTAAACGGAAAAAGTTGTTCATCTTACTGAAAATCAGCAAATTGATTTAACCGCAAATCATTAACAATGAACAACTTAAATGCAAATTATGAAAGAATATTGGAAGTATTACGAAAAATATCAAAAGAACAACTATTAACCTACCAAAGGCGTAGACTGAAACTTAGCGACTTAGAGCTGATCGGTTTGAATTTAACTGCTGAATTTATGGGAATAGATAGTGAAAATGACTTGTTCAGGAAACTTCCTAAAACTATATTGGCAAAAATAGAGCGAAGCGTCTATAATAGAAGAAAGCGAAAACTGGTTACCGATCTTAATGACATACGTTTAAATCTAGCTTCTCATTTCAATGAGTTCGAGGGTTATTTTGTTGTAGACAGCATGCCTTTAGAAGTTTGCAAATTATCACGAAGTTCTCGCTCGAAGATTTGTAAGGAAGGCTCCTATGCGTTTATGGACAAAGGGTATTGTGCGGCTATAGTTCTAATTATTACGGTTATAAATTGCACGCGGTCTGCTTTGTAAACGGTGTTTTTCAAAGTATTGACTTGAGCCCTGCTTCCGTACACGATATAAACTACCTTAAAGATGTTAAGATGTTGATTAGCGATTGTACGTTAATTGGCGATAGGGGCTATCTATCAACAGAAATTCAGCTCAATTTGTTTGAGACCTGCAACATAAGACTAAATACTCCTATGAGAAACAATCAAAAAAATTATAAAAAACAACCATATATATTCAGAAAAAAGAGGAAAAGAATAGAAACATTATTTTCACAGTTATGTGACCAATTTATGATAAGACGCAGCTATGCCAATACTTTTGAAGGTTTTAAAACCAGAATAATATCTAAAATAACCGCACTAACAACTATTCAATATATCAACAAGTTTATATTTGGCAGAAACATTAACAATATTAAAATTAGCATTATTTAAAAAGCACAACGGGATAGATATACTCTGATAATACACGAATTAATTTTTTTTTATTTTTAAGATTCAAAATTCATAACAGACATATTTCTTAGTGTACCTATAAAAGAATAATAATTAGAACATAATTTAAACTAAAATTAGTCGCTTATAAATGGTATGATTATTTTACACTAATTGAATTCAAAACTTTTTTAATATTACAATAAGAATAAATTCTATTCGTTTATCTTAATTCATCTATTTTAAAAAATATTATTTTTTGGAGAATTTGATTTAGTAATTAATTATTCCTATTTATTATGTAAAAACCCAATAAATATTGTTAAAAATATTAGGTATTAATTAGCATTTATTAGTATTTTCGATTTGTGTATTTTTATAAGTTTGTGTTTATAATAAAAATCTTATATAATCATAAAACGAAATCTATAAAAAGCAATTAATTACATATTTATAATATAAATTTTTATGAAGGATATAACTTTTCGGTCGTTAAAAAAAAACTTAAAAAAAGACTTTTCTAAATTTAAAAAGCTTAAAATTGCTGTATTAGGTGATTCTGCAACACAGATGTATGTGCAAGCCCTAAACGGGTATGGTTATAATATCGAAGTTGATTTCGAAATTTTTGAAGCAGATTACGATCAAATTGAACTTCAAACGTTTGATTCAAATTCAGAATTTTATGAGTTTAAAGCAGATTATGTAGTTGTTATATATTGTATAAATAAATTATATAAAAAATTCGGAAAGCTCGAAAATGAAGATAAATCGAAATTTTCTGATAAAATTATATCTGGTTTTAATGCTTTGCAACAATCAATAAATAAAAGTTTAAATACAAAAATTATTTTTTTTAATTTTAATGAGATAAACGATTCGGTTTTTGGTAATTATGCGAATAAAACTGAAACTTCATTTATTTATCAAACCAGAAAGATTAATTTTGAGTTAATGGATTTTGCAAAAGACTTAAAAAATGTCTTTATTCAGGATATTTGTTTATTGCAAAGTCAATATGGGTCTGACGCATTGATGGATAATAAATTCTATGTAAATACAGAATTGTTTTTTAAAATTGATATTCTCCCAATTATTGCAAAAAATACTGCTGATATTATTCAATCTATTGAGGGGAAATTTAAAAAATGTTTGATTCTTGATCTTGATAATACTGTTTGGGGAGGAATAATTGGTGATGATGGAATTGAAAATATACAAATAGGAGATTTAGGCATAGGAAAAGCATTTACAGAACTTCAAATTTGGGCTAAATTACTGAAGCATAGAGGTGTAATATTGGCTGTTTGCAGTAAAAATGACGAAGTTAATGCAAAAGAGCCATTTGAAAAACACCCAGAGATGATTTTAAGTCTTGAGGATATATCTGTTTTTGTTGCCAATTGGGACAATAAGGCAGATAACATAAATTACATACAAAAAGTGTTAAATATAGGATTTGATTCCATGGTTTTTCTAGATGACAATCCCTTTGAACGTAACATGGTGCGGTCACATATAGCTGATATAACAGTACCTGAATTACCTCATGACCCTGCTGAGTATATGACTTATATTAGATCATTAAATCTCTTTGAAACAGCCTCCTATACTAATGAAGATGAAATAAGAACATCTAAATATCAAGTTGAAGCGAAAAGAGCAGTTGCTCAAGAAAAATTTGTTAACGAAACCGATTTTATTGAAAGTTTAGAAATGGAATGTAAAGTTGAATCTTTCAATAAATTCAACACTCCAAGAGTAGCACAATTGACACAACGATCAAATCAGTTTAATTTACGGACTATTAGGTATTCTGAACAGGAAGTTGAAAACTTGAGAAATAATAAAAGTTGTGTAACTAGAGCATATTCTCTTAATGATAAATATGGGGAATACGGATTAATAAGTTTGGTAATTTTAAAAAAAAGTGATCCGAAAACATTATTCATTGATACTTGGATTATGAGTTGTAGAGTACTTAAAAGAGATGTGGATAAGTTTGTCTTGAATACCTTAGTTCAAGCCGCTCTTGATATTAAATGTGATACTATTGTTGGTGAGTATATACGAACTACGAAGAATAGTATAGTTGAAAATCATTACAAAGATTTAGGTTTTTCAAAAGAGGGTGATTTTTGGGAATTAAAACTAAATAAGTATAAAAAAATGAATTGTTACATAAGTGAAATATAAATTATAAAAAATGGAAAAATCAGATATTTTAAATGAGGTAAATGAAATATATATTGACGAACTTGATAATGATGAGATTGTCTTGACTTTTGAAACGAGTGCAAATGATATAGATGAATGGGATTCATTATCTCACGTAATGTTAATTGTTGCTATTGAAAAACATTTTAAAGTTCGCTTTAATTCTTCTGAAATTCGTGGTTGGAATAATGTAGGTGAAATGTGTGATTCAATATTCAATCATATTGGATAGTTTTTTTACTTGTATTTATTGAAGATTTAAAGTTTATTTTATAATAATTTCTAACTAATGATATTTAATTCAATCAATTATTTTCTATTTCTTCCAATAGTATTTTTATTATATTATCTTATTCCTAATAAATTTCGCTGGATGCTTTTATTAGTGTCAAGTACGGTTTTTTATTCGATTGGTGGAGTAGAGACAATTGCTGTCCCGATAATAATAATCATTAGTACTTTTGTTAGTGCCATCCTAATTGAACGTAATTCTGATCCAGGTATAAAAAAAAGGTATTTTTGGTTAGGTTTAATTATTAATTTAGGTCTACTTGTTTTTTTTAAATATATTAATTTCTTTATTGCAACCGTCTTTGATGGTTTTGAAATAGTAAAAAAAATAAGTCATGAAGGGCTTGTTAATACTTATCAGCCGATTGAATTGCAATTAATTGTTCCTTTGGGTATTTCTTACATTACTTTTCAGGCAATTGGTTATTTGATTGAAATAAAGAGAGGTATTCATATTGCAGAGAAAAATTTAGGTCATTTTGCAACATATTTAATGTTTTTTCCAAAATTACTTTCGGGTCCAATTGAAAGAGCACATAACTTTTTACCTCAGCTACAACTTGAACATAAGTTTGATTATAAACAAGTTGTTCAGGGGTTAAAAAGAATTTTATGGGGATTGTTTTTAAAGGTGGCTATAGCCAACAGACTTGCGTTATATACGAGTGCTGTTCTTGATAATTCGGAGCATCATACGGGTACGACCTTACTTATAGCAGCATTATTCTATACATTACAAATGTTTACTGATTTTTCAGGATATACTGATATGGCAATAGGCTCTGCACAATTATTTGGTTATAAGTTAACAGAAAATTTTAATGCACCTTTTAGTGCAAAATCAATGGCTGACTTTTGGCGTAAATGGCATATTACACTTTCTTCTTGGGTTAATGATTATATTTATACACCCATAGTTATTAATAAAAGAGATTGGGGAAAAAGTGCTGTAGTTTACGCTGGAATGGTTACATTTTTGATTCTTGGATTTTGGCATGGAGCAAGTTGGAATTATATAATTTTTGGATTTTTACAAGGCGTTATTTTAGCAATAGAGTTTCTGACTAGGAAAACTAGAAAAAAAATGATAAAACATATTCCAAACTGGCTAAATTCAATTATTGGTATGTGCTACACCTTTCTTTTCTTTACTTTTTCTTTAATTTTTTTTAGAGCTTATATTGCAAGTGATGGTTTTTATATTGTAAGTAAAATTTTTACTGATTTAGGAACAACATTTTATATGGGTGATATTGGCATTTTTTCTTATTCATTGATTGGAATTTTAATAATTGCTATACAAGGTATAGTGAGCGTTTATTACCCGAAATTTAAACTTTTAAACCATGATTCTAGATATATTCGTTTTTTAACCATTTTATTTTTAATAGTATACATAATTTCCTTTGGAGTTTTTGATGGTGGTCAGTTTATTTATTTTCAGTTTTAAAAATTATTCGAATGTTTAAATTATTTTATAAATTAGTAATATTATTCCTAGCTTTTATACTTGTCGATTTCTTACTTGGATTTACTTTAGATAGTATTATAGACAAATCTCCAGATGGAAGATATTTCAAAGCACAATATTCACTTGAAAAGAGTAAAGAAGATATTATGATTTTTGGGGCATCTCGTGCGGAATGTCATATTGCACCCTCTATTATTGAAAAATCATTAAAGTTGTCTTGTTGGAATGCAGGAAGAGGAAATCAAACCCTACCTTTTTGGATTAGTATGGCAGAAGGGATTTTAAAAAGACATACACCCAAATTAGCCATTTTAGATATTGAGGCGGATTATCTAAGTAGTGGCTTATCTGCTTCATATGAACCTTCTGCTGGCATGCTAAGGCCCTTTTATCGAGAGCATAAAGAAATTAGACCAATGATAAACAAAGTTTCTATTTTTGAGCAATATTTTAATTACTCTAAACTTTATGCTTATAATTCTAGTTATTATTACCTATTGAGACCATATTTGATAAAGGGATTAGATGGTAAGCTTGAGGATAAGGGGTGGAAACCTGTTACCGGTCAAATGCAACCTGATAATTCAACCCCAACAATAATTGATACGAAACGAGTATTAAATAAAGAAACTGTAAAATTATTTAATGAATTTATATCTAGTTTTACTAAAAAAGGTTGCCCAGTTTTCATTGTAGTTAGTCCAAGATTTAATGAAATTATTAAAAATACATCAACATTAGATTATATAAGGAACATGAAGAATGTTTATTTGGTAAATTTTAAAGATAATATAGTTTTTTCAAAAGATTATCGTAATTTTCGAGATGAAAGTCATTTAAATAAGGAGGCAGCAATAAAATTTACAAATGTGTTAGTTGAGAAAATGATAAGAATGAATATAGATTCTATAGTTGAACAAAATAAGTAAGTTAATATCACATTTCGTATTATAGTATTTCAATCAAGATATTTAATAACTTTTTTTAATGTAATTATTTTTGGCTTTATAGTAATGATGTAATGATGAAAAAACTTTTTTTAGCAAGTACGTCAACTATTTATGGAAGTGGTTATCTAGAATATTTACTACCTATATTAAGCAACTTTTTTAAAGAGGTAAACGCATTATTGTTTATACCCTATGCCAGACCAAGTGGCATTGGTTATGATGATTATACTAAAATAGTTTCCGATGCTTTTAAGAAAATCGATATTAATGTTGTGGGTATCCATACTTTTGATGATAAACATAAAGCAATTGAAAAAGCGGAAGGCATTTTTGTGGGCGGAGGCAATACTTTTGTGTTGGTGCATGAGCTTTACCAACAAAACATAATGGAAATATTAAAAAACGCAATTAACAAGGGTAAACCATATTTGGGAACAAGTGCCGGTAGCAATATAGCAGGCTTAACTATGCAAACCACTAATGATATGCCCATTGTTTATCCACCAAGTTATACTACACTCGGGTGTATTCCTTTCAATGTCAATGCTCATTACTTGAACCCAGATCCCAATTCAAAACATAGAGGAGAAACTAGGGAAACCAGAATAAAAGAATTCCATACTTACAACGATATTCCCGTAATCGGTTTGAGAGAGGGGAGTTGGTTGCAAGTTAACGGAGACGAAATAGTATTGAAGGGAGATTTGTCCGCCAAATGGTTTGAAAAGGATAAAGAGCCAATAGAGTTAGAGACAAAAGGCTATATTGCCATTTAATTCTCAATATTTTCTAACGATTCTTGATTTTCTAGATATAATAAAATTTCAATGGCAAAATCGCCTTTTTTAACATTATGTGTAAAGTTATTGTAAATTGAAGCAATGGTATCTTTAGATGTATATTTGTTTTTTAATAGGGTTTGTAAGGCAAAAGCGGCAATATAAGAATCTGGGTTTTCTCTTGCAAAATTTAATACAAAGGTTGTATTCTCTTTATGTATGGCCTCAATTTTTTTATTTATTTCATTGAGTTTGTCCACATCATTTTCTGTTCTTGCTTTTTGAAAAAGAGGGAATAGGTAATTAATTTTAGAAAGTATTTCGTTAGATTTTTTTATAAAACTTAAATACTGATCATTTAATTCTGATCCTTTTATTTTAGAATCACTTAACTTATCTCTATTAATATCGATAAAAACACTATCGTTTTGTATAAATAAGCCTACAGAACTTTTTATGCTATCTATATAAATTCCATAAACTTCTGGTTTGTTTATTTTACCCATAAATTGAAAGGTACCATCAATCGCATATGTAGTATCTAAAGGAATAATTTTATTGGACTCTTGAACTTTTAGATAAATTTTAGTGCTATCTTCAATATTATCTACTTTACCAAAGATGTAAAAACTATTGTCATTTTTTTTATTAAAATCTTCGTCGCATGAAAAAAAGGACAATGTTAAAAGGATAAAAATTATCAAATTTTTCATAAATAAATGCAAAATAATTTTTTATTTTACACAAACATACTACACTAAATTTAACTACCATAAATTTAATAAAAGTTATTAACAAAAATTGACGTTTTTGAACAATATCAGCAATTCTAAACACAACTTTAGAATTCCTTTAGAATTCAAAACTACGTTCGCGGCGGTTTGATTTTAAAGGGGTTTAGAAGTTTTTTAATTATTATACAATTTTAATTAAAATCTTACGTTAAGTAGTTTCTGCTAAGAAGAGAATTCAAAAATTATTTATTCTAAAAATCTCCCCGTGATTTGAATTTTATTATTCAATGAATTAGAATGTTTATGCTTTCTCATGAAAAAGAAATATTACTGATAATTATTGTAAAATAATTAATCTGTAAAAAACAACTATGACAAAAAAATTATTCTTTCTAATTAGTATTTTATTAGTTTTTAAAATTTCAGGGGCAAAAAACTATAATGCTAATCTTAACGACGCAACTCCTCCAACTATATTTAATTTCAGAATTGAAGCATCAGAACCTAATAGAGTGTATTTTGATAGTGATAAGATTATAACTGGTTCAAGCACAAACGGTTTTACGGTTAGTAATAAATCAATTTCTGGAATAACTATAAATGAAGGGCAATTATCTAATCACTACTTTAAGGTTTCTTCTTCTTTTAGCTACTGGGATAATAATACAATTAGATACGAAGGTGGGAGTGATCTGAAGGATAGTAATAACAATAGTTTAATTGAATTTACACTTTCGTATATAAAAAATAACATTCCAGAACCTCAAACATCTAAAGACAGATATGTTACTACATCAGCAAATGGAGGTGGAGATGGAATTACTGAAGGTTCAGCTTGGACATTATCTGAAGCTTTTTCGAAAGCTAATGCTGGAATGACAGTGTGGATTAAAGCTGGTAATTATGGTAATCAAAATTTAGCACTGTATAATGACGGGACAGCTTCAAACCCTATTAAGTTTATTGGTTATAAAAATTCAAAAGGAGACATCTCTTCAAACTATTTTGATTATGGGGTAAATTGGAATACTTCTGAGATGCCCACCCTGACCGGTGCATCTGCCTCTGATGGTCATGCTATCCAGTTAATGGGAACGAATTATGTAGTTTTTAGAAACTTACAAATAACAAATTATTATCAGGGTATCAGAGCCAATAATACCCATAATAGTAATTTAGTTTTTGATAGAATAAATGGGAAGCTATTTGGGAAAAATAGTACCAATGCGAGTGATGTTAACGCAACATTTATAAATTTTGCTACTTATGTTTCCTCAGGATCGGGTTCCTATAGACCATTTACATCAAATGACTTTATGAAATTTTTGGATTGTCGCAGTTTAAATGCAAACATGGGTGGTTTTACATTATTTGGAAAGGGAAATAATTTAATTGATGGATGTAAATCGTACAATGATAGAACTGGAATGAATGAAAGACAAGACTATCATATTTCAGTTAATGGCCATAATAATATTATCCGAAATTGTTATGCAGAAAACTTCAACACAACTTCTACAAATGCGGCTACCCACGGTATTGGTATTAGAGGGTCTTCAAATTTGGACAATGATTACAATTTAATAGAATTGAGTAAAGGTGTTAATTTGAATGAGAGCTTTTATATCAGAAATTATGGTTGTGATTATAATGTGATTAAAGATTGTTATGCTGGTAATAATGCCAACGCATTCAATCACAAAAAAAAGGAACATTCAGGTGCTGTTTATTTATGGGGGGGGGTTAGTAATAATATAATAGAAAGGGTTATAAGTAATGAAGTCTCAATTGCAATAGGTTTTATAGATAATAACGAAGAGGGTAATACTAATGATAAAAGTATTGGTTATAATAATATTATTAGAAATTGTGTTTTTAATGGTCATAGATTTGGTATTTATATAAATGGTTATTCAGGGTCAGCATTGCATAATAATAAAATTATAAATACAACCTTTAACGATGGTACTTTCTTATTAAGGGATGTGAGTCCCAATGCAGATATAAAGAATTTAGAAATAATTAATACTAATTTTTCAAATTTTTCACAAGAGGCTAATTATTTCCCACTAACAGGAGCAAAATTTTCAAACAGTAATTTTTATAATTTTAAATCTAGTTGGAAACCTTCAGGAAATAATATTTCTGTGGATCCTAAATTTGTAAATGTTGGTGCAAGAGATTTTTTACTACAATCTGATAGTAAATTGATAGATGCAGGTGAAAGAATTGATGATAATAAGTATGACATTTTAAACAATTATCGGCTAAATGATAGTTCTCCAGATATTGGAGCCTATGAATATAAGAATAACACCACTGGATATATAAATGCCAATGCTGGTTTTGATGTTGAAATTTGTCAGGGTTCAGAAACTATTTTAAACGCAACTGGAAATGGAAATTTTTTATGGAGTACCGGAGAAACTACAGCAAGTATTACTGTTAGCCCAGACAAAACGACAACTTACACTGTAATAGTATCGAATGAAAATAATTCGGAATCCGACGAGGTTATTGTAACTGTTAATGAGCTTCCTGAAGTTACTTTAGGTGATGATATTAATTCTTGTTTAGGAACTGAGGTGACTTTAGAGGCTGTAGGTAAAGGGGAATTTTTATGGAGCACAGGTGAAACGGGTGCGAGTATCAATGTAAACCCTATGGAAACGACTTCCTATATAGTCACATCAACAATTCAATGCGGTAATGAAAACTTAAGTATATCTGACACTATTGTGGTAAATATAAATGCAGAACTTATTGTAACGGCTGGAGCAGATGTATCCTCTTGTTCGGGGGCAGAAGTAATACTAACAGCAGAAGGAGGAGCTGGAGATTTTTTGTGGAATACAGGAGAAACTACAGCAAGTATTACTGTTATTCCTACTGAAACATCAACTTATACTGTGACTTCAAGTAACGGCGATTGTACGGTAAGTGATAACGTTATTGTAACAATAATTGAGGAGCCGGAGGTGAATCTTGGTGATGATCTTACAATTTGTTACGGAAATGAGGCAACTTTAAATGCAGAAGGTAATGGAAATTTTTTATGGAGTACTGGTGAAACAACTGCAAGTATCAATGTTAATCCATTAGAAACGACCGAATACATTGTAACTGCTAGTGTTAATTGTGGTTCTGAAATATTAAGTGTCTCTGATACTATAATTGTGAATGTAACCCCTGAATTAGTGTTAAATGTTAGTGATAATGTCGCTTTTTGTAATCCACAAGAAGTAACGTTAACTGCTACAAGCAATGCAGGTGTTTTATGGAGTACTGGGGAAACTGCAAATAGTATTATTGTAAACCCAACAGAAACAACCACTTATACAGTTACTACTTCTTTAGGAGAGTGTTCGTTAGAAGAAGCAGTTACTGTAACAATTGCTGAACAACCAACGGTAGATTTAGGAAACGACATATCCATTTGTTCGGGAAATGAAGTTACCCTAACCGCACAAGGCAAAGGAGCTTTTTTATGGAGTACAGGAAGTACAAATAGGAATATTAAAGTTAGCCCAGCAGAGACTACAGAATATATAGTAACGGCCAGTATTGATTGTGGTACTGAAGTATTAAGTGTAACTGATACTATTGTTGTAAATGTAATTCCAGGGGTTATCCTGAGTGTAAGTAATGATGTTATAACCTGTGCAGGTTCAGAAATAATGTTAACCGCTAAGAGCAATGCAAACTACCTTTGGAGTACAGGTGAAACCACAGCCAGTATTACTGTTAATCCAACAGAAACTACAACCTATACAGTCACCGCTGGTTCTGGAGATTGTGCTTTAACAGAAGAGATAATAGTTACAGTAGAAGAAGCTCCTGAAGTAGAGCTCGGAAATGACAAAACTATATGTTTTGGAGAAGAAGTTGTTTTAACTGCTGAAGGAGTTGGAGCATTTTTATGGAATACCGGTGAAACTACAGCCAGTATTACTGTAAGTCCAAGTGAAACAAAAACGTATTCGATAACGGCAACAACAAATTGCGGTGGTAATGATGTTAGCGTTTCTGATGAAATAATTGTAAATGTTTTTGAAGGTCCATCATTATCTGTTAGTGATGATGTAACAATTTGTTCTGGTTCAGAAGTTACGCTAACGGCAGAAGGGAATGGAGACTTTTTATGGAGTACTGGTGAAAACACTTCTAGTATTACTGTAAGTCCAACACAAACAACTACATATACCGTAACTTCTAGTTCAGGTAGTTGTTCTAAAACCGAAGATGTAATAGTAACTGTTGAAGTAATGCCAACTGTTGATTTAGGTGAAGATATAAGTATCTGCTATGGTGACGATGTTTTTCTCACTGCTGAAGGCAATGGCGATTTTTTATGGAGTAATGGTCAGTTGGGACCAAGTATAAAAGTGAGCCCTCTTGTAACTACTACATATTCCGTTTCAGCAAGTAGTGGGTGTGGCAATACTACGGTTACGGATGAAATTACAGTATTTGTCGGTCCACAAATATTTGTGGATGCAGGAGAAGATAAATTAATATGTACTGGTGAATTAGTTACTTTAACAGCCAAAGGGAATGGAGATTTTTTATGGAATACTGGTGAAACTACCGCAAGTATAACCGTGAGTCCCGACTCACCTACAACATATTTAGTAACTTCAACCATAGGAGGTTGTTCAGTTTTTGATGAAGTTGTTGTATTGGTTGAAAGTTCTCCCGAAGTTAGTTTAGGTGATGATAAAACGATTTGTAGTGGCGAAAGTGTGACCTTAATTGCAGAAGGAATAGGTAATTATCTATGGAATACTGGAGAAGTAACTTCTAGCATAACCGTTAGCCCGACTAAAACAACTACTTATTCGATCATCGCAAGTAGTCATTGTAATTCTGATGCAGTTGATGAAATAACTGTTTTTGTTAACGACGCCGTTAAAGCTAATGCTGGCAATGACGTAAGTATTGAGCCAGGTGAAACAGTTACGCTAACAGCAACAGGCGGTAATTCATTTTTATGGAATACCGGAGAAACTACGGCTAGTATTACAGTACAACCTGAAAATACAACAACTTATACAGTTGAAGTGGAAAATGGGACAAGTTGTAGTAGTACAGATGATGTTAAAGTAACAGTAGAGAATATTCCTTTAATCATTAATAATGGTGAAGACATCACTATTTGTAAAGGTGATGAACTGATTTTACAAGCCAGAGGGAGTTCTAATTACTTATGGAGTACCAGTAATATGGAATCAACCATTACCGTTAACCCAGAAGAAACGACAATTTATACAGTTTCTGCTCAAAAAAATGGAATACTTGAGACAGTTGATGTTTTAGTGATCGTGGAAGATTGTTCTAATAAAAGAGCGGTTGAGTATAATGTGTATCCAAACCCGACTGATGGATTGATAAACATTAATATTCCATCCCTAAGAAGTAGTGTAAAAATCGTAGTTACTGCACTAAATGGAAAAGTGATTTATCAAAAGGAAGTCAAAGCTGATAACAACGGTGTTTTTACTCAATTAAATTTATCACATATGGCCAATGGTGTTTATTTAATAAAAATGTATAATGATAATTTTAACGAAACTAAAAAGGTAATTGTCATTTAATGATTTTATCACTTATGATTTTTAGTTTTTCCTTATCATAAATATCTTTTATAGGTATAACAAAGAATAACTCATTTGCTCTGACCGCACGTCTATAATAATCAATATTTGGCCCTAATAACTTTCTTTTGATAGTTTTTAGGGCTATTTGTATGGCTCCCTTTGGTTCTCTCCATTCGGTATCTAACCTTAAATCATTCATTGCTTCCAATGCAAATAATTTATCTTTTTGTAAGGATGTAGACAGTGAATTCGAATAAATATTGGTAAAGTATAACTCGTTGTTAAAATTTGGAGGAAGTGTAACAATGCTTTCAGATTCGCCATAAGGGTAAGATTCGCTTAATGGATGGTGGTTTGTATATAATAATAAATGACCATCTTCTTTTTTAGATTTTTTTAATGCCTCTATTAAAGCTATTGTGGAATATTTATGATCTAAATGAGAATCGATTAATGGGTATGGGGCTATGATTAAATTTGGCTTGATAGTGTCTAATAAATAGGTTAGATTTTTCACTAATGAATTCCAATTTGACACTCCTGTTAAACCATTGCTTAAATCAGAGATGTTTTGTTTTCTAAAAGTGTTTATTTCAGAAGTTTCACCATAGACGCTTTTGAATATAGCAGAATCATTTTCATACATATTTTTTAATGTTCCATTGAAAAATCCTAAATTCAATATATTTTGATAGTTCACATTTCCTAATAATGGAACTGTAATACTGTTCCACGTTCTTAACTTCCCTTTTTTTAAATAATGTGTTACAGAATCATTATATACTTCATCATAATTATAAGAACCAGCTTCACCCGCAGTTATAGTTATAATAAATGAATTATTATTTTTTGCATACATACCATATGCCGCAATTTCTGCGTCATCAGGGTGTGGTGCAATAATTAAAACTTTCGAATCTTGAAAATTAAGATTATCAAACACAAAGAGTTCAACTTTTTTGTCTTTTATTTTAATATGATTGCCAACTAAATCAATTTCTTTGACTCCAGATGCTATTAGTTCACTTATATTAATATATCTAATGCCTTTTAAGTTATATTCAAAATAATTTGTAATGGTATCTTGTGTAGTGATTAAATCTACTGAGGGTTTAAAAATTTTACTTAAAAAAGTGCCGCTAATTTCTATCTTAACAAAGGCTGTAACATTTTTATTTTCTAAATTGGGTAAAAACATTTTGTTGTTAACAACATATATATCAAACTTGGTTGCTTGAGAATTACTAAAATCATACTGATAATTTAAATTTACTTCGTAGTTATATATAGATGTTCTATAATGAATTACGAAGTAAATTGAAATTAGAGATAAAACAATAAAAATGAATAATAAAATTTTATTTAGAGAAAATATTTTGGCAATCATAGCAAAATTTTAGAAATAATTTGAGATTTTTACAATGTAAATATAATTAATAATAAAAGTAGTAACCAAAAATTAACTTGATAGATGCTTGAAATTATTTAAAATAAAATTAGAAATCTAAAATATACCTACATTTGAACCGTTATAAAAGATAAAATTCAATATCAATGTCAACTTCCAACTCTAAAAATTGGTACGCGGTTTATACTCGTTCTAATGCTGAAAAAAAAGTCTGTGAACAATTACGTCGATCAAGATATACCACTTATTTGCCTCTTGTGACTACTTTTAGGCAATGGAGTGACAGAAAGAAAAAAGTTCAAATACCATTAATACCATCATATGTCTTTGTAAGAATTGAAGAACAAAATGTTCATAAAGTTTTAGCAGTTAATGGAGCCTTGCACATTCTAAAATATTTAGGGAAGTATGCAATAGTGAAAGAGGAAGAAATTAAAAATTTGCAATTACTAATTAGCGGTGAATCAAAGAGTCAATTTTCATTAATAGAGAATATTTCAAGGGGTGATGAGGTTGAGGTAATAAAGGGCTTATTTATTGGTTTAAGAGGTTATTTTGTTAAGGAGAAAAATAAGCAGAAGGTTTTTATAAAAATTAATGCCTTAAATCGTTATGTTGGTATAGAAATACCGCATCATAACATTAAGAGATTAGAAAGTAAAACCAAAATATATAATAAAAAAGATAAAATATTATTTAACTAAATATTTACATTAAAAAATGAAAAATTTTGCATTAATTGGGGCCGCTGGTTATATAGCTCCTAGACACTTAAAGGCAATAAAAGACACCAATAACAACCTAATTGCTGCGTTAGACAAATTTGATTCAGTAGGAATAATGGACAGTTTTTTTCCTAATGCAGATTTTTTTGTAGAGTTTGAACGTTTCGATAGGCATATTGAAAAGCTAAAAAGACAAAAAAACATTCACTTAGATTATGTAAGTATTTGTACTCCGAATTATTTACATGATGCACACATCAGAATGGCTTTACGGCGAGATGCACATGCAATATGCGAAAAACCTTTGGTATTAAATCCTTGGAATATTGATGCGTTAGCTGATATTGAAAAAGCAACAGGTAAAAAAGTTTATACAATATTACAATTGAGATTGCATGATAGTATAATAGCTTTAAAGGAAAAAGTGGAGAATGGTCCTAAAGATAAAATTTATGATGTTGATTTAACCTACTTAACTTCACGTGGTCATTGGTATTATACCTCATGGAAAGGTGACACTTCTAAATCAGGTGGGATTGCATCTAATATAGGTGTACACTTTTATGATATGTTGTCTTGGATATTTGGGGAAGTAAAAGAAAATGTTGTCCATCTTCATAATCATGATAGGGCTTCTGGTTATTTAGAGTTTGAAAAAGCTAGAGTTCGTTGGTTTTTATCGATTGATTATAATTTGATACCAGATAACATTAAAGAAATAGGTCAGCGTACATATCGTTCTATTACCGTTGATGATGATGAAGTTGAATTTAGTGGAGGTTTTACGGAACTGCATACCCGAAGTTATGAGGATATATTAGATGGTTTTGGTTTTGGTCTATCCGATGCTAAGCAATCTATTGAAATAGTGCAAACAATTAGAAATAAAGAATTATCACCTTTAAATGGAGATTATCATCCTTTTGCAAAGAAATCGGCGGCAGTACATCCGTTTAAAAACGGTAGTTATTAAATATAATCTTCATTTTCTCTTAGATTGATATGTACGTGATTTGGGATTAACTAAGTATATTTCTGCACTTATTTATATTGTTTTGTTGGGTCATCAGTTTCTATTTCACCTTCTGTTATCCGACATTTTTATATCTTTAGACTAGAAGTAATAACATCAATATTATTAATCACTATTATATGTAATATTTTGAAAACCTGATAGTTAAATTGAAAATAAAAAGGATTTCAAATAAATTAGAAATCGGAGACTTGCCTAACAAAGAGCGAAAACAACTAATATAATCGTACATGACACTATCCTAAAAAAAAAGTGTGTAAGTTAAAATAACTGGGTCAGGTTTTATTATTTAAAGTCTGCCCCTTTTTTCATCCCGATAGCTCCTAATATCTTTGGTATATTTGGAGAACCTTATTTTGATGTTGATTTTAAAAGAGTTTTTTTATTTGACGGACACAGGTAGGAAGTGCGACGGACATAAAGTTAGTGTCAGGGATAGGGTTGATTTTAATTTAACTTTCCACGCAACCAATGATATAATTCAGTATCTAGAAATAAATGAACTACCAGAGAAAATTATGTTTATCTTTCACCTTCAACGGTGGAATGACGGGATTATAAAATGGACAAAGGAATTTGGTCATGCAAAACCTTAAAAAGGTGATAAAGAAAGCCTTTTACGTAAAAAAATACTTTTTCATACTGTAACCATCTAAGAATCAACAACAAATGGATTTAACATTTTTTAACATTTTATTGCAATAATTAAAATATTTTATTTATATTTGTGTTAGCTATTAAAAAGAACCCCCTATAAAATGATACTTACAACTTATAAGTATATATTGAAATGGTTAAACAAAATGTATTTTTTTTCTAGAAAAAAAATACAATTTGAGGCCTTTCTTACTTTTTATATAGTTTATTTTTCTTTCAACTATTTTTCTTTAACTAAATTATTTTGTGGCATACATTTTGGTATGTCAAATAGGTTTTTGCCTATTAATGCTTTAAAGATTAAAGTTTAATTAAAAAACTATATTTGCTATGATTAAAAATTACTCGACCAAAACACTTGAATCTGAAAAATTTCTTGACGATTATATCCATTTGAAAAATGATATAGTTTTGAATCATGCTTTTCAAGCTGATTTTAATTCTAAAAACGAAGATGTTTCTAAGCTTCGCTTATTGACAAATAAGTTAAGTAGAAAGAAAAACGCTTCAGATTTCTCTTCACTTGAAAAAATAAGAATTGTTGTTGATAGCTTGATTGGTGATGTTAGTGAAAATGATGTTTGTAAAAAAGAAGGTGTTCCAGTTAAAGTGTTCTCTGAATGGAAATCGGACTTTTTAGAAGCTTTTAATAAATACTCTGAAATTGAAGTACTTCAAAGAGCATTAAATTCTAACAACAAAGAACTTATTGTTGAAGAAGTAGGTAAAGAAGCATACGATTTTTACAAAAAATTTATCAACATATCTTCTATTAAAAATTTAATAATATCAAAAAATAAAGTTTTATCCGCTTATAGTGATTTTGATGGTATTGAAAATATTGTTTTACTGAATAAGGTAAATAATTTTAGACTAATTAATAAGCAGTTTGAAGAAGTTAATTCTAAACTGCCAATTAATGGAATTTTATTAGGGAATTTTGAAACGTTTAATTCTCGGGCGGAAAATCACCCAATAAATAAAATTCCTTTTATAAGTAGGTTGTATTTTGGTTTTGAATTCTTGTTTAAAAGAGTTTTTCCAAAAATGCCGGTTTTAAAGAAATTATACTTCTTTACAACTAAAGGTAAAAATAGATTATTGTCTAAAGCTGAAGCCTTAGGTAGGTTGGTTTCGTGCGGTTTTGACATTGTAGATGTGAAAGTTATAGATGGCATCCATTATTTTGTTGCAAAAAAGGTTAAAGAACCGGTTTATGATATGAACCCTAGTTATGGCCCCTTATTTAAAATGAAAAGGGTTGGTAAAAATGGTAAAATCATTGGTGTTTATAAGCTAAGAACCATGCACCCGTACTCTGAATACTTACAAGATTATGTATTAAAACTTAATGGCTACTCAGATACTGGTAAACCTGCAGATGATTTCAGATTGGTGCCATGGGGTAAAGTGTTAAGACGTTATTGGGTTGATGAGTTACCACAATTAATCAATGTTTTTAAAGGAGAACTTAAGCTTGTAGGTGCAAGACCAGTTTCACAGCGATACTTTCAAGATATTCCAGAAGATTTACAAAAATTACGATTGGCACAAAAACCAGGTTGTGTACCACCTTATGTTGCTTTGGATAGAAAAGGTGCCGTTGATAGTGTTTTACAGGCAGAGAGAGAATATCTACAGGAAAAATTAAGAAATCCTTACACTACCGATATTAAATATTTCTTTAAAGCAATTTATAATATTGTATTTAAGAACAAGAGAAGTGCATAGTTTTTTTAAGATTTAGCAAATAATAAAACCATCTAATTTAAACTTAGATGGTTTTTGTTTATTTTTTATATTTATATTTTCTGCTGACTCAACAAAGCATCAACTTTTTGCTTAAAATTACTTAATGAATATTTTATAAATTCGTAATCTTTAGGATATGGGACCGCTTTTGACTTCAATGCTTCGTAATATTTTTGGTCTATAGCTCTTTGATCTCCCCTGTACTTGGCATAGGTATGTTGGAATTTAGCTTCACCAAACTCTGGTTTCGTGGCAACCATTGTATTCTTTTTTAAATCTTTAATTTTAATTGTACCATCAATTTTTGAAGATTTATTTTGTTGATACAGCATAACCTCAGCTCTTACCACTTTATATTTCGGGATTTTTATATCATTACCCTTATCGTCTTTCATAACATTGCCATTACTGTCTAACTTATATTGCCAACCATCTTGAATCCTACCTTCTTGCGGCACCTTTTCTTCCAAGGTTTTTTCAGGTTCAAAAGTTAATTTATTCAGGGTAATATCAACCTGATAACCATAGCTAGTTTTTCTGTCTTTTTTATCATGATAAATAACCCATTGATTGTCAAAATTTGATGAATTAATTTTGTTTAAATGGTCTATACTGTCTTTAGAAATTTCTTTAATGTTATTTATTAGGTTGACCAATACAAAACTACTTCCTTTATTTTTAGCTTTTTGTAATAAATCATTGAGATTAGATTTATAATCAGGATTTACATACATTAAATCTTTTAGATACTTGTGAGCTTCACGAGCTTCTAAAGTATTTCCTTTCATTAATTTTTGAGCTTTACTATAAAGGCTTTCAGAGTAATTTTTCTTTGCTGAAGCTATTTCTCTGGTATAATCTTTAAAGTCAAAGACCATTTCTTTATCTTCATAATATAATGGCTCTAAAACTCTAACTTCATCTTGGCGGATATCCAAGTTTAAATAGTTACCGTAAACTTTTTTAAGATTTTCAGGAGTTTTATTTTTTTGTAACGATTTTATTTCTGCCAAATCAGAAGCTTCAGCTTTGATAAAAGCTTCTTTTAATAATGGAATCTGTTTTTGGTTGGATTTTTTAGTTTTATCCTTACTGAGTTGTGCAACTGCAGTATTGAATGCTTTTGTATAATTGCCCGATTGTAAATGGCTCGTAGTTTTTTGCGTACCACCACAAGAAATAATTAAAACTCCTAAAAATATGGAGGAGAATGATTTGATCAATGAGTTCTTCATAGTAAATTTAAGTTGGTTTACTACAAATTTAACATTTTTATCAAGAAGAAATCTATTGGTTTAAAAGGATTTAGATATAAAAAAATTAAAATAATTAATTATTATAATTAATAGCCGGTAGTATTTTGCCTGTACACTCCCCAAAACCAATCCTTCTATTGTCATTTTTACAGTAACCACGTAAAATAACTGTATCGTTGTCATTAATAAACTTACGTTCAGAACCATCTTTTAATTTGATAGGGTTTTTACCGGCCCAAGTAAGTTCCAACATAGAACCGTAACTTTCTTTGGTTGGTCCTGAAATAGTACCTGAACCCATCATATCTCCAGCTCTGACATTACAGCCATTGCTGGTGTGATGGGTCAATTGCTGGGCCATTGTCCAATACATATATTTGAAATTGGAGTTTGAAACTAAGGTTTCTTCTCCATTTTCTGGTTGAATAAAAGCTTGTAATTTTATATCTAAACTTCTATTGCCCGACTGTTGCAAATAGGGTAGTGGTGTAGGTTCTTGTTTAGGACTGTTGGTTCTATAAGGCTCTAGAGCATCCAATGTGACTATCCATGGTGAAATGGTAGAGGCAAAACTTTTTCCTAAAAAAGGTCCTAATGGGGCATATTCCCATCCTTGAATATCTCTAGCACTCCAATCATTAAATAGCACCAGTCCGAAAATGTATTCTTCGGCTTCTTCAAGTTTAATTGTTTCTCCTAATTTATTTACATCAGTAGTTATAAAAGCCATTTCCAGTTCAAAATCTACCAACTTGGAAGGGCCAAAAGTAGGTTTATCTGCATCTTTAGGCTTAGTCTGCCCATTTGGTCTTTTTATAGGAGTACCCGAAGTTATAATTGATGAACTTCTGCCGTGATAACCTATTGGAATATGTAACCAGTTTGGCATTAAAGCATTTTCAGGATCCCTAAAAATACTACCAACGTTAGTGGCATGTTCTTTACTTGCATAAAAATCGGTATAATCACCAATGGTTACGGGCAATTGCATCTCAATTTCTTCCATAGTGAAGATAATCCGATCCTTATGCTCGGCATTATCTTTTAAAATATTATTATTTGCATCAAATATTTCGGCTATTCTATTTCTTACTGACCGCCAAGTAATTCGTCCATCGGCAATAAAGTCATTTAGAGTATCTTGTAAAAAAATATCGTCTGTTAGAGGAATATCCTTAAAATACCCTAGTTGATGTAACGCTCCTAGGTCAATGGCATAATCACCAATTCTAGTTCCAATAGTAATAATATCATCTCTGGTTAAAAATACACCAAAAGGAATGTTTTGTATTGGGAAATCGGAATCTTCTTTTACGGTTAACCATGTTTTTCTTTTCGGATCGTTAGCTTTTATTTTCATTTTTTTAATGTTGAGTTATTTTTATTCAAATATATAAGATTATATGTTTTTGCAAAATGAAATTAGTACTTTTGGCATCAAATTAACAAACTTATTTTTTTTACAATGCAACGCGATCAACAAATTTTTGATTTAATAGAAGAAGAAAAACAAAGACAACTTAACGGACTAGAACTAATTGCTTCAGAAAACTTTGTAAGTGAACAAGTTATGGAAGCAGCTGGATCTGTTTTAACCAACAAATATGCTGAAGGTTATCCTGGAAAACGTTATTATGGTGGTTGTGAAGTAGTTGATGTAGTAGAACAAATTGCCATTGACCGGGCCAAAGCACTTTTTGGGGCAGAATATATAAATGTACAACCGCATTCTGGTTCTCAGGCAAATTCTGCAGTATTCTTTGCTCTGCTAAAGCCAGGAGATAAAATATTGGGTTTCGACTTATCACATGGAGGTCATTTAACTCATGGTTCACCTGTAAATTTTTCAGGTACACTGTACAAAACCTCGTTTTATGGTGTTGAAAAAGAAACTGGTGTTTTAAATTATGATAAAATCCAAGAAACTGCCAACAAAGAAAATCCAAAATTAATCATTGCTGGTGCTTCTGCTTACTCTAGGGATATTGATTTCAAAAAGTTTAGAGAAATTGCTGATAGTGTTGGAGCATTGTTGGTTGCCGATATTTCCCATCCCGCGGGATTAATTGCCAAAGGTATTTTGAATGATCCATTACCGCATTGTCATGTGGTAACCACAACTACACATAAAACCTTACGTGGACCGAGAGGGGGGATGATAATGATGGGCAAAGATTTTGAAAACCCTTGGGGCATTAAATTAAAAAACGGTAAGCCAAAGATGATGTCATCTTTTTTAAATTCGGCTGTTTTTCCAGGTAATCAAGGTGGGCCATTAGAGCATATTATCGCTGCAAAAGCTATTGCTTTTGGTGAAGCCTTAACTGATGATTTTTTGCATTATCAATTACAGGTAAAGAAGAATGCCGCTGCTTTGGCAAAAGCATTTGTTGCAAAAGATTATCACTTAATTTCCGGTGGAACTGACAATCACATGATGTTGATTGATCTTCGTAATAAAAATATTACAGGTAAAGAGGCTGAAAATGCCTTGGTAAAAGCTGATATTACGGTTAATAAGAACATGGTTCCTTTCGATACACAGTCACCTTTTGTAACTTCAGGAATAAGGATAGGTGCAGCTGCGGTTACCACACGTGGACTCAAGGAAGGAGATATGACAGTAATTGTTGATTTTATTGATGAAGTAATCAACAATTATGAAAATGATGAAGTTTTAGAGACTGTAGCTGAAAAAGTTAATGAAATGATGAGTGATAGACCATTATTTAAAGCATGAACATATTTTTAAGTCATGAAAAAAGCGAGCCTTCAAGCTCGCTTTTTTATTCTCTAATTTTTTATGGCACTATCACAATCTTTTAACCCCTTTTAGATTTTAATAATTTCTAACTTAAAAAAACATAATTTATGCTTTAATGATGAATGTGATATGTTCTTCGTCTCATAATTAATATTCGTTATCTTACATTAATCATTGTCATTAGCCCTTTCTATTATTTTTTCAGGCAACGATTTTTTTGCCTTAGCACCCAGTTTTTTAATTTTTTCAACTCTCCTGATTAAATTTCCATCTCCTTCAAATAGTTTATTCATTGCAGATGAATATTCAGCTTTAGAGGAATCAATTCTTTTCCCAACATTGATTAAATCATTCATTAAACCTTCAAATTTATCATATAACCCCCCTGCTTGCCTTGCAATTTCAATAGCATTACGCTGTTGTTTTTCATTTTGCCACATACTGTCAATGGTCCGTAAAGTCGCTAATAATGTGGAAGGAGTAACGATAACTATATTTTTTTCAAAAGCTTTATTGTATAGTTGATTATCTGTATTTATCGCAATGGCGAAAGCTGGCTCTATTGGCACAAAAAGCAACACAAAATCGGGTGATTCAATTTCATAAATATCTTCATATTTCTTTTCTGACAATTGAGATACATGTCTATTAAGTGAATTGATGTGATCCCTTAAAAACCTAGCTTTTTCTAATTCATCTTCCGCATTTGCATAACGTTCATAATCAGTTAAGGATACCTTGGAATCAATTATCATCTTTTTATTGTCTGGTAGATTGATTATAACATCCGGTCGTACTCTAGTTTTATTTTCTAAGTTTGAATCAAAACTTTTCTCCATAAAATACTCTCTATCTTTTTCTAATCCCGACTTTTCAAGTACTCTTTCCAAAATGAGTTCGCCCCAATTACCCTGAGTTTTACTATCACCTTTTAAGGCTTTGGTTAAATTTACCGCTTCTTTGCTCATCTGCTCATTTAATTCTTTCAACCCAATTATTTGCTGGCGTAAGGCAGCATGATAATCAATACTTTCTTTATGTGTCTTATCTACTTTATCTTCAAAAAGTTTAATTTTCTCATTCAGCGGATTTAAAATGTTTTTTAAATTCTCCTTATTCTGCTCAGTAAATTTGCTTGATTTTTCCTCTAAGATTTTATTGGCTAAATTTTCAAACTCTTTGGTAAACTTTTCTTGAATATTCTCCAATTCACTTTTCTGTTCAGATAATTTTTCTTTTAAGTTATTGATAGCTGCATCTTGTTGAATATTTACCTTAACAATATCTTCTTTTTCAGACTGTAACCTTTTGAATTCCAGTTGTTGTTCAGAAATGGTTTTTTCGGAATTTTCCTTTATAGTGTTGAGAATATTGTTACGTTCAATAAGAGCGGATTTTTCCTTTTCTGATGCTACTTTGGTCAATAATTTACCAATAAAAGCTCCAATAAACAATGAAATAATAAATATGACGATGAAAATAAGGTATTGCTCCATAAGTGTTAGAAAATTAAAAGATAATATTACAAAAATTATGGAAATAGATATAGTATGATATTTATTTCTTATACAGAAATTATCAGTATTAAATAGAAAATTTCAGATAGTTATTATTTATCTGCAACAATGGTAGATGCTTTTAAACTTTCTGCTTTTAATATACGCTGTTGTTGTTTTACAGTAAGTGAACTGCCATCAGGACTCCATCCGGGAGGGCCAAATATGTACATAAAACCTTCTTTAAAAGATTTCGCTTTTTTAACATCTTTCCAAATATCTCCATATTCATGGGTAAGTATTACTAACGGATTGTAAGATGATGGTGGTTTAGTAACACCATATTCAATATCAACACTTTCGTCCAGTTCTTTCCATGTGCCAAACATTTTATCAAAAATATTCAAATAACCACCATGGTTCTTATCCATATATTCTATGTTCTTAGAATGATGTACTTGATGTTGTGTATGTAAATTGAGGAACTTTTCTAAAAAGCCTAACTTCGGAACGTATTTGGTATGCAATTGAAATTGCCAAAGAGCTTCAATACCCATACAAACGATTAACATTTCGTAATGGAAACCAATAGCGGGAATCCACATATAAAAGAAGGGTTTGTACAAAACGGTAAACCAACCGTTTCTAACCGCGGTGCCTAAATTAAAATTATCAGAAGAATGGTGTACAATATGAGCTGCCCATAATAGTCGCACTTCATGATTGGCACGATGGAACCAATAGTAAGAAAAATCATCTAACAATTGGCAAATCAACCAAATATACCAAGCCCAACCAAAAGATTGCCAACCCATAATATTTGTACGAACACCATCTACCAATGGATTAAAAAGCTCATACACAAAGCTGAACAAAACAATGGCGAAAACAATTTTAACCAAAGGAGCAATGATAGCAGAACCAATACCCATTGCACCACTTGCAAACAGATCTTTCCACTCGTACAACTCATCGTTATCGTGCGTTTTGCTATAGACTAATTCCAGTAAAATAAAAGCTATAAAAGCTGGCCCTCCATAGACCAAGGGGTTGGTTAAATCCAATTTTCAAAATTTTTGGTAAAGATAGAAAATAAAACTAATCGCCACTTATCAAACTTTCAATGGTTTTTGCCAACTTAAAATCCTTTTCGGTAACACCATCTGCATCATGGGTAGATAACCTTATTGACAATGTATTATATACATTCAACCATTCTGGATGATGATTTTGTGCCTCAACTTCAAAGGCAATTCGGGTCATAATCGTAAAACAATCTTTAAAAGTTTCAAATTCTAAAGTGGTTTCAATACCATTGCCCCTAAATTGCCAATTGGGTAGATTCTCTAAATTTTTATCTATTTCTTTTTGTGATAGTTTTTTCATGTTTATTTTAATGAGTGATATTCTAATATAAGTAATTTTTTAATATATATAAAATCTAAGTGCTATCAAACAAAAAAAGCCCTACAAAAAGTAAGGCTTTTAAGTGATGGCACTAGGATTCGAACCTAGGACCGCCTGCTTAGAAGGCAGGTGCTCTATCCAGCTGAGCTATGCCACCATTAAATAAAATTTGTCGGGGTGGCAGGATTCGAACCTGCGACCTCCGCGTCCCAAACGCGGCGCGATAACCGGGCTACGCTACACCCCGAAATGGTTATCTAAAAAATAAGTATTTCAAATTTCAAACACAAAAGAAATACTTAATGAATGTAATGTAGGATTAACTTCGTTGATCCCATTTACCACATACTGCATATAAATCAATAAAAGTGCTATTACACTTTTTAAGCTTTAAACCTCTCAATGTTTTTACAAGCGAACTTGACAACATTGAGAGGTCTAAATCTTCTCTATTGATTTATCTGATTGCGGAGAGACTGGGATTCGAACCCAGGGTACCTATTTCTAGGTACGACGATTTAGCAAACCGCTCCTTTCGGCCACTCAGGCACCTCTCCAAAAAATTAATGAACAACCTTATTTGAATGCGAGTGCAAATGTAATAAAATTTGATAATTTAAAACCTAAAATTTAAAGGGAAATTATAAAAAATTTATAATATTACTTTACAATGGCATATCCAAAAGAAACAGAAAAGTCAACATACCAAATTACTACATAGCTGTACTTGCTATAACCAACATTTGATGGTAAATTATAAGCAAAAGTATCATCTTTATTCCTCTGTATAATTTTCAATATCTCTTCTGTCTTTTTTAGTAGGGCGACCTGTTCCTTTTTTACGGTAATATTCCTTGGAATATTTCAGCACTTCTAAGTTTTCAAACGCCTCTTTTGGTGTAGTATCTTTGCGATAAAGATCAACTAGTTTTGCTCCAACACGATTTGGTGGTAAATCCAGCACTTCCAGCTCATAATTTATTTGATTTTTTCTGACTAAAATCTTTTCTCCAACAAAAACATCTTTTGATGGCTTACAGTTGGTACCATTTATTTTTATATGTCCTTTTTTACAGGCTTCAGTAGCTTTACTACGTGTTTTATAATATCGTGTTGCCCATAAGTATTTATCTAATCGCATTCTTCTCAAATAAAACAAGGCTCATTTTAAATATTATAAAATGAGCCTTGTAATTAGTATTATTTATGATTATTGATTCATTTCATTTGGAATAATATACATCTCTTTAGAAAACTGTCTCTTATCAGAAGAACTGAATACTTGTTCTGTTTTTAACTCAAGATCTTTTAATTGTTGTGCTTTACTAGCAGCACCAGAAATATTATCTAAAGCTCTTTTTAATAATGGTTCGTTAACATCACCAAAAGGTTTCATTGCAGAAACATACTCAATCTGTTCAATGTCTGGATTAAACCCTAGAGTATAATCACTTTGATCTAATTTGTTGAAAATCTTAAAAGTAATTGGCTGCATAGCATTTGTGTGACTTTGATCAATATTATTACTGCCAAAAGTAGGCGAATCGTACACCGTAAATGACCCAACATTTTTACCATAAGTAGTGGTACCTACTTTGATAACCTGGATATAGGGTGAAAGACCATTAATAACCATTTCACTTGCAGAGGCGGTATCATCAGAAGTTATTACATAAATTCTACTTAAAGTAGATAACCTGTTTAACGTAATTTCTTGTTGGGCGTTACCATCTATATCATAAATCCTTCCTTTATTAAAAAATGGATAGGCTGAATTTTCATCGCTATTTTTACTATTGTAGATTAATTTGGCAAAAACTTCATTTGTTGTTGCACCAGAATGTATCATACTGGCCAAATATGCCGAAGTTAAAACCGAGCCACCACCGTTATACCTCAAATCCAATACTAATTCTTGAATACCTTCTGATTTAAAAGTACCAAAAACTTCATTTAACTCGTTATGGAAAGTATATTTAAAACTATTATATACCAAGTAACCTACTTTTTTACCTCCAATATTTAAAACACTTGAATAATGTACAGGATTTTCAACAACCTGCCGAACCGTTAAATTAGCTTCTTTTCCATTAGAGACAACAGATCCGTTCTGAATTGTTGCAAATTTCATAGAAATAGTATTATCGCTATAGTATTTATTTACAATACTATAATTGTCAAGATTTAATTCAACATCGTTAAAAACATTAAAAACGTCGGCTCTTTTCAGTCCTGCTTCAGAAGCTGGGGTATTGGGAACCACATAAGTAATGTAACCTATTACATCATTACTTGTATCACTAACCCTGGCTAGAGCAAATTCAAAACCAAAAGCATCGTTAACACCTCTAAAAGAAGCATCTTGTGCTCTGTAATCCTCTATAAACCATGAAAATCTATCGGTTGTGCCTTTTTGAAACAACAATGATTCGAACAAAGCCTCAGGATCATTATATCCATTTAGATATGAATTGTACTCGTTAGTATCGTCATTTTTAGTATCAGCTAAATTTGATATGTCTTGTTGCCAATAATAATGTGTGTTCATCCCTCGCCATACAAAATCATTAATTTCATTGTTTAATTCAACCGTAGGTTCTTTTGGGTCATCGGCATTTTTATCACAACTGACAAATATTAAGGTAAATAGTGCTACTGCGGTAATTACAAATTTCTTCATATAGTGTTTTTTTAAATTTTGTCGCAATTTAACAAAAATAATTACAATTGATATTTGCGATGTAACAAAAGTAATAGTTGTTCGTCTTAATTTTGTATAGTGTTAAAATAACTATCAATAACCAAACCAAAATGCAACAAACTGAATTTTTAAATACAGTTTTACCTTTAAAAGATAAAGTTTTTAGACTCGCTAAAAGATTGTTGGTATCTATAGATGAAGCGGAAGATGCTACACAAGAATTATTCTTAAAATTGTGGAAGAATAAAAATAAATTAGATAATTATAGCAGTGTTGAAGCTTTTGCCATGACAATGACCAAAAATTATTGTTTGGACCAATTAAAAGCAAAACGTTCAAATAATTTAAAATTAGTGCATAATAACTATAAGGACAATAATGTTTCGTTAGAACATGATTTGGAAATTAAAGACAGCGTTAACAAGGTGCATGAACTAATTGAAAATTTACCGGAAAAGCAAAAATTAATAATACAGTTAAGAGATGTTGAGAATTTTGAGTTTGAAGAAATTGGCAAGATTCTTGACTTACAGCCAACAGCAGTACGAGTAGCATTGTCTAGGGCAAGAAAAACAATAAGACAACAATTAATAAAACAACATAACTATGGAATTAAATAACATAGAAAAACTGATTGAAAAATATGAAAATGCCGAAACTTCTTTAAAAGAAGAACAAGTATTGGCAACTTATTTTCAACAACATAAAGTACCTGCACATTTGCTTGAATATAAAGCGATGTTCAATTACTTTGACGAAAGTAGCACAGAACGTTTTACAAAGACCATTCCTTTAAAAACTAAAAAACCGTATTGGAAATGGGCATCTGTAGCCGCTGCCGCTGTATTATTAATTAGCGTTTATACATTTAATAATGATAATTCATTAACCGATGCTGAACGCCTAGAAGCCGAATTGGCCTATCAAGAAACTCAGAAAGCATTCCAATTGATTTCTCAAAATCTAAATAAAGGAGAAAATATTGCCATTGCTGGATTACAAGAGTTTGATAAAGCAACGAGTAAAGTTTTTAAGTAGATTAAGATTAGAGTAACATTAAAAAAACTCCTGCTTTCACAGGAATGACAAACAGTAATAAAAAATAGAAATCATGAAAAATATAAATAATAAAATGAAGACAAAAAATTTAATTATCGCACTTGCATTAGTACTAACACCATTGTTCACTTTTGCACAAACTACATTTGATAAGTTTGCCGAAATGGATGATGTATCCGTGGTAACGGTAAACAAAAAGATGTTCGAGCTTATGACAAAAGTATCAGGAGAAACTCAAGAAGCCAAAGAATATATTAGTTTGGTAAGTAGTCTTGACAACCTAAGAGTATTAGCGACAGAAAATGCTTCTATTGCGGCTGATATGAAAGCTAAAGTAACAAGTTATTTAAAGTCATCTAATTTATCTGAGTTAATGAGTGTTAAAGACAAAGAAGGAAATGTAAAAATTTACATTAAAGAGGGTAAGGATTCAGACCATGTAAAAGAACTTTTTATGTTTGTTGATGGTATTAGTGCCAATATGGGTGGTGAAGATCGTAAACCCGAAGCGGTAATTGTTTCTATAACCGGAGATATTGATCTGAATAAAATCTCTGAACTTACAAAACAAATGAATATTCAAGGTGGTGAGCATCTTAAAGACTTAAAAAAGAAAAATTAAGCCTTCATTATTAAAGTTTTGGCAAATCAATAATTTAATATCGAGGCAGTAGAATTTAAAAGATTCCCTGCCCGTCCGGCAGGCGGGCTCGTACCTCGGAATGACAATAAATAATTAAAATATGAAATGAGCATAAAAAAATTTCATCATTATATCAACCGAAATGATTAAATTTTTTATGCAAATTCCTGAATGTGCTGAAATTTTTAGTTTCTTCATTTTCAGTAAACTATAAAATTTTAAACAGATGAAAACTATAACTAAATTACTATCAGTAACTATTATAATACTATTATTTGTATCATGTGCAAGTAGCCCATCTTTACAAAAGTATTATATTGACAATCAAGATGATAAAAACTTTGTTTCATTAGATTTACCGGCTAGTTTGGTGAGTTTAAAAGACAATGCATCTCCTGAGGCTCAACAGACGTTAGAGTCCATTAAGAAACTCAATGTACTAGCTTTTGTTAAGAATGAAAGTAACGAAGCAGAATATGCTTTAGAGAACACTAAAGTAAAAACAATTATAAAGGACAACAAATATGTTGAGTTGGTGCGTGTTAAAGATAAAGGTAGAAACATTGTAGTTAAATATGAAGGTAATGAAGATGATGATACTATTGATGAACTTATAGTCTATGCCAACGATAAATCGCAAGGTTTTGCACTGGTTAGGGTACTTGGTAATAAGATGGAACCTGGTAAAATTCTAAAAATGATGAATGAAATTGGAGATATAGATGGCGATAGCTTTAAAGGATTAAAGGATCTGGCAAAGAATATTAAATAGTAAGCCTCACCCGAAACTGCAAGAAAAATGCAGTTTCGACCTCTCCCAGTGCCTTCGCTTCGCAACCGCTAAAGCTTTTAGCGAACGCGGTAAAGCTATGGCGACACGCGGAAGGAGAGGTTAAAAAACAAGATATAAAACTTGTTTGAACATAATGTTAAAAATCCTGAATACATCATGTATTCAGGATTTTTTTATTGTATAAAAGTTTATCTTTGCGACCTAATTTTAATTAAAACCCAATGAAAAAAATAATTTTAAGTATTTTAATTTTATTCCTAACCTTAAATATAGTATCTGCACAAATACAGGATACAACTAAAGTTGAAACAGTTTATAGGGCTGAAAGAGAAAAAATAAACGATTTGGTTCATACCAAATTAAAAGTTTCATTTGATTATGCCAAAAGTCAAATGGCAGGTGAAGCCTGGATTACTTTAAAACCCCATTTTTATCCCGTTCAAACGGTGACGTTGGACGCTAAAGGAATGTTGATTCATAAAGTATCTAGAGATGGTAAAGCCCTTAAATATGATTATGATGGCAATAAATTATCCATTAAATTAGACAACCTTTTTGTTAAAGATGAGGAATATACCCTGCACATAACTTACACAGCGAGGCCCGAAGAGGTGACGCAAGAGGGTAGTGCGGCAATAAGCGATGCTAAAGGATTGTATTTTATTGATCCGTTGGAAACCGATCCTGACAAACCTACACAAATTTGGACCCAAGGGGAAACAGAGGCAAGTAGCTGTTGGTTTCCTACGATTGATAGCCCCAACCAAAAGACCACACAAGAAATTTACATGACCGTTCCCAATAAATACGTTACCTTATCTAATGGATTGTTAGAAAGCCAAACTGAAAATGGTGACGGAACAAGAACAGATTATTGGAATTTTGACAAACCCCACGCACCTTATTTGTTTTTTATGGGAGTTGGTGATTTCGCAATTGTTAAAGATACATGGAACGATATTGCGGTAGATTACTATGTGGAAAAGGAATATGAACCCTACGCCAAAGAAATTTTTGGTAATACACCTGAAATGTTGACTTTCTTTTCCGAGTTGACAGGTATTGAATATCCTTGGCAAAAATATGCCCAGATTGTATGTAGAGATTATGTAAGTGGGGCTATGGAAAATACTACTGCTGTGATACATGCAGAAAATGCAAATCAGACATCAGGGCAATTAATAGATACGAATGTCTGGGAAAACACTATTGCCCATGAGGCAATTCACCATTGGTTTGGTAATTTGGTTACCGCCGAAAGTTGGAGCAACCTAAGCATGAACGAATCTTTTGCAAACTACAGCGAATATCTTTGGCAAGAATATAAGTACGGTAAAGATTATGCCGACGCACATCGCTATGATGACGTTCAAGGGTATTTTATGGGAGGTAATGAATCTAAGAAATTAGTTCGTTTTCACTATGGTAGTCGCGAAGATATGTTTGATGCGGTTTCTTATAACAAGGGAGGAGCAATTCTGCACATGTTGAGACATTATTTAGGTGATAAAGCTTTCTTTGCTGGACTGAAGGAATATTTAATATCAAACAAATACCAAACCGGAGAGGCTCACCAATTACGTTTGGCATTGGAAGAAATTAGTGGCAAGGATTTAAACCCTTTCTTTAACCAATGGTTTTTTGATTCAGGTCACCCTAAATTAAATGTAAGTTATATTTATAACGATGAAAACAAATCGGTAACGGTATTGATTAAACAAACCACTGATAAAGTTTTTGAATTTCCATTAGATATAGATGTCTATGAAAATGGTGTTGCAGAACGTTATAAAATTAACGTTAAAAACAAAGAAGAAAAATTCACCATTAAGTACAAAACCAAACCCCAATTGATAAATATTGATGCCGATAAAATATTATTGGCTGAAATTAAAGATGAAAAACCCATTGATAATTATATTTATCAATACAACAATAAAAAAGCTAACTTTTTAGACAGGAGGAATGCTATTGAAATTTTAGCAGCAGATCAAGATAATAAAGAAGCCTATAAAACCTTAATGAATGCTTTAAACGATAAGTATTATGGTTTAAGAATATTGGCTCTAGATAAAATTGATGTGAGCAAAGATAAAAGTACTTTGAAAATTATCGAAAATTTGGCAACGTCTGATGATAAAACATTAGTTAAGGCAAAGGCTATTAAAGTATTGGGTAAACTGGATGATAAAAAATATGCCAATATCTTTAAAGAAGCAACAAAAAGCAAATCATATTCTGTAAAGTCTAATGCTATCGCTGCACTCTATAAAATAGATAAAGGAGCAGCTTTGGATAAGGTTGTTGCAATTACCAATCCCCTTGACAAAAAAGGAATGTTAAACGGATTGCTGCCTGTATATGTTAATGAACGTTTAAGCCAAGAAATGCCGTTTATAGCTGATAAAATTATCAGCGGATTGTTTTTTAATCAAGACCCAGAAGTGCAAGCTCTATACGGACAAGCATTTCAATGGATAGCTACAAGCGATAACTTAAAAGCCACCAAAAATATGGTTGATGATTTTGTTGCAAAAGCCAATCAGTACAAAAAATATGGGGCAGATGCTATTATAAAACAGATGTTACAACAAGTTCAAGCAGGTAAAGAACAGTTAAATTCATCCAATAAAGAAGAATTGATTGCTATTGTTAAGCAAGGAATAGCGGATATAAAGTAGTTTCAGAACTTGCCTTGTCAGCAGGTTTATAATTCCAAAAGCCTCACATTTTAATTTTTGTGAGGTTTTTTTACGCTATATTATAACACATCCTGATTGTAATCTTTGAAACTACCATCCTTATAAAAAATTATTATTCTGTCAATTTCCTTATGCTGTTTACTTGTAGAAATATCAGAAGCTTTTTGAATAGTGGAGGAGTTAAGATGCTCTTGTGTAGGAAATGTCCCTTTTCCATTTAACAACCAATACAGTTCCACTTCTTTAAATTTATCCAAAACTTTAAGCACAAAATCTAAACTGGGCTTGTTTCTTCCAGATAAAAGATGTGAGATGCTAGACCGCTGCACCTCAATTTTATCTGCAAAGGCAGCGGCAGAAAGTTGGTAATAGTCCATTACCAATTGTAAACGTTTTGAAAAATCTAAGGTGTTTATCAAGGCACATTTTTTATGTAACAAATGTAAACAATTCTATTAAAACCACAAGAACTCGAATTAAAATATAGTAAAATAGACTAATTAAAAACATTAAATTAAGTATTATAAAATATTGATATATAAATATTTATGTAAACATAATGTTTGTGCGTTTACAATTGTAAATAGTATATAATTATTGAGTGAGATTATTATTCGATGCTATTTACATTTGTAAACAATTCTTTATTTACATTTGTAAAATGGATTTAAGTAATTTAGTTTCTTGGGCTGCTCATCACAAAGAGAATAACCTCTTTGGCAGATATATTAGATTTCAAGATATAGAACCCATCATTAAGAAGCTACCGAATATATTTTCTTCAGAAATACTAGGTTATTCATTTAAAGGAATTCCCATATATGGTATTACCGTTGGCAATGGAAAAACAAAAATTTTGTTGTGGTCTCAAATGCACGGTAATGAAAGTACCGGTACCAAAGCTTTGTTTGATATTTTCAAATGGCTTGATGAAAACGATAGTACTGTTAAACAAATTCTAAGAGAATGCACGTTGGTTTTTATACCTATATTAAATCCTGATGGAGCTGAAGTTTACACACGGGTAAACGCTCAAAATATTGATTTGAATCGTGATGCTGTTGACTGTACCGCCCCAGAGAGTAAGATTTTAAAAGGTGTTTTAAAAAAAATTAATCCTAAATTTTGTTTTAATTTACACGATCAACGTACAATTTTTAGTGTGGGAGACAAACCAGCAACCATTTCCTTTTTAGCTCCATCTGAGGAAGAATCGCGACAAGTAACTGAGGGTCGAAAAATTACCATGTCGGTTATTAGTTCAATGTATGCTGCATTAGAACAGATAATCCCAAATCAAATTGGCAGATACACGGACGAGTTCTACCCAACAGCGACTGGAGATAATTTTCAAAAAGCAGGGTACAATACCATTCTAATTGAAGCAGGTCATTATCAAGATGATTATAATAGGGAAGAGGTTAGAAAGTTAAATTTTGTGAGTTTGGTTGCTGGTATATATTTTATTGCAACTGAAAAAGATTACAAAGACTATGAAACCTACTTTAATATTCCCAACAACGAAAAAAAATATTTAGATGTTATTTATAAAAATATTGTGTTGTTAGACGAAGATAAGATGGTAGATGTCGGTGTAATCTTTAAAGAAATACTTGAAGATTGTAAAATTGTTTTTAAACCTACTATCGAAATAATAGACGATTTATCCGATTATAACGCCAATACAATTATTAATAAAAAAGGCGAAGTCTATAATTCCAAATCGTCTTTAAGCAATCTTTTTGTTAATTAATTCACTTTTTATTAGTTTTTTTAGATAAAATTTAAGAAATTAGTCTTTTAATTGAAAATACAGTAATATGTCAAAATTCAAATTAGACGAAATAGACCATCAAATACTTGATGTGCTAATAGAAAACGCACGAACCCCATTTACAGATATAGCAAAAAAACTGCTTGTATCTGCCGGAACTATACACGTTAGGGTAAAGAAGATGGAAGAAGAGGGAGTAATAAAAGGATCTACACTTACCGTGGATTACGATAAAATGAATTATACATTCATTGCCTACATTGGTTTATTTATCGAAAAATCGTCATACACCCAATCCGTTATTGACGAATTACACAAAATACCCGAAGTAACCGTTGCACATTTAACAACAGGTAAATTTGCTGTTTTTTGCAAGATAAGGGCAATGGATACTAAACACGCCAAAGATGTTATTTTTAGGATTGACGATATAAAAGGTGTACTGAGAACTGAAACTTCAATCTCTTTAGAAGAAGTAATCAACGATAAGAAAAGATTGATGCACGCTATTTTTGATGCGTATAAAATTTAATTGAACAGTATTTTAATTTATAAAACGCTTTAATCTAGATAGTTCCCCGATGGCTCTGCCTCGGGGATTCTATTTTACCTCTCCTTTGGAGAGGTCATAACTGCTATTTTTTAGCAGTTATGGGTGAGGTATAATAAAAATTTCACCATAATAAGCCAAAATTTAAATTGGTATATCACTCTCTGCCCTTTCTTAGAATACTATTCATTTCGGGAAAATTTTTATTACATTTGAGAGCGTTTTTTATTCATCCAAATTTAAGATTAAATAGTGTTTTTTAAAAAGGATCTTTCCGAAGAAAAGCTATTAGAACTTTACAGAGCATTGCTTTTACCTCGATTAATAGAGGAGAAGATGCTTATCTTGTTACGTCAGGGCAAAATATCAAAATGGTTTAGCGGTATTGGACAAGAGGCCATTGCGGTTGGTGTTACAACTGCGTTGGAAGCTGACGAGTATATTTTACCAATGCACAGAAATTTGGGGGTTTTTACCACAAGAAATATACCGTTGCACCGATTATTTTCTCAATGGCAAGGAAAAGCCAGCGGTTTTACCAAAGGGCGTGACCGTAGTTTTCATTTTGGAACTCAAGAATATAATATTATCGGGATGATATCTCATTTGGGACCACAATTTGGAGTGGCAGATGGCATTGGATTAGGGAATTTGCTCAAAAAAAACAATAAAATTTGTGCTGTATTTACTGGGGAAGGCGGTACTAGCGAAGGAGATATTCATGAAGCGTTGAACGTAGCTTCTGTATGGAGTTTGCCTGTGCTATTTTGTATCGAAAATAATGGATATGGTCTTTCCACACCTGTAAACGAACAATTTAATTGTGAACAATTGGCGGAAAGAGCTAAAGGGTATGGAATGGAGAGCCATATTATAGACGGTAATAATGTATTGGATGTTTATCAAAAAGTAGATGAAATTGCAAAAAGTGTACGTAAAAACCCTAGACCTGTATTTATTGAATTTATAACCTTTAGAATGAGAGGCCATGAAGAGGCAAGCGGTACCAAGTATGTTCCGCAAGAATTATTAGACACTTGGGCAACCAAAGATCCGTTAGAAAATTATCAAGAATTTCTGAAAAATAAAGACATTTTAACTGAAGAAATGGAGGTGGAGTTTAAATCGGAAATTACCCATCAGATTAATGAAAATATAGAAATTGCATTTAATGAAAATCTAATAATACCAAATTTAGAAAATGAATTAAATGATGTGTTTCAAGAATTTAATTATCAGGAAGTTAAAACTGATAATAATAGAGAGAATATTCGTTTTATCGATGCAATTTCCCAAGGTTTAAAACAATGTATGCAACGTCACCATAATTTGGTAATTATGGGGCAAGATATAGCGGAATATGGTGGTGTTTTTAAAATTACAGAAGGTTTTGTTGATGAATTTGGTAAAGAACGTGTAAGAAATACTCCCATCTGTGAATCCGCCATAGTCTCTGCCGCTTATGGGCTGTCTATTAACGGCTATAAGTCGGTTGTTGAGATGCAGTTTGCTGATTTTGTAAGCTCCGGATTTAATCCCATAGTAAATTTATTGGCAAAATCATATTACAGGTGGGGTCAAAATGCTGATGTTGTTATTAGAATGCCATGTGGAGCAGGAGTAGGGGCTGGACCCTTTCACAGTCAAACAAATGAGGCATGGTTTACTAAAACACCAGGTTTAAAAGTGGTTTATCCGGCATTTCCTTATGACGCTAAAGGATTATTGGCTACTGCCATTGAAGACCCAAACCCTGTGTTGTTTTTTGAACATAAAGCCCTATATAGAAGTATTCGTCAAGAGGTGCCCGCAGGTTATTATACATTACCATTTGGTAAAGCTGCGTTGCTAAATAAAGGAAATAACTTAACGATTATTTCATTTGGATATGCGGTACATTGGGTGTTGGAAGTGTTGGAAAAAAAACCAGCTATTTCAGCTGATGTGATTGATTTACGAACATTACAACCACTTGATACCCAAACTATTTTTACGTCAGTTAAAAAAACTGGAAAAGCAATAGTTGTACAAGAAGACTCACTTTTTGGAGGTATTGCCAGTGATATTTCAGCTTTGATTCATGAAAATTGTTTTGAATTTTTAGATGCCGCCGTAAGACGTGTGGCTAGTATAGAAACACCAATACCGTTTGAACCACAATTAGAAGCTCAGTATTTAGGCAAAAGCAAACTAGAAGATGCCATTGTTGAAATTTTAAACTATTAATATGGATATTTTTAAAGTTTCAATATTATTTCTTTTAATAATTACCCTATCCTCTTGTGCCATGAAAACATCAAAAGAGTCTAAAGACAATGAAAGTTTTTCATTTGGAGTTATTGCAGATTGTCAGTATTGCAATGCTGAAAAAGTAGGTATTAGATATTACAATATTTCTGACAGCAAATTAAAAAAATGTGTACATCAATTAAATACGTTAGACCTTGAATTTACTATTCATTTAGGTGATTTTATTGACAAGGATTGGGAAAGTTTTGATGTTGTCGGGCCAATTTATGACAAACTGAAAATGCCAAAATATCATGTATTGGGTAATCATGATTTTTCTGTAATTGATGAGAGAAAATCAGAAGTGGTAAAAAAAATGGGGTTGTCATCTGAATATTATGATTTTGAAGTAAAAGGCTGGAGATTTGTCGTTCTAAATGGTAACGATATCAGTTTTCATGCCTATCCAAAAAATTCATATGATTATAAAATGGCTGAGGAGTACTATGTAGAAAATAATATAACTTCTCCTAAATGGAATGGAGCAATGGGAAAGGCTCAAATGCAATGGCTGGAATCTGTTTTAAGAGCAGCAACTGAAAATAATGAAAAAGTAATATTGTATAGTCATTTTCCAATATTTCCGGAAAACATACACAATTTATGGAATGCAAGTGAAGTACTTACAGTGATTGAAAAGTACAATGTAGTTAAAGCTTACATTAACGGCCATAACCATGAGGGTAATTATGGAATTAAAAATGGAGTGCATTTTATTACAATGAAAGGAATGGTTGATACTGAAGAAACATCGTATGCGGTAATAAACTTATCAAAAGACCATTTAGAAATAGTGGGTTACGGTAGGGAAAGTAGCAAAATCTTAGAATTAAAACAATAAAAGTAAGTAATAGTATTAATAATACTCGTTGTACTTTTTTATAAAATTCTGTCAATTCGAGTGGATTTTACGATTGAAATGAGTAAAATTTATATCGAGAATAAGAATTTTGGCTTGTTAATTAGTTCTCGATACGATTTTTCATCCCTCAAAATCACTCGAACTGACATTTTCATACTGTTTTGATTCAAAATGCACAATGGATTAATAAAATATAAATATAATGGAACAAGGAAATTTTATACATCATGTATTTTTTTGGTTAAAGAATCCTGAAAACATGGACGATAGGTCCATGTTTGAAAAGTCACTGAACAGTTTTATTGACCAATCTGTTTATATTAAAACGAAACATATTGGTGTGCCTGCAAAAACTGATCGTGCAGTGATAGACAATTCATACACGTATAGTTTGCTAGTGACTTTTAAAGATAAAAAGGACCACGATAATTACCAAGAAGAGCCTAACCATAAGCAATTTGTAAAAGAATGTTCAGATTTATGGAAAAAAGTATTGGTTTATGATTCTGTAAATGAGTTAGGAGAGGAGACCACTCAATAGACCATAGTTTTTTTGTTTGCTAAGTCCATTTAACATATATTAGTAAAATAATTAGTATTATAGATATTATGCAAAAATTAGTGACTTTTGGTGAAGTATTGTTGAGATTATCACCCCAGGGCAATAAAAAATTCAGGCAAACAAATTTACTGGAGTTTTATTTTGGAGGTACTGAAGTAAATGTTGCCATATCTTTAGCTAATTTCGGCAATAAAGTGAAACATATTTCCTGTATTTCCGATGATTTTGTAGGGGATACAGCTATGGCGTATTTGCGTAATTACAATGTGCAAACCCGAGAAATTATCAGATCACCAAGACCACTTGGCATTTATTATTTAGAAGTAGGAGCCGTAATGCGGCCTAGTTCTATTTCCTATAACAGATCACATTCTGCTTTTTCTGAAATACAACCCGCCATGGTCAATTGGAAAAGAGCTTTGAATGATTGCAACTGGTTTCATTGGACGGGTATAACCCCGGGCTTATCTTTAGGGGCTTATCAAACACTTAAGGAAGGCTTAAAAATGGCTATTGAACAAGGTGTTACCGTTTCGGCTGATCCAACGTATAGGCGTGGACTATGGAAATATGGCGTAGAAGCAAAAGAGGCCTTAACGGAATTGATAAAAAATTCTACCATTTTTATTGGTGGGATTGACGAAATCAATGAAACATTAAATACTAACTACGGTTATACAAATGATGAATTTGAAGCCGCGTCAAAAGCATTGATAGAAACCTATCCAAATATTACTAAAGTTTTTGAGAAATTAAGAACTTCCGTAAATGCATCTTGGCATAAAATAAGGGCTAGAATGTGGAATGGAAAAGAGTTTAAAGAAACCGTGGATTTTGAAATTACCCATATAGTGGACAGAATTGGAACGGGTGATGCTTTTGCTGCGGGACTCATTTATGGTTTACAGCATTATGATGATTTTAAGGCCATGGAATTTGCATCAGCGGCTTGTGCCTTAAAACATACATTTGAAGGTGATGTAAATTATGCTACCGTGTCTGATGTAGAGCATTTACTAAGTGGTAATACTTCCGGGAGGTTGGTGCGTTAATTTGTGTTGAAGTTTATTCTTTTATCAGTTTTTTATAATGAACTGTATTGTCAGAAATACTGGTAATTCTACTAAAATAAATACCCTGCTTTAAGTTTTTTAGACTTAATGTAATTGTATTGGTAGGTTGTTTTATTTCTTTGTTATACAGCAATTTACCTATTTAATTGTATATTTCTATTGTAAATGTGTCGGGCTTTTCTTGTTGTAAGGTAATTTCATCCGTAAATGGAATAGGGAAGAGGCTCCATTCCTTAACGTTATCATTATTATTAATTTCTTCGCCATTGAAATATTTTTGGGCTAAGTTAAACGCTTCCACTCCGATTTTTTCACCAATTTTTCGACCCCTTATATCATCGATAGGTGGATGAATCCCACCCCAAATTCTAGATAAACTGGTTTGGTCAGAGGCATCCCTATAGGTTGCCCATTGTAAAGTCATATCTTGTGTTGGGCCTTTTTCAAATACTAAAAAATCATTCTGTTTGATGTCAAAAATGCCCATTCCACCGGGAAAATATTCATTTCCCGTAAGTTTTGTCAATACTTCTGCGGCAGCCCTTGAAAAAGTGGAATGTCCGGAAACATAGCCCGCAAAGGGCGGTGTAACAAAAGTGCCACGTTGATATGGCCACCAGTGGGTTCCTAAAATCCAGTCGACACCAGCTACATCGGTTTCTGGGTCATTGATAAAATCGGGACCTTTCCATGCATATATTTTTATTTTGCCTACATTTTCATTGTTTATTCCCGCTAAGGCATCACCACTTTCAATTAATGCTGTTAAACCTTCAATTAATGGTATTCCGTGTGGATGGTAACTCGGTAGTGATTTATCGGTACTTTGTCCTTTACTAGCCATATAGCGAATGGCAGAAATGGGACGAACATAATCGTAATAGCCTTTGATACCCCAAGTATTTACGGCACAATCGTGCATAGCACCGCCTAACATTAAATAAGATTTTACATCCCATTCCAAATTATCTAGGGTAGTACCCTCACCGCCCATTTTTTTCTCTAAAAGTGGATGGTCATTTACATAATTCAAAATGGTAAACCAATGTCCCGGTGGGGTTTCAGAATCAGGGCCATCTGCCCAAAATTCAGCCAATACACGAGCGTAATCCGATCTTTTAACCAATTGTGGGGTATAAGGTAGGTTTGTAACAGGGTTTAAGGAATGCCCTTTACCAGAATCGCCACCATTAATAAAATCATAAAAAGATTTATACCCCTCAAAGGTATCTTCAAAATTATCGATAGCTGCATTACCTATTGAAGCCGGTGAAATATCAATCAATGTGGGGTCGTTAGGGTCGAGGTGAGCAGACCAAGCGGCTACCAATGCGAAATTCCATTTATAGGCATCATCAATTCCGTTTTCATTGGAATTTTTAATGTAAACCGGTGGCCCAGGATCGTTATACACATAGCTATTAAAGTTATGGTTTAACACTTTAAGATTATCAGGTGTTAAACAAAACGGTGTTACTTGTCCCCATTCAGGACCTAGAAAGTCTGGTGTATTTGAGTTTGAAACAAACCCACCTTGGTCTATAAACACATCAAAGGCGAGGGGTTGCCAATGGTTTGGGTCTATGTCAATTTCTTCAATATAGGTGTTGAGCTGTATGGGTGGATTTACAGGTTGGTAGTGCTGATTTTCATAATCACTCACTTCATTTGAACCATCTTGCAATCCAAAAGCTATCATTTCAGCGGCTAAATAATTCCCCAATGCTGCATAAGAGCCTGTACTGTAGTCCGTTGCTATAAAATTGGCATCATAACCATAGAGATTAAACAGGTCTAAAAATGATTTTTTGCTGGTATTTACCAATGGCGAATTGCTAAACCTATGGTTTAATAACCTAAACATGGCATAACTTAATACTTCATGGATGGCGGCTTGTTTATCAGAAGGCTGCTGAATACCTGAAAAAGTAGAAGTATAGTTGCCCAATTTTTTCCCCAACAATACGGTTCCGGCTTCATCATTAAAAATAGCCCAAGCATCGTACATTACCACCGAGCTATGAAAAAGGTTTCTTGCGTGAGACGTTGGCCTTGCAACATCATTACGGATGGCGAATAACAATTGTTCATTCCAATCTCTGGCAACAGAATGTTGGGCATAGGTTACAAATGAAATTGTAAGAACAATAAATAAAATTATTTTATTTGCGGAATTCATGTGTCCACGAGCTGGTAAAGTTGATTTCTGATCAAAAATATAAACGAAAATAATGAAAATAAATTTTAAAGAATCTGTACGCTACATGTAAAGTATAATTTTTACGGAGCTATATCGTTATGAATAAGGTATTTACAATTAGAGCTCGTTTAACCAAGTTCTTAATAGGAGCATATAAACCCAATTTAACTATGCAAGAACATAAATTTTACTGTCCGTATTGTAGCGTTGAAAGTTCTACATGGATTGAAACCGACAAAGCCAAGCAACAATTTATTGAGGACTGTATAGAATGTAATAATCCATTAGAAATGATTATTGACTGTACCTATAATAAAATAGTGGAGGTAATGATTAACCCCATAGCACAATAATTTTTTATGGATTTTAATGTTAATGGGGTGTATGTTGAAATATCCTATTTAACATAATATAAATTATAAGACAAATGTCTAAATAGTTGTTTATTGAAATTATTGATTTTCAATTGTTTATGATAAGGGTCGCTACCATAGGAGTACAAATTTGTGTCGTTTTTTTAACGGTTTACTCTCACGCTCAAAATTCAAACGGTTCGGTAATTCAAAATAAAACCGCTCAGCTCGATACACTTCTAACTTCTTATAAGTCGGAAAGACTTGCAGAAATTGACACGTTGCTGGATTTGACAAAATCCAAAACCGATTTGATTTGGCTGAACTTACTGCCATCTGTAAATTATGATTTGGATAGAAATGCCTTAAACGTTGGTGTTAACTTCAATTCATTTGCCACATATTCCCAACAAAAACAACGTAACAAAATTGAAAGGTTAAAGCTGGAAGAATCACTTAACAACAGATTGGAAAATGACCTTTTAAGATTGGAAGCCGATTACCTAAAAATACAGTCAGACGTTGAAAACATTACGAGTGAAGTAAAAAACTTTGAATTGTACGAAGAACTCTACACCCTCAAAAAAGACCAGTACGATAACAATAAAATAAATTTAGAAGTATGGCTTAATTTTCAAAAGTCATATGAATCCGCATACTTAAGTTTAATTAATAAAATCTCAAACCTCGAACAAAGAACTATTCGCTTTTACGGTAAAATAAAAAGCCCTGCGTATGTGGCAGAGCTTAATATATTGTATGAGTTGAGTATTTCCCTCAAATCATTTAGACATGAACAAAGATAACATTTTAAATCAAATTTCCGAAAAAGAAATTTTCTTGAAGTTTCTCAATCTCACAGAGTTTCCAACTGGCAATATTTCAAGCCCTTTTTCAGACGATAAAAAACCATCATTTAAACTTTACAAAAACAACAGCTTCAAGTGTCATAGTTCAGGACATCAAGGCGATTGCTTTCAATTGGTAGCCGACTTAAACCAACTCGACTGCAAAACCGAATTCAATAAAGTATGCAATATCATAGCTAACGAATTACAGTTAATTCAACCCGATACAAAAGCCAATAAATTCAAATACACCGCGAAAGAATTTGAGCAAATACACTTGGATTATTGGTGCAAAGATTCTTGGAATGTTAGCAAAAAAGTTTTGGAGAAATACGGAGTTCAGGCCCTAGATAAATTTGAATATTGGAACGGCAAAAAAAACGACATCACTAAAATCAAATTGTTCAAAGGTGTCCTAGGCTTTGTGTATCGTGTAAATTCTAACGTTGAACTCTATATTCCAAAACAAGAAAAGGCACAAAAATTCTTTCTAAATAAACTCTCTAATACTGATATATTTGGACTGGAACAACTACCGAAAAACCCTGAATATATTATACTTTGTGCAGGTAAAAAAGATTGTCTAATTCTGAACGCTAACGGATTCCCTTCAGTTACGTTTCGTTCGGAAAATCATTACATCACAACCAATCAAATAAAACAGCTAAAGAAGCTATCCAAGACACTTATAATCAGTTACGATAACGATAGTACTAAAAAGGATAACGCGGGTAAAATTGCACAAAAGAAATACGCAGAGCTCTACAATTTATTGCAGTTGGATTTACCCAATGAATTCAACGACACGGCAGATTATTTCTCTAAACATTCCAAGGCAGAATATAACGCAATATTACAGGCGGTTCTACAATTTAAAGACGATGTTATTGTAAAGAAAAAACCCGAGAAAATTGCGGAACACAACAAAACTATATTTCACATTGTAGAGGATTATCTATATAAGAATTACGATTTGCGTTTCAATACTATTTTGCTCGATGTAGAAATGAAAGCGAAAAACGCCAAAGAATGGCGTATTTGCAATGAAGATAGTTTATTTATAGAAATGCAAAAGAAAGGAATTAAGATACAAATGGCTAAACTCATTTCAATTCTAAAATCTGATTTCGTTCCGGAATACAATCCAATTACAAACTATTTCAAATCCCTAGAGAAATGGGATGGCACAGACCATATAAAAAACCTTTGCAAGTACATCACCACTAGCAATCCTAACGATTTTGAATATCATTTAAAAAAGTGGTTGGCTCGTTCCGTAAAGTGTATGTTAATCAAAGGATATTTCAATAAACAGGCTTTCATAATTACCGATAATGGCAATGGTCAGAATATAGGTAAATCGCATTTTACAAAATGGCTTTGTCCACCAACTTTGCCAGTTAACCGAAGCTTTGAAGATTCCAAAAAAGACAATATTTTAAAACTAGCTACCAATACATTTATAATTTTAGATGAACTGGATGGCATTAGCAGAAAGGATTTGAACGGTTTAAAAGCGTTGTTCTCTATGGATGAAATACGTGTTAGGTTGCCGTATGCAAGGCGTGAGGAAACCGTACAAAGAATTGCGAATTTTATCGGCTCAACCAATGAGGAAAATTTTTTGGTGGATCCTACGGGTTCCGTTCGTTGGTTGGTTTTCGATGTTTCCGCAATTGATTGGGATTACTCTAAAAAAATAGACATTCACAAAATTTGGTCCCAAGCATTCGCTCTGGCCAAAGATGTATATTTTGATGAAAGCTTTACCAAAGAAGATGTAAAAAACAATGAATTGAGAAACCAAGCCTATCAAGTTCGTACAGCTGAAACCGAAATTATTAGTTTGCTTTTTGAAGTTCCAAATGAATTGAATCTCGATAAAATGGAACATCAAACGGCTACGGAAATTTTAATATTTATAAAAGCCAACTCATCTCTTAACAGACTAAGTTCCGTTGGTGTGGGTCGTGCTTTAAAACTGTTGAAATTCCCTAGGGTAAAGCATGAGGGAGTTTATAAATATCAAGTGGTAAGGACAGGAAAAACGTTGGGGCTTCCCGAAAGAATGCCTACAACGAGTTCAACACGGAAACCCCGTCCAATTGTAAAACAAAAATTGCCCGAATCTCAATTTGATTTTACAGTAAAAAATAAATAAGCAATGATAGTAAGTTACCCATCTTACCCAAAGTACAATAATCCTAATAAGGGCAATATTTTGATGTGGGTAACTTCGGTAAGATACTATCTTACCCACATCTTACCCATCTTACCCAATAAAAAGGGTAACATGGGTAAGAACAAAATAACCTACCTACCCTACCCTATCCCTTATAAACAAAGGGTTGGGTAACATGGTAAGTAAAAAAGCATAAAATGAAGAAAAAAAAAATTACAACTAAAAAAAATGAAGCTGATAAAAATATACTTTTCAAGCATAACGGGCAATTACAACGATGGTTGGGCAAATTATCATCTTTAAAACACACTCATAAAAAATGCGAAATTGTAGAAATTAAGGCATTGCATAAAAAAATAGAATTATGAAATTATCTGAAAAACAAAAACAGCAAATTAAAACCTGTATTGAAGATTTAGAACACTATTATGCCACTTGTGGTAATGAAGCTGATTATGATAATTTGGAAGTATTAAAAGTTCATTTAAACACAGTTGCTCTTGGTTTGAATGATATAGAAGTGGTATCAATTGCAGTAAAAAAAGAATTATGAAGTATTTAATCATCTTGCTATTGTTCGTGGCTTGTACAACGCCAAACGATGTTCCCGAAATTCAAACCATTCCTATAACTGGTCAGGTATTCGGAGAACCTAAAGACTTGCCCGATAGTATTTTTCTAACTGTAGAAGATTTAACCATAGATGATATTCTAATCCGTAAATTGGTCAAAAACCATTACAAATTTAACTTTGATATTTCTCACAATTATAATGTTTCCAGTTCTCTTACAGAGGATAATTTTATGACGGGAATCAAACATATAACTAACTTTAACCAAATAATTTACAATGAAAATATTACCGTACTGATGTACGATACAGAATAACCATTAAAAAAAATTGCCATGCTAGTAAAACAATTTCACTACATATCGAAAGACGAAGCCGATAGATTGATTTCAGCCATTAAAAACATTAAGCATAAAACTATCGTTTTGCTAATGCTAGATTGCGGTCTAAGGGTTACGGAAGCCATCACGGCAAAATTCAAAAACTTTGATTTTAAAAAAAGGACCATTACTATTAAATCTCTGAAAAAAGGAGATAAAATAAAGCTTCGTACCATTCCAATGTCCAATAGGTTATATAGAACTATTGGCGAATATCTCAACAATACTAAAAAACTGGATATTAATGCAGATAGCTATGTATTTCCATCGTATTCCGAAAAAGGTCATTTGGATAGAAAAACAATTTGGAAGGTCTTAAAACGTCATTCTCTCAATCTTAATATATCAAATTTACATCCTCACACTTTACGTCATTCTTTTGCTACGCATCATTTGAGTAGCGGTACTTCATTAGCTGAAATTAAAGAAATGTTGGGGCATAGAAATTATAATACCACTCTGATATACGCAGAAATTCCCACAGAGAAATTAAAGGAACGTGTCAACGCGGTTACATCTAAAAAACTGAATCTATGGCAAAAACTGGCTAGAAGAATTACACCCGAAAAACAAACCAAACTTATCAATCTAGATTTTACGGAGTCCTATTTTACTATCGGTAGAAATAAGGAATTACAGCTACTAGAAAACAATTCAGAGAAAGGAGTTAACACTGTTGTGGTAGGTCCTATTGGAGTTGGTAAATCTCACTTGTTAGAGAATATCAAAACCACTAAAAAAATACTAAGGCTTGACGATACAGACAGTATAAAACAAAGTTTGGTACAAATACTGCTTTATTTGTTTAAGGATAAGGAAACCGTTAATTCTGTGTTATGGAAAGACTTTACAGTTGAAGAAATAAAAAAAAGAATACAACGGCAAAACGTGGCTCATTTGTGTAGTTCTATCGTTGCTTCTGTTGAACCTAAAGAATACATTTTAATTATAGATGATATTACTCGTGTAACACCATCGGCTAAAAAAGCTATTGAAAAACTGTCCGAAGCTTTCACTATTATAGCTAGTGCGAGAAGCATTAAAGCTAATGATACAGCTTGGATATGGGATTTTGAAGTACACAAACTAAAAGAACTCAACAGAAATCATGCAATGCAATTGATACAACAGTTGTCTAGCGGATTAGAAGTAGAAAATTGGGAGTTGTTTAGAAATCATATCTACGAACAAACAAATGGAAATCCGAGGGCTATAACGGAACTAATTGCACGATACCGAAAAGAACCGTTTCTAACTAATCAGATAATTAGAGAAATAAAACACGTTGGGGCTTTGCAAGAATTCGATATGACATTTTTAATAGTACTTGTTCTTGGAGTAATTACAGCTATGCGTTATATGAGTAGAGAGTTAGACGAACCCGCATTAAGGTTTATAGGGTCAATAGGATTGATATTGTTATTGGTATCACGTCCTTTATTTACGGTACTTAAGAAAAGATTTGTATAGATGAAGCTATTTGATGAACATTACGACACTATCAGTAAGATTTTAACTATAATAATTTATTTACTTACCATTGCTCTAGGTTATTGTATAAGTGAAATTTTAAAATTATGGTAGAACTGAAAAGTAAAAAAACGGGTAAAATATTGCTCATCGGGGAAATTATAAAAGAAACTGAAACCAAAGTTAAATTACATACAAGTTCTAACTGGTACAAAAAGAGTAAAATCATTATTCAGTACGTTATTGCTTGTGCAATTTTAATAGTATCAAATTTGAATTATGGCATTTACAATTAGAAAATTATCGGACAAAGCGGAAAAAGAACTCGCAAAAATAATGAAAGATGAACCTCGAATAAATTCAAAATCAAAAGCGGTTCAATCCGCTTTGGAAGAACGTGAGTATTACAGAAAAATGCAAAAGGAATATTATAAATTAAAATCTGAACACCTAGAATTGTTTGAGAATACCAGTAAAATTAAAAGTGCAATAAATACGTTGTTTTCAGTTTCTAACTGATGGCAAAATTTTTATGGCCAAACAAGAGCTCAATCAAAAGCGATAGCAAAAAAATGTTCCTGGAACAAAGCTGCTGAAAAAAACGATAGCATTATTTTCTTCAGAAGCAAAACCCGGTTTAAATTACGACAGCATAATTAAAATCGATATTCCGGATATCACGAATTAATGATAGCATAAATGACAGCACCGAATCACATAGCGGGCGGAATAGTAATCACAGGAATATTTGCTTCGTTGTGGAATGTAAATATTTTTGCAAATCCGCTATACATTTCGCTAACCATTATCGGTTCTCTCATTCCAGATATAGACCATACAAAGTCAATTATCGGAAAACTTGTTTATCCTTTGGCTCGTTGGATTAGTATTAAATTTGGTCATAGAACTATAACGCATTCCATAGGTTTTATAACGTTTCTAACTGTAACAATGTACATGCTAGAGCATTTTCAATTCTTTGGATTAGAAGGACATTCAGCTTCGCTTATTTTATTTTTTTCTGTCTTTTCGCATTACCTATTGGATATGGCTACAATTCAGGGCATACCACTCTTCTACCCTATTTATAGAAATCCGTGTGTAATCCCTGCGAATGTTGATTTACGAATTACAACAGGAAACCTAAAACAAGAGGGAATAGCATTGTTTATTTTTGCTCTGATGGTGTTCTTTTTACAAGATTTATTTCAAAACGGATTTTGGTTTACCTATAACAAGAAATTCAATGATATTGCACATTTAGAACGAGAATTTAAAAATTCAAATACACTTTTAAAAGTAAATTACGATTTTGATTTATTTCAAAATAATTACACATCGAGCGGATTTTTAGTCTATGCGGATTTTGAAAAATGTATAATTTTAAGCGATACTTTGATAACACTTGACATTTATAGGCAAGGGCAATTAATTCACAAATTAGAACCTGTAAAAACTAAGGATGTTCTAACCGTAAACACTTCTAATTTTTCAAATATTACGGTAGATAGCATTAATAAAATACTGGCAAATAAATTTATTTCTCAAGGAAAAATATTTGCTAACAAGTCAATTGATTTGGTTACAAAGGATGATTTAAAATCAAGTATGTATTTTGATTTGAAAAATGAATATAATCTACATTATATCGAATCTATAAAGGATAGTTTGAACAATAACAAATTCAGCGAATTACAAGAATTAGAATACAAGATAAAATTAGAGGAAGATGCCTTAAGCCATGGCAACAGTAGATATTACAAGGCAATGAACAGATTGAAAAAATTAAATGCAAAATTGCAAAATAGCACCTCTCTAACTGGTTACGATATTAACGAGATTAAAAATGAAATAATCAAATTAGAAAGCTTTACAGCAGGTTTTACGCCTAAAAGGTCAAAGACATTGATAAAACTACAAGACCAGCTAGAAGCCGTTAAAAACAGGAAAATAAGTACAGATATATTTGTTTCAGGAACAATCAATTATTTTCATCTTCCAGAAAAAAATAAAAATACAATAGCCTCTTCAAATTAGTTGGAATGCGGGATGTAATAACAGTTTTTCCCAACGGCTGAAAATTTATTTAAGCCACTCTAAGCTTCATCAATCCTTTAGGCCTAAAGAAATTTAACAAACCTTAAAAACAGTTATTAAACCCAATAAGGTTGTAGTCTGTTTGCAAAATCTTCCATCCGCGAAAAGCTACTGTAAGAACTTCCAAGCAAACTACGAGTTAATATTACTTTCAGTAAGCATCCGCCCTACGTCCGCTCGTAAAGTCAAGCCCAGTTTTTTCGTTCCTCAAAAGCCTCTGTTCTTGCCTTTGCTCAAACACACTTTCAAAGCATATTTAACATAATTGGTTATTATAGGAACATCCACTACACCAACCGCATAAACCAAAGCTGTCCTATAATAAGGCAACTATGTAAAATAGCCACTTCGCACCATCATCCGCATCATCCGCCACACTTGCAACCACCTCAAACGCTACTGCCACCGCACTAGGTATTTTTAATATTTATGTCTTACCGCAAAAAAAAGCTTCACTATAATACGCCTAGTCCAAGTATTCCTATGCTTAATTCTAGCTTGTTTTTTTCCGTTAAGCCATAAGCAAAAGGAAAAGAGGGGGCTTCTGCATTGTTGCCAAATTTAAAAATGAAAAAATAAGCGTCATTATTTTCTTCATTTTAGGCATCCGTCAAAAATGCAGAAGCCCTCGGTTTGCTTCGCAGAGTTTATTAAAAAAAAGTCAAAAAAAATAAAAAAATGTGTTTGGGTTTGGTGCTAAAACCAAAGATTGGGATTGAAAAAAAAGTAAAATAAATGTAGGATTATTGGAATTTATTTTGTATCTTACTTACTGTAAATCAATTGTTTAGATGCAAATTATGGATTTTAAAAATGTCAATCCCGCAGTTTTGAAACTGCAATTTTCCCGAATGGACCAAACCACGTTTTCCCATTTCGGTCGAGAACTGAAACGAGAGTTGTTACAAGCCGATTTTGAGCTAAATCGCAGTAATTACCGTTTTATGCTTTTAAGCCTTTATAAATGGTGTTTACAGCAATATAAACGTAAATTCCAGTAATCACTTTAGAATTTTGCGAATCCCCCGAATTATCAGTAACACTAATTCCTTAATCATTAAAAACGGTAACAAAAACAGGGTCTTGTGGCGGTTTTTCATGCGATTATAGCCATTGTAATTGTCCTTTGGGTATTTCATCCCTCAAAGGTAACTTTTTTGTCGCATTTAGAGCCATTTGAATGTGCGACATTATCAGCATTTTGTCGTACCCCTTGAACCCCGATGTATTATTTTTTTACAAGAAATCGAAGAAATTGAAAAACTGTAAAATCAGAAAATCATAAATTAGCAAAATCAAAATTTGAGTATGGAAATCATTTGGACAAGTGAAGCAAAAAAAACGTTTAAGCAAAATGTGAATTATCTAAAAAAGGAATGGCCCTTAAAAGTAGTAGAGGGTTTCGTAGATTCTGCTTATGATGCTATTTCAAAAATACAGGTACATCCTAAAATTGGTAGATACGATAAGGTTTGGGATTGCTATAAGTTAATTGTGGTCAAGCAAATTACATTGTATTATCAAATAGATAAAAATAAGATTGTACTAATTTCTTTTTGGAACAATTATCAAAAACCTAAAGAGTAGTTTAAATCAACAATATCAAAATAGCCTTATAAGTTGAGCAATGAGATAACCTAAAATTATTGCAAGTACGTAAAGCATTACTGTTAAAGTTTTACTTACAATATCAGAATTTTCCTCAAATAATCTTGTTTGTGCTAATCTATCAATGAGGGTACGAAGCATTATTTCAGCAGTTCTTTTTTTATCTCATCAATCACATCTTGATGCTTATGAGTGTTACCGTTTTTATAATCATCTTTTCCTCTCTGAATACTTTCCTTTAATTCTAATAGTGAAGCTTCTTCTGGTCGTAACAATCGGAGTATTTTTAAAACTTCATCAACTGTGAAAGAATGATTTTTTAATTTTCTGTAAAATGTAGGTGCGGACATTCCAGCAGTTTCAATAATGAAATTGTTTTTATAAGGCGAATTGCTTATTAGTTCATCAAGCCTAGTCAAAATGTTTTTATAATTTAAAACTTCCTGTATCATTTTTGAGATAAATTTGTTATATTTGTCTTCAAAGATAGTAAAAATTTTGATTCACATACTATAAATTATAGGACAATTATAGTAATTTGCGTTCAGCTCCGCTGATTAACATAATTATAGATATAAACTACGCCACAGGCGGATTATATCGAGGCAGCCGCATCAACTTTCTCAAAAACAAAATGGTCTACTAGACCATCTTGTTTTATGAAATATGTTAAAGCAAATACGAAGTATTGGCTACGCCGAATCAACGATTTCATGAACTCCTTATAAGAAAATAAGAATAACGTGAACTAAATTACGGCTCAATAACTTCCAAGTAACTTTAGTTTCTATTCCCGCCATATCAACTTTTTAAAATTTTAATATTCGGTACTTGGGTCAAGAAAATTTTAAATATGCAATTCTCGTGGATTAGCTAACATTGTAACTTTTTAGGATTGCTTTGAAATTCGTTGCGTATTTAACACTATTAAGAAACTTTATTACTAAACCCCTAAAATATGCACACCTAATTCTCCTACTTGCACAAATAAGCTTTTGCTTAGAAGGATTGTATTAATCAAAATGTTATACGGTCGTTAAAAAAGAGATAAGTCACTAAATAAACCTTGATCCAATAATGGCTTCATAATGTCGAAAACTTCTTCAAAGGAATCCCTCTTTAATAATGATTCTTTTTCATCTAAATCAAATGTATTCTCATCATTATCAACAATGCCCAAAATTAACTGAGTGTTTTCTGGTTGATGCTTATTTATAAAGTCCAAGATGGCTTCCAAATTAGTTTTATCCTGTTCTTGTTGATTAGGAGAATCAATTATTATTGGACAAAATGTTGAGGTGGAATATTTACTCATTACCTTTAAAAAGGCAAAATAATAAGCCAATAATGCTCTTGGCAATGCACTTCCAGTCTCATTTATTGGAGAGTCCATTCTTCGAAAAACATTTTCAGAAAAAGTATCTAGGTTTATATTAAGTTCTTTTAAATAGGTTGAAAGGCTTGATCGATAAAGGGTCATAATTTTACCCTTTCTGTCCTCACCTTTTTTATCAATTTCCTTAAGTTTACTTTCAAGAGCTTTCTTCTTTATTTCGGCAGCACCAATTTTTTGATAAATATCCGATTGTTCACTCTGAAATATAGCCTTCACTCTTTTTTTACCTTCACTTTCAATAATATCAATTAGTTTAATTTCAGACTTTTTTTCGTTTAGTACTTCTTGTATTCTTTCGTAGTTGGACTTTGTCTCAATAAATTCAGAATCATACCTTTTAATTTTATCTATTATTTTCAAATGATCTCCTCTCAACTGAACCAACAATTCTTCAAGACGCTCTTCATCTTCAGCAATTGAAAAACGTTCTGCAAAATTATTGTCATAATTTGCACCACAAGTTGGGCAATCTACATCATCTTCTAAATTGGTTAAGGCATAATTATAATCTTTTTCCAATTCCTTAATTGATTTTTCAACTAAATCAATTTCAGCACCAATTTGAATTTTCTTATCATACAATAAACTTAAATCTTGTTTTATTCTATTTTGTTTGACTTTCAATTCCTCACATTCAGCAAGTAGTTCTTTTATTTCCGAATTAAAATCTTCAACAGTAATACTAACAACATCCTCTTTTAATTTTTTATTAATATTCTTTAAGATTTTATTCAGAGCTTCAATTTCTTTTGAAGTTTCTTCTAAACTTTGTCTTGTAAAATCTAATTCTGACTTCGTTTTATAGTAAGCGTTCCCTTTAACTCCTGAATGATAATCTACAGTTGGCTTTTTCCATTTACTATATTGTCCTAGGTTAGCGAAAGATGACCAATTCTTTGACCAGCTGTTATCTTGATCGACGTAAAATGGTAAGAATAAATACGCAGGTGGTGGAACTTCTGGAGCCCCTTGCCTACTATTTATAATCAATTGGAAATCCAGTAGATTCTTCAGATATTCAGAAAACTCTTTGAAATTAAAAGAGTGTAAAATATTATCGTTATCAACAACGATAAAATGTTTTTTATCAAATCTTAAAACTTTAAAAGTCCCCTCATCCAGCCTAAATTGGAGAAGGCTTATTGGTTCAGCTTTTAACCAATTTTTGTGCATGGTTGCTGGGGTTGCACCCAAAGTGTAATAAATACTCTTTATTAAAGAAGATTTACCTACCTGATTTGTACCCTTTACTAATGTTTTTTTAGAATCGAACTTTATTTTTTTCGCCTTTTTCTCCCTTAGAGACATTATCATTAGTTCTTCTAAAACCAGTTTTTTCATATGTTTTCTTCCTTAAACTTCTTACTAATTTTTTAAAATTATTCTCCATCACACAATTCTTTTAGTATCATGATTTTGATAAAATTCTTGTCATATAAACGCTGTCCTTTCACAATTTTATCACTTAAAACATGAGGTAGTATTTTACTCATTGATTCAATTAATTTGGTTCCAAGTAAACCTCCGTTATCATCTATTACATATTCTATTTTATCAGCAATTGATTTGAATAATAAGTTATTAGGCCTTAAATATTCAACTTCTACTTTAGACCAATTTTTCTTAAAAAATCGTCTAAATTGCAGATCACCACCCTCACTATCTAGTTTAGTAATTATTTCATTTTTTAACTTATATATTCTCTTAGGTTCCTTTACAACTACTTTTATAAGGCTTTCAAAATCTGCTTTTGAAATAGATTTATGTTTGACCAACCCTTCAAAAGAATTAAGTTGCTTTTCATAGTTATTTTTCCTCTTTACCTGATCAAAAATTGTTCTATATGCAAGAGATGGTTTAAATTGGGCATCGTTAAAGTTGGATTCTATATAGTTACTTAATTTTATTTGAGTTAAATCAGAGTGATGGTCTAGTGTTAAATCACTTTTATTTAAAAAAAGAATCTTAAAGTATTCCTCAAACCAAGTTATACTTAGTTCGTCAATCAATTTTTCCTTCAATTTTTTCTTTTCAGAATCATCAAGGTCATTGCAACATAAATATGTGCTGAATTCTTTACCGGATTTTAGCTTGACTTTGAAATTGCAATTAGCTATTAAATTGAGTGATTTAGTTTCTGTGTCAAATGAAATTTTATTTTTAAATAATTTTCCTATAATAGAATTTTTTCCTTGGCTTCTTCTTAAAAGCATCGATAATGAGTGGTGCTTATTATTAGTTTTCACTTGATAAAAGTCGATTGAATCAGGATTATCAGAAGAATTAAAAACAATTATATCTTCATAATACTCAAACGCTAATAAAAAATCATTTTCTTTAGATAGATCAATAAGCTTACAAATAGCCCAGTTCTTTTGATAGTCAAATCTATTGGCCGATACCGAACCACTATTTTCTCTTGGTTTTATACTTTTCAGTTTTTCTTTTAGCGACATTTAAGTATTTTAATTATTGTTATACAATTAATTGCATGGATATTTCTTACAACTGTAAATTAATAAAATTGCACTACTATAAATAATTAAAAAGGGAGACTTTAAATATAGTAAATTTTACAAGAATTATTTTGTGCGAAAACCATAAATACAGGAATGATAGACTATTTATAATCATTCTACATACACTCCACTACTCTCCTACTCATGTTTTATAAAAGCATTTCCTTGTTCGGGAAAAACAAACTTTTAAAATTAACCTTTTTATATAAGTTGTAAAAGGGGAAAAACACCCTAAATTTTACAGGAAAAATCCTGTTAAAAAAGGGGAAAAATCCCCTTGACTGATAGCGAAATGTCGTAATAAGTTGTTTGGCAATCAATTAACCCCTACTCCGTTATGAAATCTTATTTGACCCTTCTATTATTATCATTATTTTTACTTTCGAATGCCCAAGACAAATCCGTATTTGATAAGTTACACAGCACTAAAATTGACAAGGCAATTTATCTATCATATGATGGTAAAAATTTCTTTTATTCCAAAAATTCAGCAAAAATTGAACAAGATTTTTATAAAATAGAGAAAGGAGCAACTAAGCAGTTTCAAATAGGAAATGACAACGATAATACTATAAAACTTTTCTTAGAATTTTATAATCCTCTTAAAACTGATATTAGCTTAAAATCAAGTGAGATTGATGATCCCAATTATACAGCAATTGCGGAATTTATGGCTAAGCTTCCCGCAGATATTCCGACATTATCCCCAGTTGGAACCCAAAGTAGTGCGGCAGTTCTTACGGTAAGTTCAGTAAGTAACTATAAAGAATTAACCAAAGTTGAAAAAAATGAAGTTGAAGGAAAAATAAAAGTGATAAATGATAAAATTAAAGAATTTAATTCTGAATCTCCAATTTTATTTGATTGGGTGCAAATGTTTAAATCAAACTTGGATAAAAGTAAACTTTTAGAGAATCTCTATTTAAAAACCTTTGATGAAATAACGACAACAATAAAAGGAATTGGAGATGTTGAAACATATTTATTTTCTGAACTGTTTTTTAGATTAAGTGTAGATAAGAGCAATAAAAAGACAGTTAATAATTGGATAAAATATTGTCATTCAATTTTGTATAAATCAGAAATGAATAATTACGATTCATTTAATAAAAACCTTAAAATTTCTCAAGATATCGAGAAAAAATTACTGGAAGAACGAAAAAAGGCGAATTCTAAACTTAAGAAAATCAAAGAGTTATTAATAGAAGATTATTTAACAATAGAGTCCTTTTTGGATAAAAAAGATTTAGATAAAAATAATATTTTTAAAAACTTAACTAGCAGTAAACAAGTATTAATTGAAGCAATTATTTCTCAAAAAATGGAAAAACATAGTGACGCCATTGATAAGCTCTCTCTATTGAATAAAAAGCTTCAAAAATTTTCAGATGAATTTGATAATAATAAATATCCAAGAGGTTATAACATGATTAAAGAGGATTCCTTTAATTGGGAATTCGAGAAGGTACGGCAATATGAGTTAACTGCAATTTCTAAATCCGAAAATGGGACAACTATTGAAGATTCAAAAAATAATACAAATTTGAAAGTATATAAAAGTCAGGGTAGATTAGGGGTGTTTGTCTCAGCAGGTATATTTTATACTCCCCTTGAATATAAAAATTTTGGAATTTCAGATGGTCTAGTTACAGAAACTCAGGGGGATCCAGTTTATTTTAAACTGCTGCCTATTTGAATTTTATTTATCGACCTAAAAATGGAGATATTTTATATCCTATATTTCAAATTGGTATTACACAAGGAATAAAAACACCATTAATCCCAATTGGGGTTGGTATTTCGATACGAGATAAGTTTTCTATCACAGGAGGACCTTTAATTGCATTTCAAAACCAATTAAATAAACTTTCCATTGGTGAAATGTCAGATGATGCTAAACTTAAGGATGATATTCAGACACATGTAAAGTGGAACTGGTATTTGTCAATAAATTATAAAATCGGTAAATAACTTTATATGAAAAATTTCAAATTACTCTTTATTTTTTCACTTTTAATAATTTATAACTGTAAAAGTGATAAAAAAAACATTAACAATATCACTAACGAAAAAGAAATTGTCAATGAGAATAAGAAAGGGATTGAAGGGCTATGCACACAAATAACCTCGAATAGTCCGAAAGATTATTACTTATTTTCTTCAATAACCAATGAAATTAGAGATACTATGGGTTTAATCTTTAACGAATCATCAGAAGTTGAAAATTTTAAAAATTGGAAAAATGATATTGTTCAATATAAAATAGCTTCACATAAGTTTGATTCGATATCACAATCATTTAGTAAAGAGTTTATTGAACAATTAAATGAAAAATCTTTTGGCATTGAGTCTGCGATTATCTTTGAAGAAATCTGGGACAATAATAATATTACAGTCAGATTTATGGATGGTGATGCCACTAATCAAAATAGAGTTAAGCAGTATGCAAAAGAATGGGAAAAATGGTCTGCTGTAAAATTTAATTTCATAAATAATGGTAAGTCAGATATTACAATCACATTCAATAGCTCAGGGTATTGGTCAGTAATTGGAAAATCTTCAAGAGATACTATACCATCAATGAGTCTTACCTCAATTCAAAAAGAAACTTTTGAAGATTACCGAGGTATAGTATTACATGAATTCGGTCATGCTCTTGGTTTGATTCATGAGCATTCTAGTCCAAATTCACCTCTTGAATGGGATATTCCTTTTGTTGAAAAATATTACTTGGACAATCATGGATGGTCAAAAGAGAAAACATATTGGAACGTTATTCATAGGTATAATTTTGGTCAATATAATCATCTTGACGCAACAAAGTTTGATCCAAAATCAATAATGATTTATGAAATCCCTAGCTCTTTCTTAAAAAACAGTAATCAATCTTTTAATACAAATAATAATTTATCAAATTTAGATAAGGAGTTAATTGGAAAAAAGTATAAATAGTTATTATATAACCACTCCTATTTTATTATTTTAGTTGTCACCACCCTTCTTCTCCCTAGTAAAAGGTACAAATCGTACCGGTAATAATTTTTTCTTGGTAATTTTATTTTTCTTTTTGGTAACCAATACCAAATGGCTCACATCACTTTTGGGCCCTACGGGTATAATCATCTTACCACCCATTTTTAATTGGTCGAGTAAGGGTTGGGGAATGCTCTCGGCACCAGCGGTGACCATAATAGCATCAAAAGGTGCTTTTGTAGGCCAGCCATGATAACCGTCGCCCCATTTTACAGTAATATTGGCGTAACCTAACTCCTTTAATCTGTCTTTAGATTCAGAAGCCAAATTCTTAACAATTTCAATAGTATAAACAGAATCTACAATCGTTGCCAGAATGGCTGCTTGATAGCCAGAACCTGTGCCTATTTCCAATACCCTATCACTTTCTTTTAACTGAAGAGCCTCGGTCATAAAAGCGACAATATAAGGTTGCGAAATGGTTTGCCCCTCACCTATAGGCAATGCACCATCTGTATAGGCATGTACCTTCATGTTGTCAGGAACAAAAAGATGTCGAGCAACGTTTTGCATTGCCGAAAGCGTAGCACTATCTTTTATGCCTCTCGCTTTTAGTTGTGTTTTGACCATTATCTCCCTTTTGGCCGTATAATCCTCCTGGCCAAAACCAATCATCATAAAAATACATGCTATGGCAGTCATCCTATTTTTCACTTCTTAATTCAATATTTTTTTGTACCGGTGAAATTGAATTTTAATTGTTCTAAGTTACATCAAACAAGCGAATTATACAATGACTTGTATCATTTCAGGCTCTCTTAAATAAAAAAAACGCCCTAATACCGAAGTATCAGAACGTTTAATTTGCTATGATTTGTTTGTTATTTTATAATTTGGCCAAGCCTTCTTGACTTTCTATTACCAAAGGAATTTTTATTCTAGTAGTATCCCAACCCAATACCATTTGTGTAAAGTCATTTTTTGTTTTAAACGCTATTGAAAATGATTCCAATTCTTCTGCTTTTGAAACCGGTACAGAAATTCTGGCAACATCAAATGCGGGATTGTATTCAAATGCCCCTAATACATCTACATTAGAACTTAAAATTACTTCCCATTCTTGTTCACCGGGAATGGTATATAACACATAGGTTCCTTCTGGTACAACAACACCTCCAAATACAACATCTTTGTAAAATTTAACTTCTGTAGCTTCGTTTGCACCAGTTCTCCATATTTTGTTAAAGGGAACTTGGTTACCAAAAACCACTGGTTCGGCTTTTTGCGGCCGCCCGTATATAACTTTTACAATAGGCTTTGTGGCCCTATTGGTTCTTAAATAAGAAATATCATGTGGTGCTTTATCAATTGGTTCAAATGATTGACCATTTATGGATACATTGCAAAAAATTACCAAAAGAAATAGTAAGGTAGTTTTTTTAAGAATTTTTGTTTTCATTGTATAAGGCTTAAATAATTATGACGATTTATATTCCGTCATTATTATAACAGCCAAGTAGTAAAAACTCCTACATCCCTCCTATTCTTTTTTACCTAGATTAATTTAGAATGTTTAATTTTTGGTTGCAACACATCTGTATGCCAACAGGTTACAATAAAATATTTATTTATGTTTAACCTTTAAGCGATTTCATATCAATTACAAATCGGTATTTAACGTCACTTTTCAGCATTCGCTCATAAGCGTTATTAATCTCTTGAATATTAATTACCTCAATATCTGAAGTAATATTATGTTTTCCACAGAAATCCAATAATTCTTGTGTTTCGGCAATACCTCCAATTAATGAACCCGCAACCGATTTACGACCCATAATCATGGGTACGGTAACCAACATAGGGTCTAATGGGCCCAAATAACCAACCACTACCAACGTACCATTTGTAGTTAATGTGCCTACATAAGAATTTAAATCATGTGCATACGGAACGGTATCAAGAATAAGATCAAAACGTCCCATGGCTTTTTCCATTTGAGCTTCATCTGTAGAAATAATTACTTCGTCGGCACCTAATGCCTTTGCATCTTCTATTTTATTGGTAGATCTTGAAAACAAGGTAACATGAGCACCCAAAGCATGTGCCAATTTAATCGCCATATGTCCTAATCCGCCTAAACCCACTACCGCTACCCTACTGTTTTTACCCACATTCCAGTGTCTTAAAGGTGACCAAGTTGTAATACCAGCACATAATACAGGGGCAATACCCGCAGGATCTAAATTTTCAGGAACGCTTAATACAAATGCTTCATCTACCACTATGGTTTCTGAATAACCCCCGTGTGTATTGGTATCTAAGTGCTTATCGTAACCACCGTAAGTACCCACCCATTGCGGGCAGTATTGTTCTAAGTCGGCTTTACAGTTATTACAGGTTCTGCAGGAGTCAACTAAACAACCGACCGCAACCAAGTCCCCTTTTTTATATTTTGATACACCGTCCCCAACTTGGGTTACCCTACCCACAATTTCGTGTCCGGGTACTACAGGATATTGTGTCATACCCCAATCGTTACGTGCAAAATGCAAATCGGAATGGCAAACACCACAAAATAGGATGTCAATGGCTACATCTTTTGAGGTGACTTCTCTTCTATTAATGTCAAATTGTTTTAAATTTGCTTCAGGAGCATCTGTTCCGTAGGCTTTAACACTTGTTGTTTTCATGGTTTCTTTATATTTAGGTTAGAATGTTAACTGTATTTTAATCAGGCAGTTAAATTTACGAAAAACTATTTAAAACTCTGAGGAATTAGCTCCTTTTTAATTTTGATAAATGAAAACAAAAAAACCCATCAATATTGATGGGCTTCTTTATAAAATTTGAAGTATATTGTATTAGATAACTTTTACGTTAACCGCATTTAAACCTTTGTTGCCTTCTTGCAATTCAAATTCAACGCTATCGCCTTCACGAACTTCGTCTATTAATCCAGAAATATGGACAAAATGATCTTTTTCTACTCCTTCTTCAGTGATAAATCCAAATCCTTTAGACTCATTGAAAAACTTTACTGTTCCTTTACTCATTGTAATGTAATTAAATTATAATAATATATTGAAATGCAAAGATGGTGCTATATTTTTGACATACAACATATTAATTGACTTAATTTCTCTTATTTGATTTTTAAAGGTGCTTACAGCTTAAAATAAGGATAAATTCATTCAGCTAGTAATTCACCTGAGGATAAAGCATTATTAAAATCAGCTTCTATAACATGGTGGCTGCCAAAAAAACGCCCTCCGTCTTTACGTTTAATTTTTACCTCAATAGTACCGTTATCTTTCTCTTTAACAGAAGTAATTACCACCATACTGCCTTTAACCTTATTGTAATTAACTATCCCGCCCCGTTTTATTATAATGTTTGGTTTAGGAAAGTTAATATGTTTATAAGTATTTGTTTTCGGTTCCCCAATTTCAAAGACGTCTCCAATTTTTACTTCAGTAGTGGTACTAAGAGATTGAGCAAATAAACTTAATGTGCATACGGAAAAGGCAAATAGCAAAATACATTTTTTCATAATTTATATATTTTAAGATTTTCGATTAATAATAAGATTAAATTTTAAAAAATAAATTTAATAAAATTTTTAAATATAATTTAGCACCATAAAATCAACCTTCCTTCCTCAACACCTCCAATGGCGGACTTTTCAATACACTCCGAATATTACTTAACCCAATAAATAATACCAATGCGGTTATGCCAGGTAAAAACACTAAAAATGGAATTAATGAAGGTACAAATGGTTCTTTAAAGAGTACCGTTGCTAGAATTTGACTTCCAATTAATGACAAAAGAATTCCGATAAGGCTACCGAGAATTCCTAAATACAAATATTCGAGTGCGGTAATTTGTAAGATCTGTTTGCTTTTGGCACCCATGGTTCTTAATAAAACACTTTCTTTAATTCGCTGATGCTTACTAGTTCTTACAGAGCCTATTAACACAATAATTCCAGTAAGAATGCTGAAGAAAGCCATAAAGTTAATTACCCAAGAGATTTTATCGAGAATATTCTCAACAACAGAATATAATTGTCTTAAATCTATCACAGAGACATTGGGGAATTTTTTCACCAAATCACGTTGTAACAAAGCCGCACTGGCATCATTAGGAACATGAGTGGTCAATACATGGAATTGCGGTGCATTTTCTAAAACACCTTTTGGAAAAACGACTGTAAAATTCATTTGCATCCGTGCCCAATCTACTTTTCTAAGGCTGCCCACAGTGGTTTCCATCAAAACACCCTGTACGTTAAAAACAATTTTATCACCGATGTCAACTTTTGCTCGTTGGGCAAGATCTTCAGAAAGGGAAATTACAACAGGTTCGCCTTCTTTTAATTCTGGGATCCATTCCCCCGCTATCAACTCTTCCGAGGCGATAAGTGAGTCACGATATGTAGTTCTAAATTCATGGTTCAATACCCAATTGCTTATTTTTGATGTACTGTCTTTCCTTATATCATTAGCTAATTGACCTTTGATGCTGTGTACACGCATGGTAATTAGCGAGATATTGTCCAATACAGACAGTTCTTTTAGTTCTACATTATTGGCAACGGCCTCTCGTTGGTCAGGCTGCACATCCAGCAATATAATATTCGGATTTTCTTCACTTTTTTCCAATGCGGTTTTTGCCAGTAAAATATCTTTGGTAAAATACAAGGTACTTATTAAGAACGTACCTAGACCAATAGCCAATATCAAAACCATGGTTTGATTGTTTGGGCGATATAGATTTAATAAACTCTGACGGGCTGTAAATCCCCAAGTTTTAGGAAAATATTTTTTAATTGCCCTCATAAACAATACCGCTATACCTGCCAAAATTGAAAAAGTTATAGCAACCCCCACCACAAAAGCTAATGCAAAAAGCCAATCCTTTAGCAACCAAAATGAAAACAAGTAAATAAACAGGGTGATGGCAATAAATGTAAATGTCCTCGCCTTTTTTGGTTTACTGTTATTATTTTCCGTAACCCGTAACACTTCCAATGGAGAAACATACCATGTGCCAAGTAATGGCAACAATGCGAATAGAACTGACATGAGTATTCCGAGCAATACTCCCATAATTAAGGGTTGCGGTGTAATTGAAACCTGTACTTCAAAAGGTAAAAACTCTTGTAAAATCAATGGAAAAGTTTGTTGCAATCCAATACCGATGGCTGTTCCAATTAACCCACCAAGCAAGCCAATACCAGCTACTTGTATCAAGAAGATTAAAAACGACTGCTTTCTTGAAGCTCCCAAACACTTCAATACGGCTACTTGGCTTAATTTTTCCTTGATATAAATATGTACTGAACTGGCAATACCAATACATCCCAGTAACAATGCGATAAATGCTGCGAGATTTAAAAATTTACTCACATTTTCAAAACTACGTCCCACACGTCGGCTTGTACTAATATGCGTGTCTAAATCGGCATTTTCGTCATCTAGTATAGGGTCTAATTTTTTATTTAATAAACCTAAATCCATTTTAGGCGGTGCAATAAAGAAATATTGGTATTCCTTGCGACTTCCAAATTGTAATAATTCCGTGGCTTCAATAAAACGATAGGGAATTAATACCGTAGGAGCAACCGAACTGGCAACTGCTGTAGAACCTGGAATAGAATTTAAAGCTCCAACAATTGGCAATATGAGCTTTCCTAGCTTGATGGAATCCCCTTTTTTTAAATTATATTGTAACATCAACGTAGCATCCACCAATGCCCCACCATCTTCTTGATAGGTGTTAGCAATAGTAATGGGTTCGGTCTCTAATTCTCCATAAAATGGAAAAGCACCCTCTATTCCCCTTACCTTAACCAATTTGCTCTCTCCGTTTTTCGGAAACAATGCCATTGAAGAAAAATTAACTTCGGAAGCAGCAGGTTTTAACGAATCGATAATGGATTGTACCTTGGCATTTGGTTTTTGTCGGCTATCAATAATAAAATCAGCACCCATCATTGCCTTAGACTGCAATTGGATATTTTGCTTTAAACTTTCACTAAACAACTGAATGGAAACTACGGCAGCAATCCCCAAAACAATGGATGCCATAAATAAGAACAACCGTGATTTGCTAGCTTTACCGTCTCTCCATGCCATTTTAAACAACCATGGTAGTCGTAATTTTGAATCAGGATTTTTCATTTAAACGGCGAGTGTTCTTTTGTTAGAACTAATTTTACCTCCTTTTAATCTCAATATTTGTTGGGTTCTATTAGCTAGATCTAAATCATGAGAGATAATTACTAAGGTAGTACCCGCTTCCTTATTTAATTCAAAAAGTAGTTGAATTACTTTTTCGCCTGTTTCCTCATCTAGATTACCCGTAGGTTCATCTGCAAATAAAATTGAAGGTCTGTTTGAAAAAGCTCTTGCCAAGGCAACACGCTGTTGCTCTCCACCTGATAATTGTGATGGATAATGATGAAATCGGTCTGATAGCCCCACTTTTTCCAGTAATTCCATTCCAACTTTTACCGCATTTTTTGCACCTTGTAATTCCAACGGTACAATAACATTCTCTAATGCTGTCAAGGTTGGCAATAACTGAAAATTTTGAAATATAAATCCTACTTCTTTATTGCGTAATTGTGCCCGTTCATCTTCATTTAAATCTGTTATATTATGACCACACAATTCAACGGTACCAGCATCTGGTCGGTCTAAACCCGCACACAAACCCAAAAGCGTTGTTTTACCGCTCCCCGAAGGCCCTACAATAGAAAAGGTCTCCCCTTTTTCAATTTCAAAAGAGATATCTTGTAAAACCGTTATTTTTTTTGAGCCACTTGCGTATGTTTTTTCAAGCTCGTTTATCTTTAATATCTTTGGCATACTTAATAATTAAATTCTCTAAAATGCATAAGTCGCAAAATAAGCAAATGCTTTCAAATTTATATGGCAAATTGAGTCCAATTTTCTTAAAATTATGTTATTTTATGATTGTAGTGTTGCTCATATCTTGTCGTGGTGATGTGGCTAAAAAAGAAAATAATGAGCAGCTAGAAACAACGAAAACCGAAAGTACAGAAGACACCGATACAGATTCTAAAACTATACTTTTTTTTGGCGATAGTCTTACAGCAGGTTACGGCCTTGATGATGTTAATGATGCGTTTCCATCCCTAATACAATCTACAATAGATTCTTTAGGTTTGAATTATACCGTAGTAAATTCTGGATTGAGCGGTGAAACCAGTGCAGGCGGAAAAAGTCGTTTAGATTGGGTTCTGAAACAGAAAATTGATGTTTTTGTACTGGAATTGGGTGCTAACGATGGTTTGCGTGGCATTCCATTAACGGAAACCCGTAAAAACCTCCAAGATATTATTGATGCGGTGCAAAAAAAATTGCCAGAAGCTACAATTATTTTAGCAGGAATGGAACTCCCACCTAATATGGGGCCTGAATACACTTCCGAATTCCGAACCATATTTTCTGATTTGGCAGAAAAGAACAATTTACCTTTAATTCCGTTTATTTTAAAAGATGTGGGTGGTGTAAAAGAATTGAATTTAGAGGATGGTATTCATCCTACAGCTGAGGGTCATCAAATTGTGGCAAAAAATGTTTGGGAGGTGTTGGAGAAGGTGATAAAATAAGCATTATCAATATCTAAATAAAGCACCCTTTTCTGGGTGCTTTATAAATTATATTTTATTCTACCTTATTTTAGGTGCTTTGCAAAAAAGCCGAGCATAGTTTTATAGAGTTCAATTCTGTTTTCCTCTCTACCAAACCCATGTCCTTCATTGTATTTTACCATATAGGGCACATCAAAACCTTTTTTTCGTAGGCTAGATACTATTTGGTCACTTTCGTTTATGTTTACCCTGGGGTCGTTTGCACCTTGTATTACAAATACAGGTTTGTTTAATTTATCAATATTTAAAGCGGGTGATACCGCGGTCATAATTTCTTTTTCTTCTGGAATTTCAGGATCATACCACTGCTCATAAAATTGTTTCATTAAAGGTTTCCAATAGGCTGGAAATGACTCAATAAAGGTAAAGAAATTGCTCACACCTACATAATCCACACCACAAACATATAAATCGGGTGTTTTAATCAAGCTCCCCAATGTTGCCAAACCGCCATAGCTACCACCATAAATGGCTATTTTACTTTTATCGACAATACCTTGTTCAATTACATATTTTACCCCATCTTCTAAATCATTTAACATATTACGCCCTATTTGTTTATTGCCCGCTAAATAGAACGCTTTACCATAACCTCCAGAGCCTCTGTAATTGATTTTTAAGGTAGCATACCCCCTACTCGCAAACAATTGAGCTTCAGAATTATACCCCCAAGAATCTCTAATGCCATAGGGGCCACCGTGAGGGTTTACAATGAGAGGGGTTTTACCTGCTTTTGCATTTTTGGGCAAGGTTAAATAGCCATGTACTTTAAAACCATCTCTACTTATAAAAGATATTGGGGTCATTTTTGCCATATCATCAGGATTCAATTGCGGCATTAAATCTTCAAGCATTTTAAATGTATTTGTTTTTACGTTGTACTGGTAGTATTTACCGTATAAAACATCGCTAGTTACATAAATTAAATACTTGTCCTCGTTCTCCGTATTGCTTACAATACTAAAATCGTTCGGGGCAAACTGATCTTTTAATTTTTTATGTAATTTTTTAAAATATTCACTAACAGGTACAATTATTCCTTTTTCACCATTATAAGAGTAAAAATCTAACTCGTAATTTCGTTTTTTTGATAGTGAAATGCCAGAAATGTCATAATCGTCATTGCTGAACAATCGTTTTACGATTTTTTTATTTTTAAGGTCATAGAGTACAACTTCCTCTTTATCGCTTTCTAAATTGGTAAGCACATAGGCCAAGTCGCTATCTTCTGATACAAAGTTTAATATGCTAAAGGTATCTTTCCAATTGGTGTTGCTTATTTCTTTAAAAGTTTCTTCGCCAACAGCTTTATATTCGATGATATCGTCCACTCCATTTTTACGACGTGTTAAGGCACGAAGGTTTCCTTTACTATCGAATTTGTAAGAGTTAATTGGGTTGTTTTCATCTATATTTTCAATAACCAACTCCATATCTCCAGTTTCAACATTGATCTTATAGGGCTCAAAAACTTGCTTATTCCTTTTATTTAAAGGTACAATAACATATCTCGGCAAATCTTTCAAGGCATATACTGTACTTAATTTCACACCTTCAAAAGGAGTTAAATCCATATCTTTTTTTGTGTCGATATTGTACGAATACAAATGGTAGTTTTCATCACCGCCTTTATCCATTACATATAAAATGGTGTTGTTATTGGCCCAAAAAAAAGTGAGTATTAATTGTTCTTTTTCCTCTAATACCATACGAACCTCATCGGTTGTTGTATTTTTTATATACACATGGTTTTTACCTTCTTCATCTTTTTGCTTATATGATAAATACTTACCATTTGGTGATAAGGAAAAACTACTTTTATTTGGCTTTTTAAAATAGTCTTCTACTGAATAAGTATAATTTCCGGAGTCGTAAGATGCTAATTTTTCAAGTTCTTCCGCCGTTGATGGCAGTTCAGGGTTGCCTTTAATGCTATCCTTTTCTTTGGTCTGTGCCATGCCCGAATATCCTAATAAGGCTATAAAGGCATATATTACCGATAATTTTATTTTTTTCATGATTATTAATTTTATTATTATTTTAATTTTATTTTAAGATTTAGCTAGAGTAAGTTTTCCAATAATTCTCTAAATAATTTTCCTCCTTTAGGACTCATCCCTACAACATATCTCACAACTCCTTTTTTATCAATAAATATATTCAAAGGATACATACTATTATTTAGTTTGTCCATTTCTTTTTTTGCATCCACAGTAAGTAGAAAATTAAATGTATTTTTCTCTAAGAACTTAGAAACTTTTGCGTAAGATTCAAATGTTACTGCTATAAAATTGGCCTTATTATTATATTCATCTTTCAAATTATTCAATTCTGGCATTTCTTCAATACATGGTGGACATCTTGTAAACCATAAATTAACTAAAGTAGGACGTCCATTATTACTATTTAAAGAAACTGTTTTCCCGTCTATAGTTTTAAGCGAATCTATAAGAAGTTTTGTTCCTATAAATGCTTTGGCATTAGTAAGTGGATTTTCCATCTCTTTCGGAAATCTTATATTCCAATAGGTGATAATTAAGGAATCATTTTTGCTCTTTTCCGATATAATCATTTCATCCAAGTTAAATTGCATTGAAAGAGAGTCGTTTAATTTCTTATACTGACTTTCTTCAATTATTTTGTTTGTAAAAAAATCTTTATAAAAGATTGAGTTAGTTTTCGATTTTTCTTTATTTATGCAAGCTCCGATAGAAATAATTATTAGAATTAAAAGAATCATTTTTCTTATCATATTTTTACTTTTTATATTAGTAATGATAGTTTTATATTTTTTAATTTAACTTTATTTTAATGTGAATATCATTTTTGCCATCAGCTGATTTAACGGTCATTTCTGAAGTAACCGTTGAAGGGTTTCCTGAACCAACGGTAATCAAAGTAGTTGGTGACTTTGAATTTAAAAACATAATTTGGTTGTCTTCAAATTTTAAAATTTTGTGAACCCCTAACGCTTTCATTTCTTTGTCCGCTACAACTTCTTCAAAACTTGAATAGGTCTTTTGGGTGGTCTTACCATCTTTAACAACGGTTAGTTCTAAAGAGGTCTTTTTTACGCTGCTAGTATCCTGAGCGTTAACAATGCTGGTTATAAATAATAATACTATTATTATAATAGTTTTTATAATTGAGATCATACTTTTTTATTTTTAGTGATTGATTACTTTTGTTGTTAGTGAAAATGATGTTTCATTACTTTTTACCACTACAGTTTTAGAAGATGTATTTACTTGCTCTTCCTTCTTTAATTCGTAGTTATTTTGTAGTACCATAATAGAAACTACTATTAATATAAAAACTACGGGTTTGATAAAATTTACTAGATGTTTCATAATTAATTGTTTTTTATGTTATTTGATGGTACAAATGTAAACCGACATCAACATATATTTAGTCAACAAATAATTAAACAAGCTTAAACAAAACTTAAATTTTCAGTCCTTTTCTGAATTAAATATGGGAAATCTTAAAAATCCTTAAATTCAATTAAATAAGACTAAATGAAGCGTTTATACTTATAATAAATTTTACATTTGTTACTTATATTCTATTATTATGAACAAACGCACATTTAGATTTGTACTCTTATTAATGGCCATTTCTGCTGTTTCAGCTATATTCTTTCAAATAAACTGGCTTAAGGACAGTCAACAACTGACCAATAAAATTTTTGAAGAGAACGCCAGGTTAGCGATAACAACAACTGCCAATATTATTAGTGAAGATCAACAAAATGAAAATATTATGATCGATGGTCACGTAGATGCGGGATGGCATTATAATTCTAAAGATTCTTTATATAGTTTTAATTTTTATTCGGTATCAAAATATAAAGACTCACCTCCTTATACTAAAGATTTTTATAATCAGCTAGAGGCATTAAATCAATCTTTTACGGAGCATATAACTCAAGATACTACTGTGATGAAACGAGTAACCGTAATATACAGTCAGCATAACAATGCCATTTCAAGTGTTTACGAAAGAATAAATATTGATAGTATCCTAAAAAGTAATCTTCAAAAGAATAATATTAATTTAAAATTTAGCTATGGTTTTTATCACACACATGATTCAACATTCTATAATATTGGAGGTGAAAAGGTTAAAGATACCTTGGTTTTAAGAGATGCGAAGTTTAAAGTTAAAGTAGAACAGGTGCCAACGATGCATGTACAATTATATGATAGCAGCTCTTATGTCTATAAAAAATTACTGGCCAACATTATAGGTTCTACCCTACTGGTACTTATCGTAATCTCTAGTTTTGCCTATGCACTTCGAATAATAATGAAACAAAAAAAACTATCACAAATCAAAACCGATTTTATCAATAATATGACTCACGAGCTGAAAACACCTTTAGCCACCATTGGTATGGCAACCGCCACCATTGAAGAACCCGATATTATAAAAAACCCCGAGGTAGTTAAACAGTTTACCAAAGTTATTAAAGAAGAAAACGAACGTATGAACAGGCAAATTGAAATGGTACTTAATGTAGCTAAAGAAGATGAAACCATTGCTAAACTCAACAAGAAAGTTGTAGATATAAACGATATATTAGAACCGATTATAGAACACAATCGCATTAGGGTTAAAAGAAATAAAGGAGGTATTACATACAAGCCCAATGCCGTAAATACGACAATTGAATGTGATGAAATTCATATCTACCAAGCCATTAACAACCTTGTGGATAATGCTATTAAATATTCTAAAGACCCTATAGAAATTACCATAAGCAGCAAAAATAAGGATGGTTTTTTAATTATTAATGTAACGGATAAAGGTATCGGTATTAAAAAACAAGATGAAAGTCTTATTTTTGATAAATTTTATCGTGTACCGACCAAAGATGTGCACAATGTCAAAGGTTTTGGCCTAGGTTTAAATTATGTAAAAAGGATAGCAACGGCACATAATGGAGCTGTTCATTTTAAGCGAAATGCCATTGGAAGTACTTTTTCAATTCAATTGCCTCTAAAAAAAGCATAAATAAATGGGTGAAATTATAGAAAAACATATTTTACTGGTAGAAGATGATCCCAATTTCGGATTGGTACTAAAAAGTTACCTTGAAATAAAAAAATACAACGTCGTACTCTGTGCAGATGGTAATGATGCTATAAAAATGGCGAAGAGTCAACCGTTTGATTTATTTATTCTTGATGTAATGTTACCTAACAAAGATGGATTTACCATCGCCAAAGAATTGAAAGAACAACAAATTATTGCTCCCTTTATTTTCTTGACCGCTCGTGCCATGCGAGAGGATAAAATCAAGGGATTTCAGCTTGGGGCGTTAGACTATTTGGTAAAGCCTTTTGACCCTGAAATATTATTTTTAAAAATACAGGCATTATTAAATAGAGATCAGCCCGTAATAGAAGCCCCACAAACCGAAACCCATTTTGAGATCGGTAATTTTCAACTAGATTCCGTACAACAAATATTAAATTATAAAGGTAAAGAAACAAAACTCACCTACAAGGAAAGTGAACTGTTACGTATGCTTATTGAACATAAAGATAACATTTTAATTCGCTCTCAAGCACTTTCCGAAATATGGGGCGATGACAATTATTTTACCACTAAAAGCATGGATGTTTATGTTACCAAGCTTCGTAAACATCTTAAAAAAGACACAGAGCACACTATTGAAATACAGAACATTCATGGTAAAGGATTTAGGTTGTTGATTTCCGATAGTGAATAAAAATATGAATTACCTCAAAAATGCCTCAAATACCCCTCAGGATTATTTAAAAATGATTTTGTAATGGAATAATGCTCGGTGTTTTCCAACGCTACTTTTTTCATTCCATTTTCCGTTATTTCATAGATTGTAGCTCCGGGTAGTGCCATTAACATTGGCGAATGCGTTGCAATTATAAATTGTGAAACATTGGTTTTTAAATGCTCTAAAATATAATAGATTAAGGAAAGTTGTTTTGCTGGCGATAATGCTGCTTCAGGTTCATCCAATAAAAAAATACCTTTTTGATTTATCTTTTCGTGCATGATTTGCAAATAGGCTTCCCCATGCGAAAATGCTTGCAATTCCTGCCCATAATTCCTACGCATATGGTGAATTTGATAATTGGCACTTTCCCGCATTTCTTTAAGGATTTGCTCAGGTACTTCCCCTTCTAAATCTCGTAGGGAATCATAAACATAAGCATCTGCTCTATCAACACTATTAATAAAGTCCCCAAAATCTTCTGCTCTAAAAAAGAACCCAATACTTCGTTCAATTTTCCATTGTAATTCCAAATAAGGTAATAAAGCTCTTGCGGCTTTAAAACTGTTTTTTTGATAATCGGCACCATCTATATGTGGTAATTGCAATCGGTACGCTAGTGCTTCTAACAAAGTCGATTTTCCAACACCGTTGTCGCCAATGATAAAAGTGATTGGAGTTTCAAATTCAATATTTTTTGCAAATTTTACACCATAAGTATTAAAAGGAAATGGATTTGTCCTTTCTGTGTTGATGCTGAATGATGAGAGGTAGGACATAGCGGGTTTTTACTGTTTTTGGTAAAAAATTTTGCCTACTCGATCAATATGATTTATTAAATCTTGGTTCTTTAATTTTTCAAAAACGGTAACATCGAATTTATAAGGTAGCATCAAATTATCAAGTTGACTTTCTATTCTTAATAAATTGTCAAAACTAATGTCACCTTTTAACGTAATATCTATATCTGAACTCGGTCTGTAGTTTCCTTTTGCACGTGAGCCAAAAAGTATGGCCTGTTCTATTTCTTTATTGTTATAAAAAATGCCTACTATTTTCCCAATAGTTTTATTATTTAATCCGTATTTCATTTTTCTACGAAATTTTTTAGGCGTTATCTTTCAATTTTATCATTTTCTTATTAAAATCATTCAACAAAGTAGCATAATCATTCAATATGTTCTCTACAATTTCTTTTGCGGTTTCTTCATCATATGTATGGCTTGTTTTATTACGGCTAACTATCATATCCATCCAAATTTCCCCATTGGTAATTAGTTCAAATTTAAATGCTTCTCTTGTAGCATCTCTACTTCCCCTTATTTCTGCATTTCCTTGATAAAAAAAATAATCTTTCATTACATTCCAAGCCAATTCATGCGTAAACTCAAAGGATTGGATTAAACCTTGTTGCTCTAAATCGTTCAAAGGTCTTTCATTTGCAAGGTTTACTCCTTTATTTAACTGCCCCAAAGCTTTGTTAAAATTACTTAACCTCTGATGCCAACGTATATCTTTTGTCATAATAACGGTTTTACCTATGAAAAATCAAATATAGGGATATTATAAATAATGTTCAATTGTTGTTTCCCTAAAAATTCCTCTTGCCCTACCCCTTTTTTATTGTTAATTTGCATCTCTTAAATTGAATAAAAAAATGAAGGTGTGTATTGCCGAAAAGCCGAGTGTAGCACGAGAAATTGCTACCGTATTAGGTGCAAAAACCAGACATGATGGTTATTATGAAGGCAACGGTTATGCGGTTACTTACACTTTTGGACATTTATGTACGTTACAAGAACCCAATGATTATAAACCCCATTGGAAAAGTTGGGATCTGAACAACCTCCCTATGCTCCCTGAAAAATTTAAAACCAAAGTGGTTGAAAACACAGGGATTACAAAGCAATTCAGCATTGTAAAAAGCTTATTTGATAAAGCCGAAGTGGTCATTAATTGTGGGGATGCGGGGCAAGAAGGGGAATTGATTCAACGTTGGGTATTAGACCAAGCCAATTATAAAGGTAAAGTACAACGGTTATGGATTTCTTCCTTAACTACAGAAGCCATTAAAGAGGGTTTCGAGAATCTAAAACCGGCTGAAGATTATGATAATCTCTATTACGCGGGATTTTCAAGAGCTATTGGCGATTGGTTATTGGGTATGAATGCTACCAGATTATACACAGTAAAACATGGTGGTTATAAACAAGTATTATCTGTGGGTAGAGTGCAAACCCCAACGTTGGCCATGGTAGTCAATCGTTTTAAGGAAATTGAAAATTTTAAGCCGCAACCCTATTGGGAATTGCAAACAATGTATCGTGATACTTTGTTTAGTTATGAAGAAGGTCGCTTCTTAAAAATGGAAGATGGTCAAGTTTTGGCGGATAAAGTTAAAGAAGATGATTTTGAAATTGTTTCCGTAACCAAAAAGAAAGGCAAAGATTACGCACCAAAACTTTTTGATTTAACAGGATTACAGGTCTATTGCAATAAAAAATTTGGATTTTCAGCGGATGAAACGTTAAAAATAGTCCAAAAACTCTATGAGCAAAAAGTAGTAACCTATCCACGTGTAGATACTACTTTCTTACCGAATGATGTCTATCCAAAAGTTGCCGGTATTCTTAAAAATCTAACCAAATACAGTGGGTTAACACAACCCTTATTAGGTAAAAAGATAAAGAAATCGAGTAAAGTTTTTAATGATAAAAAAGTAACCGATCACCATGCTATAATCCCTACTGGAGTACAAATAAACCTCCAATACAATCAGCAACAGGTCTATGATATAATTACCAAACGTTTTATAGCTGTTTTTTATGAGGATTGTTCGGTTTCCAATACCACCGTCATTGGAAAAGCGGCGGATGTAAATTTTAAAACGACAGGTAAAGAAATTCTTAAAAAGGGATGGCGAGTGGTTTTTGAGGATAAGAACTCAGAACAGAAACCGAATGAAGCCGGTATGTTACCTAATTTTATTAAGGGAGAAAAAGGACCACATGAACCGTCCTTCTTAGAAAAACAAACCAAACCACCCAATCAGTTTACTGAGGCTTCCCTTCTACGTGCCATGGAAACCGCTGGCAAACAAGTAGATGATGAGGAATTGCGTGATTTGATGAAAGATAACGGTATTGGCAGACCTTCTACCCGAGCCAACATAATTGAAACACTTTTTAGACGGCAATATATCAAACGGAATAAAAAGCAATTGTTACCTACGGTTACGGGAATCAAACTGATCGATACCATCCAAAACGATTTGTTGAAATCGGCCGAATTGACCGGAAAATGGGAAAAGCAACTGAAAGACATTGAAAAAGGCGAATTTAGTGCGGGTACTTTTATCAATAATATGAAACGTATGGTAGATCAATTGGTTTATGAAGTACGAAGTGAAACCAAGCGTGCCAATATTTCTCAAACCATTACCTTACAAAATCGTGAAAAAGAAAAAAAGGTCAAAAAAAGAGCTGGTATTGCTGCTGAAACTTGTCCTAAATGTAAAAAAGGCACTTTATTAAAAGGCAAAAGTGCCTACGGCTGTAGTAATTACAAAAATGGTTGCAATTTTATTTTACCCTTTACCTTTATGGAAAAGAAGATTTCCGAAAAGCAATTGATTCGTTTACTTCAGAAAGAATCGACCGTAAACTTAAAGGGATTTAAAACGAGCAATGGTTCAGTAGAAGGTTTAGTCCGTTTTAATGAGCAATTTAATTTAGTGCTTGAAGAAAAGCAATCTGTAAAAAAAGCACCCTCGAATAAACTAATTTGCCCAAAATGTAAAAAAGGTACTATTCTCAAAGGCAAAGAAGCCTATGGTTGCAGTAATTACAAATCGGGCTGTAAATTTATATTTCCTTTTAAGAAAATTAGAGAAAAAGCAGGTAACAAACCACTGACCAAGGAATTGGTATATGCGATATTAAGTGGTGATATTTAACCACAATGAACACTAGGACAGTTCACAAAGGACACAAAGCAATGCTGCTTTAACTTATTCTTAGTGATCTTTGTGCTTTACTTTGTGTGCTTAGTGGTTGTGAGCCTTCCATCGCTCAACATAAAAATCCTTTAACATTGACTATAATGTACTCCAAATCAAAAGATATCCAAAATCAATTTCAAGGTTATATAAACACACCATTGTTATGGAAAGAAAATACCGTATTTGGTTTACAACAGTTAAAACTTCCTAAGTATAACCATACCATTTTTAACGAACAAATTACCAACAACTTAAGGTTAGGTAAACGTGCATAACGTTTTGTAAGTCAAGAACTTAAGTGCTACGAAAATATTAAAATATTAACTGAAAACATACAGGTACAACATGATAAAAGAACTGTTGGTGAATTGGATTGCATTTTAATTAAAGATAATACACCCATCCATTTAGAAATTATTTATAAGTTTTATTTGTATGATAATAGTGTAGGATCAAGTGAAATTGAACATTGGATTGGTCCCAATCGCAATGACACTTTACTTAAGAAACTAACCAAGCTCAAAGAAAAGCAACTGCCACTACTCTATTCTGAGCATACCAAACCAATTCTGGATGATTTTAATCTTAACCCAAAAATCATAAATCAACTGGTATATTTTAAGGCTCAATTATTCACACCGTACAACATCTTATTGCCCGAATTTACCTTAGTAAAAATCACACTTCTAAGAAGGTGGCTTTGGACAGCCCCAATAGGGGGCGACAAAGGTATGGTCAAAAACCAAACCTTTGTTGCTGATCCTCAATACGCTTTTCTTCTTTTTCTTGATATTTGACATATTTTTTATCATTTCCTCATCCAATCCAATAGTACTCACAAAATATCCACGAGCCCAAAAGTGATCTTATATTTGCTCATAGCACAAATATAAGGCATAGCCAACAGAATATTACTACCTGTAAAGCAGGTGGATTTCAAAGTAAATTAAAATGTGAAGTCAACTTTAATCAAATACTATTGAGATTATTAGCAAGTTTCCTTCTTCGTCTATTATAGACACTTCGTTCTATTTTTTGATAATAAGATTTTGGAAAGTTTTCTAAACAGGTCGTTTTCGCTATCTATTCACATAAATTCAGCGATCAGGCTCAAACCGATCATCAGTTCTAGGTCGTTCAGCTTTAGTCGATGCCCCAGTTAGATTAAAAAGTTGTTCTCTTGATATTTTTTTAAATACTTATAAAATTCTTTCGTAATTTGCACTAAAGTGTTCATAATAAATGTTTTATTGCTAAAACAATTTACTGATTATCAGTAATATGGATAACTTTTTCTGTTTAATCATAATGCACAATAGGTTATTATTCTAATAATATACTGATCTAATTCTTTTTTTTCTATAAGCAAAGGCCTCTTTTAAACTGGGGGTTGTATTATAAGTTGCAATGTCATCGTCATTATTAATAAAATTATGTTCTTTACTCTCTAAAATCTCTAAGGCTTCAATCATCGCTTTTGCTGCAATTGTATAATTTTTTTTTACAATTGAATTGAAATTATCCTTTTTTGTAACTTTATATTTCTTTTGGACAATTATATCACCAGAATCAATACCTTCTTCAACAAAGTGTATAGAAACTCCTGTTTCTTCTTCACCATTAAAAGCTACCCAGAAAGGAGTTAACCTTCCTCTATTCTTAGGTAATAAAGCGTTATGCCTATTTAAAACTCCTATTTTAGGAATATCAAGTAACTCTTTTTTGATAATGTTTTGGCTTTGGTTTATAATTACATCAAGATTAAGAGCTACTAAGTAATCCCTAAATTTTTTGCTATTTGGAGTAGTTATAGTTTGAGTAGGGATGCCTTTAGATAATGCATAACCCGCAATAGTCGGATCCTTAGCAACCCCTAACCTATAGAGTTTCTTTCTTACTTTAAAAATAATTGTTTTAAGAGAAGTCTTAATAAAATGCCACGGACCCATAATAAGTAATAATGAAAAGACATAGGTATATTTAGATTTACCTTTCGAAAGTGTCAGCCGATTCCCTTTTGGTATTGCTAAACCGACAATTTCGTCATGTTTTGCATCAATAATTTCTTTAATAAAATCATATGTTTGGATAGGATCATCCATAGTAATTATAAATATTCTCATTTCAACAGACCTTTTTGTTTACAGAACTCTTTTATGGTGCAAAACTCGAATTTATGTTTATGAAAATATTTAATTTCCCTTTCGTATATCTTAACACCTTTAATACCAAGGTTCTTTACCTTTAATTTGGAGCGAACAGTATCTTGTAAAAAAGAAGCCACTATGTTTTTTGACCTTTTATTAATTTGTCTTTTTTCATAGCTTTCATCAATAAATTCGTTTGGATGTGTGTCAAATACAATAGGTTTTCCCGTTTTAGATGCTTCGAATGCCATGATTCTACGTTGAATGGCAGTAAAATATGGAAAAATACGCATGGTTGTACTTAGATATGGTATTAACGAAGCACTTAATGGTACTTCAATAATTTGCCCATCTCCTTTCTTAAATAATGAATCCTTACTTGTTCTATAGGGCAGTCTTGGTGCGGTTAACCAATTTAATTTTTTTAAACTTCCAAAGGACATAAACATATCGAATCTTTGTGATGCTACAGAACTATCAATTTTATAACCCGTTTCGGCCAAAGCAATTGCCGTATCATTATTTACGCGTAATGCTGGAGCCCTGAATGAGATAATCTCCTCTCCTATTATGTTTTCAATTATATCTTTAGAAGTTTTTAAATGCCTAATTTGTTTTTCAAGTGGCATTACATCAAATCCATTTTTTTTTGTATGCGAAAGCCCATGGCTTCCTACTTCATGACCATAAGGCACAACCATTTTTACAATTTCGGGATATAATTTTGCAATGTAACCGGTAAAGTAAAAAGTTGATTTAACATCATATTTTTCGTATAAATCTAATAGCAATGGCATCCCTTCTGTTAATACTTTATACCCAGTTTCATCTCTTAAAGTATTATGCCAAATTGATGTAGTTTCAACATCATTTGATAATAAGCAATATTTCTTTTTCATACTACTTTCTATATTTTATAAGAATAGCTTTAACTACATTTTTAATGTTTTGCATTATAAATTCCTTAAACCATAAACCACCAACATCAAACCACCTATGTGGGTGTGTACTAATTATTAGTTGGTCAGGCATTTTATCTTGTCTAATCAAATCCATCATATGATCAATGCTTTCGATTGGGATATTAAATTTGGTTTTTACCTTATCTCTTACGATAACACTTTTTTTATTCCAGGCTCTGCCAGTGTCTGTTATATAAAAAACTTTATCATAGTCCACATCAAAATAGGGTTCTGCAATAATACCATCTTGCTTATAATTATACTTTTCCCATATTTGACGATTGTCAATTCTGTTTTCAGGGCTGCCGTGCATACAAACCGTTGTTACGGGATAAAAAGCACGAAAATAGGCTAAATTCTTTTTGTAATTTTCATAGGCTTTTTCAAAATTGCCTTTGGTTATGCCCAGATCTTCATAATGATAACCTACCTCATGTCCCATCGATACAATATTTTGAATCACATTTTTATCATTGCTTTCAGGCACAATTCTAAAGTAATAACTGCTTTTAACATTTAAATCTTTTTCTATTTTCCCCAGCCAAGTTGCATTTATAGACCTTCTATCTACATCATGTCTTAGTACAACTACTTTATCTTTTGGGTTATTTATAAATTCTTCAAAAGTTTGAAAAGCATAGTTTTTCTCAATTAAAACCTCAAGTAATTCTTTGTATTTTTTTAGGGTGAAATCCATATAATAATTTTAATTTACATTAGTAGGGCTTGAGTTGACTACAATATTTTAAAACTTCCTCAGTAAACTCACCAAAGAAAGGGCCATTTGTGTATTCATATGCATCTACCCCTTGCCCCATAACATTGTATTCTATTAATACGGTTTCATCTAAGTTATCAATAGCTAAATCCCAAGAAATTAATTTAAAATGTGGGATTTGCATATGAAGTTCCTTTACTTCGTGCTCTACTCTATCATAAAAAGGTATTTTAAAATCTACAAACTTAATTTTTGTATCAGTTTCATGATAAATATTAGAATCACCATCAAAACCTTTATCAAGTAAATTTCCATCAGGTTCAATCTGACAAAAAACACCTCCTTGTCCAGTATTATCAACATAGGAATTTATACGGCCAATACGCACTATACTATGCAATATATTAACTTGATTGTTCCAAAATAAGCTTACTATTCTTAAGGTATTAACAGAAGTTGGATTAAGAGATTTCATCTTCTTATTTTGCTTTAAGAAACTTTGAATAATATAATTTTTTTTATAACTAGCCAAAATTTGTTCTAAAGTTTGATTTTTATAATCTGTAATACCTTCTTTTAAATTAAAAACAATAATATTTTTACCTCCAAAGCTGTCGATTGAGGGTTTGATTATTAAGTTTTTAAATTGGTTACAGCGATCAATAACCTGTTGTTTGTTCAGCACTATATCATCATCATAAAAAACACCATTTATATTTTTTATGACGGTTTCAGGATGCTTAATTCCTTTAAAAAGTCTAGTAAAGTAATTTTTATCTGTCAATCCGACAGCCATACGATAGTCATTCAAACAGGGTTCTATAGTACTGTGAAATAAATCTTCAGGAAGATACTCTTTTCTAAAAATACCACTAAAATGAGTATTTATTTTATGAGATATTATACTGATGTTTTTAAACCCAAAAGAATTATAAAATTTCTTTGCTTCTTTAATTTGACTTTTCTCTAAAGAATTACAATTTAAGATACTAACCCTCTTCTTTAAGTGTTTTCTATTAACAAAAACTACAGATCTGTATGAAAAATATTTGTGAAGCCTTTTAAAAACACCTCTATTTACTGAATAAAAGTTCATATCTAAAATATTTAAAGATTAATCTCATTATGAATTATATTATAAAAGGTGCTATTTAATTCTGAAACCTTAGATACATTATAATTTGGATTCAAATTATTTTTTATTATTCTGACATTCTCTATGAAATCTTCTGGATTTGAATATTTAATTCCATCGTTATCTGTTCCTAAAAATTGACTAAGACTTCCATAATTCGTTGTTAAAACGGGAATTCCACAAGCTCTAGCTTCTAGAACAGATAGTGGCATACCTATTGAACTATTCTTCTTCATCACTGGAAAAATATATAAATCACTCAATTGATAAATTTCTTCGATATTTTCTATGTACCTATCTAAAATAATAATCCCTGATTTTACCAAATAATCCTTAAGAGAATCCTTTCCTAGAGCATCAGTAGGTGTTGAGCTACTGCTTACAATAACTACTTGATTATCTTCATTTTGCAGAGGAATCAATGTCTTTAAATTTCTGCCTTCATTTAGATGCCCCATATGCGAAATGATAAAGGCTTCCAATGGTAAATTATATTTTTTACGTAAAGTCTCTCTATTTTCACTTAGAGGCCTAAAAATTGATAAGTCAGTAAGCAGTGGTATTAATTGATTCTTAACCTTTATACTGCTCCAATAATTTTGTAGTGCAGGAGAAGGTGTAAATGCCATTTTTGGTTTAATAAAATTCACAATAAATTTCTGCCATGATTTGAGAGGTTTGGGTTGCAAAGCTATAAGTATTACTTTCGCTTTTTTAGCTAAATATGAAAACATTTTAAGTCTCAAATAAGTTGCAAAAGTACTAGATTGAAAAGGTATATATATGATTGAATCAGGATTAAAATTTTTAATCGATGATTTCACTTCTTTTGAATAGTAAAGTGCATTGGTCTCCACTATGTGTATATTGTCTTTTTGAAAGCCATGGCGACAAATTACCTTTAAATCGTAATTCTTATCTAAATCTAAAAACAAATTATAAACCGTTTTTTTAATACCCTCGTCATAAGGTGGATTCAGGTACTCAGATATAAATAATACTTTCTTTTTCATAAATAATGCAAGTCTTAAGCTATGGCGTTATTGAGTATTTGAGCCTCACGTATGGTCATTTTTTCTTTATAATAGTTGTCAATGGTATTGTAAGGGTCATATAGTACTACAGGGTTTTCTTGTTTGTTCGATCTTTTTAATGACTCTTCAGGAGTTTCAGAAATGAAAATATCTAAAGGAACTCCATTAAAATCTGCGATTTTCTTTTCTTTTACAAAAAATAGTATTGCAGATAAAATATTTTTTATTCCTGGTTTTATGACTAAAGAAACGTCAATGTCAGAGTTTCCATCCATTGTACCTCTACATATACCACCAGAGGATGTTGAATATAGAATCCAATTTTTATTATCAAGTCTCTCCTGAATAGCGTACAACTGATCGAATAATCTTATAGTAGGAATTTTAAACCATTTTATTCTATGCGTGAATATGACACAAAAATTACAATTAACAAACCAGTTAATTGTATGTGCAATTAAAAACCCAAAAATTAAACTACCTACTGTGGAAATATTAAATATATAATAAAGCATAACAAAAAATATTAACCCAAAAAACACGGTAAATGAGATTTTATACACTTTTTCTATTCTACTTCCAAGTGGTATTCCTTGAAATATCCAATTGGTAAAAATTAGCATCCAACTTAAATATTTATTATTAAGTATAATCTCTTTAATTTTCTTCATTTAAAATAAATTTAAAAGTATCTTTAAGTGTGGTTTTATAATCGTTATTATTATCAATAACTTTAATATTTAAATCTTTACTTAAAAGATTATATACATCGACCTTATATTTTAGCAATTCATCATGTAGTGTATCCTTTTTACGTTCTCTAATAACATTTTCATCCACTTTTAATATTACCATTTTAGTTCTTTCTGGTAGAGCTTTAACAAATTCCTTCCCTATCCATGTTTTATGCAAATTCATTTTTCTAGTATCTACTATTAAATCCGCTAGCGTATCAAGACTAAAACGGTCAAAAAGTATTATTTCATTATCCTTTATTTTTCGCTTTTCAAAGTACCATTTAATTTTAAAATCGATTACTTGCAATATGGGGAAAATCCATGATACAAAAGCAGACCTATAAAATTCATGCTTACTGTATTTTACACCATCAGTGGTATATCTTTTTGTTAAACCAACTAACCTACAATAAGCCATTAGTGGTTTTGAGATTATTTTTGGAGAACGTAGCCAAATATGTCTTGTTTTATGTCCTTGTGCAATAATTCTATCTTCTACTTCTTTTAAAATAGTGGTTTTGCCACTTCCATCCGATCCTGCTATATAAATGATACTATTTTTCATTAAGTATTTTTTTATATATATTAATCACTTTTTGATTTACCTTCTCCGTTGTATAATGCTGAATTGAATCAATGCAATTTTGTTTTAGTTTTGCTGATTTTTTAATTGCCAATTCTAATTTTTTAGCCAACTCGTCAATGCTGTCATTTTCAACTAAATAACCATTGTGCCCGTTTTTTATAACTAATGGTATATCTCCTACACAATTTGCTACCACAGGAATACCACAAGCTAACGATTCTTTTACCGATAAAGGGCTTCCTTCATTTCTAGAGTATAAAACAGAAACATCAGCTAAATTAAAAATTTCAGGCAGTTCATTCCTTTTTCTTATTCCTAAAAAAGTTATATAACTATCTAACTGTAAACGAGTGGTTAATTGTTTTATTTCATTCAACAAGATACCGTCTCCAACAAAAATTAATTTATATTCTAAATTTTCTTTTAATAATATTTCTAATGATTTAACTATTTCTTCAATTTTTTTGGGAGGTTCTAACCTACCAACATATAAAATTATTTTATCCGTTTTTAAAAAACCAAACTTTTCTCGTGCCTTTTGTTTGTCTAAAGGCTTAAATATTTCATTATTAACTCCTGTTGGTATTACATGTAGTTTATTCTTAAATTGAGGATATAACTTTAAATAGTAGGCTTTCGTTATTTCATCTACCGGCAGAATCGCGTTGGCCTTTTTTAATGCAAATCTTTCAAGAAAATTATAAATAATCCGAATTAATTTGCCTTTTCTGTCATTTATAATCCGTGCAGTTTGACCATGTAATGTAACTATGGAAGGTTTGTTTTTAAAAAATGTAAAAGCGGCAAAATGGTCCGGTCTATGTGCATGGATAATACTTTGTTTGGGTAATTTTATAAAAAAAGATTTAAAAAAAAGTATAATTAAAAATTTATTAGTGCTTGTAACGTTTTTTAAAATTTCTAAATATTCAAACCCTTCAGTTTTACTGAAATTATAAACTTTTCCAACAAATCCAATAGAGATTTTTTTTTGCAAGGAGAAATTTATTAATTCAATTATATACCCTTGAATACCTCCAATTGCCTTTAATTCTCTTTTCGTTTCTTTAGTTTCAAAAGAAATAACTCCGATATGATAAATTTTCATAACTATTTGAACTTATTTTGAAAGTCAGGATTCTCCCTCATGATTGAATGACTTTTAGGGTAATTTTTTATAAACCATGTAATAAACGCTGAGACATCTATTTTGTCTTTAAGAAGTCTACCCCTTTTTAAACTCCATTCATATCTTGAATTAGTGTTTTGTAAAATATCTTCGGCTTTATTTAAAGCCAAATCGAGATTCTCAGTCCTAATTCCCAATTCGTATTTTTCTTCTTGATCAATTAAATAGCCCAATGGTTTATCCCTCAAAGCAATCCATGGAACCCCAAGTACGCCAGCTTCTGAAGCGGTGGTTGTTCCTTCACCTATATATAATGAGCAAAAAGACAATAAATGTGCGTATTTTGAAGGATCTATTTTCAATTTATAAGCATCAAATCTATTGTCTAAATCACGTTCTGTAACGGAAATGAATACTTTAGCGTTGTAAACATGTTCGGCTTTTTTTATAAATTTCAAAATTTTCACATCATTATTATCTGCCTCGGATTTCAACCCAATATCATGCATAGCATTCAATGCAGAAAAACGCATTAGAACGATCTTATCTTCAACATTTAAACCTAATTTAGTTAAAATATGCACATCAGGTTTAAAATTATTAGGATGTAAATAAGCCAGTTCTTTATAACCATTAAATTTAATAATATTATCACCTGGAAGTGTTTTATAAAAGGAATCTATTAATAATAAAGAATCAATTCTTTTGTGTGAGTACTTAAAGTTAAAGGTAGCTGTCTCTGTATCTTCCCAACATATTAAAGGTAATTTATTAAATCTGCAGGCTAAACTTGAATATGGAGTTGCAGGAGAAAATATAACATCTGGTTTAAATTTTTTTATTTGCCTTACAATTCGAATAACTAAGGTAAAAATATTTAAAATTTTGCCAATAAACGATTCGCTACTGTTACCTATTACCACGCTGTTAAAACCGTAAGAATCAATTATTCTTTTGATTATTCCCTCCTTTTCAATGATAACAAAAAGGCATTTGCCATCTTCATTTTCAATCTTTTTTGCAGTCTCAAAGACTATATAAGGATCTACTGGATGGTAAACTATAAATAAAACTTTCATCAATTATGTACCTACTTTAATTATTTAATTTTTTTAGAATATTTAAGCCTAATTTCCCTATTTTAAATAAGTGTGAATTAAAAACTTTAGAATATCTACCATCTTCTACTAGCTGTCCACCAAATTGAGACTTAAAATCTCTTACCCCATAATCTTCTCCTCTAATACCAGCTCCCATAAAATCAAATGTTTGCAGATTATTGTCTAATCCGTATTTTATAACTGACCAAGCAGCCAAGGTGCTTGGATATTGATGCTTAAAATCATAATCTAAACCACCTCGATACCAATCATATATACATTTATCGTCCATAAGAAAAAAACCTCCACCTATTATTTTTTTTTGATATTGCAAAGCTACAACACTGGCAAATTTTTGCTTACAAAGGTTTTCGAAAAATGCTAATTTATGGAGGGGCTTCTTTACTTTCTCTTTATAAATTTTATAAATTACATTATAAACACCAATTATATTTTCAGAACTGTTTTCGTAAGAAATTACCACTCCTTCTCTTTGACTCCGTCTGATTTGTCTTCTTTTTTCAGATTTTAATAATTTAAAAACATCATCTTCAGATGTAAGATCTATCTTATAATTCTGATATGGAATATATTCGTATTTATGATTAATGTAAACATCATTAAGATTTGAATAATCACTGAAATTTCTTATTTCACTGTAAATTGCCATAGATGAAATGGTTTTATTTAAGTTTTGTAATAAAAAATTAAACACTTCTGATTGATCAACATTTTTGTCAATTATAGGACCACCATAGAATATGGCTCTTTTAGTGAAAAATTTCATGATTTTATTGCCATTTGTTTGTATAATACCAGTAAATATAGCTATTAATCCATTATTTTTTGATTTTACACCAAAGGCAATAGGACTATAATTGTCTTGTTTTTTCCAAAATGTATACATTTCGGACGTTTGAAAAACATTTCTATTGGACGAATTTGCATATAAGGCAATCCATTCTTTTTTATCAATACTTTCAAAATCCTTACAAAAAATAAAATTGTTATCATTTTCATCCATATATCTGTTTTTTTATTTTTTATAAATTTTATTCTTCTTTGACATTATTTTTATATAGCTCTAAAGTTTTTTCAATCATACCGTCTATCGTAAAATGGTTTTCAATCCTCATACTCCCATTTTCGCCCATTTGTTTTGAAACTTTTGGATTTTTTAACAAATAATTTATTTTATTGACTACTTCAATTTTATTTCGTTGGCTTACTAAAAAACCTGTTTCATTATCTATTACAATTTCATTAGTACCTCCTCCAATAGTGGCAATAACTGGTTTTGACAAAGCCATATATTCCATAATGGAATTTGATATTCCTTCACCATGACTATTAACGTTAGTTAATAGCAATCCTATATCAAAAATATTTACAACTGACTCCACATCTTTTTGCCTACCTACAAATCTAAAATTATCTTTAAATTCATTATTTGTAAGCTTTTTTATATTGTCCAAATCGGGTCCATCACCAATAGCTACAAAAGTTACATCTTTTCTTTTTTTCAGAATTAAATTACCCGCCTCTACAAACGTGATATAATCTTTTCTGTCATGAAAAGCGGCAGTCATACCAACAATGTAGGCAGAAGTAATATTGAATTTTTCACGAACTTCATCTTTGGTTAACTTTATAATTAACCTGTCAAAATTAAATCCGTTGTAAATATATCTTCCCTTTTTTTGAGGAACTCTAAAAGAATCTAGACCTGCCTTAGAATTTGATAATATTATGGTACTGAATGGGTATGAAATTGCCGTTAATAAATATCGCATTGAATATGGCTTTACCAAATTAGCTGGCGGTGCTGTTGATATCATAGAATTTATAAAAGGGATTCTCTTTAATTTACATATTGGTCCAAAATGAAAAGCGGCGATATTATCCCAACAATGAACTACTTCAGGTTTAAAGGTTTTTAAAATATTATTAAACTTATGCAATATTTTAATATCCCTTTTTAAATTTCTTTTTAAAAAATGAATTTTAAGATCCAAATCATAAATTTCTTTATAATGAACATCTTGTGATAAAATGATTAACTCTATTTCAACTTTTTTCTTTTCAAGCAAACCCTTAATCAACGACACTAACCTCCTTTCTTTTCCACCGGAAGCTAAAGATTCAATAATATATAATATTTTCATTTATTTTTTTAATTAAACTTTATTCAGTATTTAATGATTTTTATTGTTATTTAATAAACATTACCTATTTTATCAATTCAAAAGTGAAAAGGACTTCTATACATTTTCTTTGTAATATTTAGCAATTTCAATTTAAAAGGCAATAAAAAATTAATTATATTATTAAAAGGTGAAGTGTTATATTCTGTTTTTTTTATATCAATGGCATACATGTCAATGAATAACGACAATGATGCCAACCAAATTAGTTTTTCTTCTAAGTTAGAATCTCTATAGTACCAGGAAGATTTCATATACTTAAATATATCTTCTAACGCTTTCATATTAAAAATATTTAAATCTTCAATATTTTTTGACAACACTAAAGTTTTGATATATTCATTTAAATCCTCATATAGGTATTTTGAATATGAATGATGAATTTTATCAAAAGAGTCAGGACTTCCTTGAGTTTCATCAAATAACAAACCTGTTCTGGCCCAAGGTATATGAGTTAAATCTGTTTTAAAGAGACTTAATAATTCCATATATATGTTATTATTTCTAAGCTTAGGGTGTAATGACCAAATGTAACCAAATACCTCTGGGTCAGAAAAAACCTGATACAAAGGGATTTTTTCATTTATAACTGATAAACAAGGGTTTAACATCCTACGCATATAATGTATTTGGTTATCCTGTTCTATTTGTTGATACTTAGTATTTTGAGGAAACTTTTCCCAGTATTGAAGAATATCTTGATTAATTTCTTTTTTATGATTTTTTATAATATTATATTTAAAAATTCCATGTCTATTATTGATTCCGTCCCTCAAATCTTTTAAGAAATATAATGTCTTTCCTGAATACTCCCCTCTACCTATACTATCACCAAAACTTCCTGCCAATATACAATCTATTCCCTTCTCTTTTCTGATTTGAAGCATAGCATGAAGATGGGTTGGAGAATACTCACAGCCTCTAACGGCAGTTTCTTTTAAATTATTTAATAAATCTTCTGAGGAAACTGGTATATGTTTCCAACCCCAATTAAATAACTTAGCTATTCTTTCTGCGTATACAACATCCCTACTGTTTAAATTTCCCCATGTATAAGCTATGACTTTTATTCCTACTAATTCTTTATTTTTTATTAAGATATCCAATACTCCTGCAATTATTCTACTATCCATTCCTCCTGTCAATAAAATTCCAATAGATTTCTTATTACCAATATAATTAAGAATTTCAGTTTTTAACAATTCTAAAAATGTAAGAGAAACTTGCTTTATATCAATTAACTTCTCATCATGTTTAGGGGAATCAAAATATTCCCATTCTGTTATGTCTAGATTTGGTTTTGCCATCCAAGGAGATTTGCTTATTCCCTTAATAATAGTTCTATCAGCTAATGCATAACCCTTTGTTAAAATTTCAATTATGGCAACATAATCAATTTCAATTCCATCGTTTTTAGATTTAAGAGTTTCAGAAAAATTATGATTTATTTTAAATCCCTCTTTTGAGTTTATGAAGAAAGGATTGAAAAAGCCTAAGTGATTGTAAAATTTAAATAATTTGGACATTTTATTAATAAATTATTGAAGAAGAATTTTAAAAACTAGCTTATGGTGTATTTTTTAAATTATATTTTAATTGGAAAACATATTTACAGTGCATTGTGCTAAAATTTTATCAGTATATTCACCGAAAAGAGTACCAGTTGCAAATTGATGATGTACCCCCTGAACCGAAACGTTGAACTCAATTAGAACAGGTCTTCCTTTCTCATTAATAGCAATGTCCCATGAAACAATTCTAAAGTAGGGAATTTGTTTGTGCAAATTTTTAACCGCAATTTTAATATTAGAATAGTTTGGTATTTGATAATTTTCTAATTTAATATTTGTATTTGATTCTGTCACAATTTTACCATCTCCTCTATATCCTTTATCTAAAGTACCATCTTCTTTAACATTACAAACTATTACACTTTTACCACTAGTGGGATGTGATGAATTATCAACAACAGCTCCTTCACCTCCAATCCGAACAAAAGATGCAAGTATCATCACTTCACAATCTATCAACAGTGACTGTATTCTTAAAGTATTGACAGAGCTTTTATTTAAATCACTCATTGTTTTATGTTGAATAAAATACTTTTGAATGATAAAATTCTTGTCATATAAACTAATCAACTCTTCAATTGACAGTTTTTCATAATTTGATTGCTTGCCGTTAAGTTCAAATACAATAATATTCTTTCCCCCACCTGAATCTAAAGATGGTTTAATAATTAATTTTTTATATTCCAAACATTTATTTATGACTTGGTCAAAATCAAGAATATTTCTATTTTCATCTAAAAATATGCCATTTATATTTTTTACTATTGTTTCTGGCTGCTCAATTGCGTTAAAGAGTCTATCTAATAAATTTTTATCTGTTAAAATTTCAGGCTCACTGAGCATATTTAATTGAGGCTCAATAACATTTGTGTATAATTCAACAGGAATATATTCTTTATGAAATTCACCCCTTAGATCGGTATAGAATTGATGCCATCTTGTGTTAATGTTTTTAAATCCAAAACGGGCATAATATTCTTTAATTTGTTTTTTTTGAGAACGAGATAATGGTTTACATTTACACTCCTTAACTATTTTTTTAGATCTAGATATAAAATGATGTTTATTTTTTTGATAAACAGAATACTTAAGCAATCGTTTAAAAAGGCTTCCAGTTATTTTATAAAAATTCATTATCTTAATTATTTAAATTATCTTCTAAAATAGCAACTATTTTGGTTGATTGAATTTCAGCATTAAAATGTTCATTCGCGATTTGAAATCCTCTTTCACCAACTATTTTCGCATTCTCTCTATCGGTTAGTATGCTTAAAATTTTTGATGCCACGTCTTCAACACTTCCTGGTTTAGCAATAAAGGCACTAATATTATCTTGAAGATAATCTGGAATCTCTCCAACTGAAGTAACTACGACAGGATTACCAGTGGCCAAATATTCTCCTAATTTAGTTGGAAAACCAAATTGAGCCTGAATAGAATCTGGTCTAGCTAATACCAAACAATCTGAATTTATTAATAGATCAGGAATTTTCTCCCTAGATACTTTTCCTAAATACTCTACTTTGTCATCTAATTTTTCGCTTTTAATAAATTCTACTTGTTTTAAATAATCCTGATCAGGTTTTTTTGGACCAATTAATTTTAATAGAACATTTGGAAATTTATTAATAACAATAGCAAACGCTTTAATTAATATATCTACGCCATCTTTTTTATTTCTCATCAACCCCACATAAGAAATGACAAAATTATCATTATTACTAATTGATTTTGATTTATTAAATCTATCAATATCCACTGTCATAGGAATATGATATAGTTTTGCACTATGATTCAATGGCTCACCATAAAATTTCATTAGGCTTTTAGTCATCAAAAACATAATATCAATTTTAGGTAAAATTAAATCTAGATACTTCTTATATTCTAAATCACTAAGCATGAGGCTTGGAAACTCACTCATATTCTGGATAATTTTTAAACCTTGACTTTTGAATAAAGATATAGACTCTAATTGTGCATCATGATTTAACCCAATTGTTGTCCATCCATAATCAAAATTTGTATTTTTTTGAATTGTCTTTTGTTTATTAATAATCAATCGCTTAAAAATAGTATTGAATTTGAGTTTTTTTAAAATTCTTATTTGATATGGAAAACCAATGTATTGAATAGTAATCCCTTTTGGATATTTTTGTTTTTTATGAAAAACATATTCTTTCCAATCTTTATAGCCATCAGTAACTAAAAAGTAGATCTCTATATTTCTTTTGATCATCCCTTCAAAAAGTCCTCTCATTCTATTTGAATAGGCTCCCTCAAAATAATATAGATTCGAAGAAACTATATAAAGTACTTTCATTTAGTCTTTTTTATTTATACCCCACCACCTATTGCTTAATCCTGCATTACCCATTATTAACTTTAAAACTCTCCAAGAAGTATTCAAAATCTGATATTCTTGAGGTATTTCTTTGTAACTACCTATTTGTTGTTCTTTGATAACTGTTTCAATAGAGTTCAGGATAACGTCAGGATTAAAACCTGTTAAAATAATCGTACCAGTATCTTGAGCTTCAGGTCTTTCCATACTTTGTCTTAAACTAATAGCAGGAAAAGATAACATGGCAGACTCTTCACTAATTGTTCCACTATCAGATATGGCACATAATGATTCTTTTTGTAATTTTATGTAATCATAAAACCCAAAAGGTTTTAAAAATTGTATTTTTTTATCAATTTGAATATTTGTTAATACTTCTAATCTTTTTCTTGTGCGTGGATGGGTCGAAACAATAATAGGAATGTCATAACTTTTTGCCAACGTATTTAAAACAGAAAGAATTTGCTTTAAATGATTTTTGTTATCCACATTTTCTTCTCTATGCGTTGAAACAATAAAATACTGTTTTTCTTTCAATTGAAGTTTATCCAAAATTTCTGAATTATTAATTTTTTCTTCATTTTCTTTCAATACCTCCAACATTGGTGACCCTGTTAGATAAATTCTTCTATGGGGTAAACCCTCACTTAACAAGTGTCTTCTGGCATGTTCTGTATAAACTAAATTAAAGTCAGCAACGTGGTCAATAATTCTTCTATTTATCTCTTCAGGCACATTCATATCAAAACTTCGATTTCCTGCTTCCATGTGAAATATTGGAATACGCATCCGTTTTGCAATAATACCTACTATACTAGCATTAGTATCACCTAAAATTAGCACAGCATCAGGTTTTTCTTTTTTAAATACTTCTTCACTCTTCATTAGGGTTTCACCCAAAACCCTGCCTAGACTAGAAGTATTGACTTCTAAAAAATAATTTGGTTTTCGTAATCCAAGATCCTTAAAAAATATTTCATTCAATTCATAATCATAGTTCTGCCCTGTATGGATAATTATTTGTTCTAAAAAATCATCTATACGTTTTATCGTTGAACTCAAACGGATGATTTCCGGGCGCGTTCCTACCACAGTTGCTATTTTCAATTTTTTATATTCCATGTTTAATTTTTTTTGAAAAATGCCTTGAAAAAATTTCGGCACCAATATTATTCATATGAAGTTGATCTCTAAAATATTCGGGCTTTTGGTATAATTCTAAATAATTTGAATAATCAAAAAATGGTAAATTATTTTTATTAAAAATTTTTTCAACTTCACTAATAATTTTATTTTGTAAATCAAATTTTAAATACGTCGGAGAGATTACTCCAATTAGTTCAATATTATTATGCTTGCAGAGATTAATTATTTTATCTAAAAATTGATTTTTATTTGAATCAATTATTTCATTACCTAAAAAAAACGGAACGAAACTACTTGTTTCAATTTGCCCATCTAATGGTTCAAAACCAAAATTCATATTTTTATTTAAAAAAATATCGCTTCTTATAAAATCATAAATAGTAGAATTATAAATATACAAGTTAGATATAAGTTCTAGCTTAGAGAAATCAGGATTTAAATGAACTATATCTTTAAAAGAATTGTATTTATTATAATAAGGTAATAATAAATTTAATTTTGAATACGATTGTTTATCAACTATTACATTGGGTGATATATCTAAGATAACTATTTTTGGTGGTTTTATTTTAATCCTTTCACTTAACACGGCATAGTTAAGGAAAATACCATAACCTCCAACTCCTCCATTATAGCTTGTCATTTTTAAATTTTCGGAAAATATTTTAGGGTTGTAATGATGCATTGCTCTTGAACTACCTAAAATTAAAAGATCAGATTTAGATTTTAAACTTCTATTAATAACACTATAATCACCAAAATTAATATTATTAAATTTTTTTTTATAAACTTTTCCAACGGCAAGGTCAATAATAATGACCAGCCCAAAAAACAATATTATATATTTTAAATAAGATTTAATCATTAGAATTGAAAATATATGAACTGACCTCCATTAAAAACACCTGTATATAATATTAAACAGACTAAAAAAGCAAAATATATGGCTACTTTATAATTAATTTTTGAATTTTCTATTATAGAATCTGTATTACTTTCAACAATCAGATCGTTAACAAACAATACAACTAGCCCAATAATACCAAAGAAAAAGATTTTATAATCACTAAATAATTCTCCACTAAAACTAAAAATATTTTTTGCTATGTAGAACGCATCAGCTACATTATTTGCTCTAAAAAAAATCCAAGCAAAATCTACCAATAAAAAAACGATTAGGGCTCTTAGTATTCTATTGAAAAGTGATATTTTTTGATATTTTTTAACCTGTAGCTTAAAAATATTTTCTATAACTATATAAATACCATGTAATGCTCCCCATATTACAAAAGTCCAATTGGCTCCATGCCAAAGACCGCTAATTAAAAAAGTCAAAAATAAATTTAAATACCACCTAGAAATACCTACTCTACTGCCACCAATTGGTATATAAAAGTAGTCTCTGAACCAAGTTGATAAAGAAATATGCCATCTATGCCAAAAATCACCAATTGATGTGGCAAAATAAGGGCGTTTAAAATTTGTCATAAGATCATAACCCATAATCCTTGCAGTTCCAATTGCTATACTTGAATAACCTGCAAAGTCACCAAATATTTGAAAAGCAAATAGAATTGTTGCAATTAAAAAGGATAAGCCCGAATGTTGATAAACATTATTATAAACAGAATCTACATACAATGATAATCTGTCAGCTATAACTAACTTCATAAAAAAACCCAAAACAATCCACTTGATGCCCTTTATAAAATTTTGAAATGAAAGTTTATGATTTTCTCTAAATTGTGGCAACAGCCTCGTACTTCTTTCTATTGGCCCAGCAACCAATTGCGGGAAAAAAGAGATATACAACGCATAAATACCAAAGTGCTTTTCGGTATTAATTTCTCCCCTATAGACATCAATAGTGTAACTCAGAGTTTGAAAAGTATAGAATGAAATCCCTACTGGCAATAACAATTTTAAATATGGAATTTGTGAATCTGAACCTAACGTTATTAGAACATCATTTATTGATGTCCCTAAAAAATTAAAATATTTAAAAAAAAACAAGACTCCCAAGCATATAATTAGAGTAACCACTAAATAAAATTTTTTCTCTTTTTTTCTCTTTGACCTTTCAATTTTGATTGCTGTAAAATATGAAATTAAAGTTGTAAATGAAATTAGAAAGACATAGTTTACATTCCAACTCATATAAAAATAATAACTTGAAATTAACAATATAAACCATCTCCATTTATGTGGAGAAAGAAAATATAGTACTAAGACTATAGGAAAAAAATATATAAACTGGATTGAGTTAAATAACATTTTACTTATACTTTTTTAAAATAAGTATCTGGATCACTTTCATCATATGGTTCATTAATCCAAAATAAGGTAATTAATTCTGAATCTCCTATGTTTTTAATATTGTGAGTAAACCAAATTGGCATATCGACATAGGCAGGTTCACTTCCATCTAAATAATAGTTTATAACTTCATCAGAATTTATTTTCCTTAATTGTATCAAGGCTTTGCCACTAATAACGGCAAAGCGTTCGACCTTTCTAGTATGATAATGATTACCCCTAGTTATGCCAGGTTTTGTGGTTGAATAAGATGATTGCCCTGAAGTTTTTGCCCTAATAATTTCTACAAAAGAACCTCTTTCATCAGTATGTCTGGTATATTTTTTTGGAAAATAATCAGTAGGAATGAAACTTCTAAATGTATTAAATAAGTTAATTTCAAAAGGATCTCTTAAATCCGGAACTACTCCATTATCAAAATAATCCGATTTAAAGGCATTTATCAATGCTAATATTTCAGTTACTTTTTTTGATGATGTATGTTTTACTCTATATGAAATAACTTGTTTTTCCGTCTTAATGATATCTTTATAAAATATCTCTGATAATTCGTTGATGTAAATTAGACTTAGCTGCCCGTCTATAACAATTTTTGGTATTTCATTATGAACTACTTGATAGCAAAAAGTTGAAACCACAGAATTATAGTAAGGTTTACCGAACGGACCAAAAACATTAGGTATTATTAAGGTTGTAATTGAGGTATTATGTTTTTTTGCCCATTGTTCTAGAAATATCTTACTATCTTTTTTCGATTTACCATAAAGATTATCACGATCTTCCTGAATAGATGAAGAAAAAACAATTTTCGGAGCTACCCCTTCTCTATCACAAGCTATGGTTAATTTTTTTACTAAATTGATATTAGTATTATATATTACCTGAGGGTCATCATGCCGGTTCATGGCCGCAATATGTACTATAACATCACATTGTTTCACAAATTCTTGCAATAAAGATGCGTCCTTAAAAAATATTTTTTTAAACATGATAAGTTCAATTTCATCTTTAAGACTTAAATAATTGTACAAATGTGACCCCATAAAGCCAGACTGACCTGTAATACCTACTTTAATCATTTATGCTCTATTTTTTAATTTCCTATTCCAATCTTGTCCATAAGTTTTTATCAAATCTAAATCGGTCATTAGGTATTTCATTTAATAAAAAATCAGAAAAAAACATTAACCTTGAATTTGGTTCTATACTTTTAAAGACATTTGCATATCTCTTTAGTACAAAAAGTACTTGTGGTAAATCTGAGTTTAGAATAAATTCATGCACGGTTAATTTTTCTGATGGATTTTCTAAATTATCGATTTCCACAACTCTAATATCAACTGCACCTTCTAAACAATAAAACCATCTAAATTCCACTTTGTGGGCTTGTCAAGATCTAATAATTTTCAGTATTAGTATTTGCTGAAAAATACATTATTATACTAGATAAATAAAAATCGCTCACAAATTCTATTGAACTTCTATCATCTTTAAAATACTTCCTTGTAATTATTAGTAATGGTTTTAAAGATTGACCCATTTAATTATCTATATCGTCTCTTATCTGATCTAATTTCAGTAATAATTTCTCTGTGCCTTTAACATCAAGTCTATGCGTGTTATGTGAATGGTATTCTTCAACAATGCTAATATCAATGTGACCTTCAGAGAAAAACTGGTTATAATTTAAGTCTCTATTATCTGCCGGAATTCTAAAATAATCTTTCATATCTTCAGCTTTGACCATTTCTTCCCTGTTAACTAAAGATTCATATAATTTTTCACCATGTCTTGTACCAATAACAGTAACATCACTATTCACATTATATAGATTAATCAAAGCTCTCGCTAAATCTCCAATAGTTGATGCTGGAGATTTTTGCACAAAAATATCTCCCTGATTTCCATTCTTAAATGCAAATAGCACAAGATCAACTGCATCTTCTAAAGTCATCATAAACCGTGTCATGTTTGGATCCGTGATAGTCAAGTTTTTACCTTCTTTTATCTGATTAATAAATAATGGAATTACAGAACCTCTACTGGCCATCACATTACCATAACGTGTCCCACATAAAACCGTATTCATGGCATCTCTGGATTTTGCAACCATAACTTTTTCCATAAGTGCTTTGGTAATACCCATGGCATTGATTGGATAAACAGCCTTATCAGTACTTAAAACCACTACCCTTTCAACACCATGCCTAATTGCAGAATCTAAAACATTTTCTGTTCCTAAAACATTTGTTTTAACAGCTTCAATTGGAAAAAACTCACAAGATGGTACCTGTTTTAAAGCCGCTGCATGGAAAATATAATCAACACCATTAACCACATTGTCAACAGACTTTTGATCTCTTACATCTCCAATATAAAATTTTGCAGATTTATTATTTAATAACTTTCTTAAATCATCTTGCTTTTTTTCATCTCTGCTAAAAATTCTAATTTCTTTAAAAACTTTGTCTTTGAGGAATCTATTGAGTACTGCTTTACCGAACGATCCAGTTCCTCCTGTTATTAAAAGTATTTTCTCTTTGAACATTAATATCTAATTTTAATTTGTCTTATTTAATTCCATTATTATATTGCTCCAATCCTGAGCTAAACTTATCATTGCTTTCTCTGATAAATGAATCCCGTCATATCGATGCCCCTCATTTATATACCTGTCGGTATCAGGACCAAGAAAGACGTTAGAATTTTCAGTTACAACCGACATTTGAGCATTTCTTATTTCAACACTAATTGGTGTTTTGGCAGTGGGACTATATGAAGTCAAAGACAATACAACGGGTACGTCACTTAAAAAGTTGTTTAACATATCTATTAGCTCATTTAATCTCAATTTAAAATCTATCAAAGATGTTTCCATTAAATTATCTTCTTCACCTTGTTGCCATAAAATATAATTAGGTGGAATATTATTAACTTTAAGTTGATTTAACGTATTTATTAGTTTTTTATGATATTTTCCATCGTGATTCCAATCAAAAACCGTTGAACCTCCCTCGGAAATATTAACCAATAAAATTAAGTCATATTCTTTACTTTTTATTAAATTTTCGGAAAAAGGAATCCAAATACTACCTTTATTACCAGAAGCTCCCTCCATGGGATCCTTTGCTAAAGAAACTCTATTATTATAAAAAGAATAAATATTTTTATGTGATGAAAAAACCTTAGCTCCGTAATTAGCGGCATTTGATTGCCCTAAAATTAAAACGACTAAGCCCCTCTTATTGTTTTTAAATTTATTGACTATTTCCTCTGTGTGTTTATCAATTTCTTTTTTTGACTGATTTTCAACTAAATACAATGCGAAAAAGAAAAGAATTATCACTACAACAATCACAATAATCAATATGTTATTCATTTTTCTCAATACACTTTAAGAATTCTTCAATATTTAAAAAACTTTTATAATTTCGTTCTAACCATTCTTCTTCTTTATCCCACCATTCTGTTTTTTGAATTTGTTCAATGTAACGTTCTTCAATTCTAAATTTAATATGTTTTGCAGGGACCCCTCCAACAATTTCATATGGTTTAACATCTTTTGTCACAATAGATCCAGCGGCTACAATAGCTCCATTACCAATAGTAACACCACTCATAATAATGGAATCATTTCCTATCCACACATCGTTTTTCAAAATAATTTTATCATGTTCTTCAAAAAAATCTTTATCAGAAAATGTTTTGAATCCTTTATTATTAGCGTAAAAAGCGGGGTGTGTAGAGACAAAGTGAGTCGGATGCTTTCCTAATCCGAATTGAATATTAGATGCAATTGAACAAAATTTGCCGATAATTGTAAAACCAACATGGGTATTTGAATTGATATAACTATGGTCACCAATTTTTGAATTACTCAGTGTTACATCATTACTAAGAAATACATGATTACCGATTTCAGAATTATTAATTGCTACATACAGCCCCAATCGAAGGTTTCTATTTTTATATTTTTTTAATTGCTTATACCTTTTATAATAGGCATAAACTAATTTAGGTTGAAACAATAACAAAATATTTTTTTTATTTATTCCAAATGCCATATGCCGTATTATTAATTAATTTTTTATACTGTATGGGTGCAATAAACGGTGAGTAAAAATTAGCAATAATAGAAGCTAAAACAACGCTTTCAATACCCCAATGTAAATACTTTATAAAAAAAATGGCTACTGGTATAAAGATAAGTGAACCAATTAGCAGCGAATACATTTGTATTAACAATTTTCCAACTCCATTAATAAACATATTAAAAATACCTCCGAAAGTGAATAGTAAAAAATATATCAGAAGAGCAACTTTTAATCTTGTAGTAATAATAATGTTTTCCATTTCTTTTTTACTCAACCAAAATTCAAAAAATGTATCAGATATAAAGAATAAAAAAATGCCCATTACTAACAAGCCTAACCAGACATATAGTAATTTTTTTGTAGATCTTTTAATCCAACCAATATCTTTTGTCACCCACGCATCTGTATATGCTACCCAAAAGGGTGCAACAATAATAGTAAAAATCATCGTAATAACAGAGAATAATTTATAAGCTATTTGAAAGGGAGTAACTTCTGCGGGTCCATAAAACTGGGTAATAATAAAATTTGAAGACTGAAACATTACTAACGCAGAAATTTGAATTAGAAAAAATTTAAATCCAAGATTTAAAAGATCTCTGGCATATTTAAACTTAACGAATTTTATGGATGGTGCAATTTTTTTATAATCTTTGTTATAAAAATAAATTGTTGCAATAATAATTACCATAACAGGTACAGCACTTAAAACCCAACCTAAATAAATCAGTGATCCTTCAGTTGTCTTAGTTAAAACATAAATAATAATTAGCATAATAAGATTCCCAATAGGACCTAGAGCATAAGCAATTGCCGGTCTTTGGTCAGCAGCTAACACGGTTTTAATAAGGCTTAAGACAAATGAAAGAAAGAAAAAGCTAAATATTATAAACGTTAAGGAGGTCAATTCAGAAGCTAATACCTCATCAGTGTTTAAAATAAAGTTCCAATCAATAAAAAAATTTCCTATCAAAAAGAGTATACCAAATGTTCCAATAACAAGACTCAGAATTGCGTATGTGGTACTTATATATATTTTTGCCAATACATAATCTTTATTAGCAAGAGCTCCTGCCAACTTATTCTTTAGTCCACTACCCAATCCGATTTCGAAAAAAGCAAACCAACCCAAAAATGAGGTTAATGTAAGCCATATTCCATAAGTTGTTTTATTTAAGTATTGCAACGTAATTCTAATCATTAAAAAACCTACAATTATACTTAGTCCCTTAATGGCGAATGAGGCAATGATGTTTTTTTTAGCTTTTACTGATCTTTCATGACCTTTAAAAAAAGAACTTACGTAACCCAAATATTTATCAAACATATATATATTTACTTTTTTAAGATCAAATTAGATTTTTTTTGTTCAATAAAATATTTATCAGCTAATACTGCAAAAATTAAACCCATTTCAAAAACTGAAAATGTAACTAAAGTAAGATTAGCTACAGCAAATCCCATTATTCCGAAAAAAGGTGCCCAACTGGAGGTTCTTTTTGCATTTAAGTATAGTTTTTTTAAAAATAAAAATAAAAATATTAAAAATAATGAACCTCCAACAAAACCATACATATAAAGTAAAGATAAATATCCAACATGTAATTGAGAGGATTTCCTTGCCAAAGCTTTTTGTAATTCATAGTCCTGTTTACCAGTACCCCCCATACCATATTTTATACTACCTTTACCAAAAACAGCATTTTTCCAGTATAATTTATTAAATACCTGAATGGCCAACAATCTAGTTCCTGCAGATTTCTGACTAACTTTCTTTTTGTCATTTTCTAAAATTCTTTCCTTGACAATACCCTCTGCATTAACACCAATAGTATTGAGTGTAAAATAAGAAATTAATAGTATCAAAGGAATAACTATTAAATATTTTAAAAATTGTCTAAACTTATAACGTTGGGTAATTAAAACGACGATAAACACCATCAAAGTATTTACCATAATCCATCTAGATTTAGTAAGTAATGAATAAATAATACCCATTAAGATCCAAAACAAAACTTTTTTACTTTGTCTTCTCTTGTTTAAATCTTCAACCACTAATAAGAAAACAGGAACAAACCCTAAACCATTGGTAATATATCCAACCCAGGAATAAATTGAATGCAGACGTTCTACGTTACTAGTTTCTGAAGCGTTTTCATTAACCATGTCCTCCCTTATAAAAAAATTAGCACTGTAGACTTGTTGAATTATTATAACAAGTACTGCAATAATTAGGATTTTTTTACTCCATTTGAAAAGAAATTTATAATATTTTTTATTTATTGAAAGGTTTTCAACAATGAATAAAAGGTTAAAAGATCCAATCAACATATTCTTATATAGGTATGCAATTTTAAACTCCCTATCTAATTGATAAAATGCCGAGTGATATACATATACAATGAACAACAAATAGAATAACAAATAACTCGGAAATTTTATTGGGTTAGATTTATTTGCATAGAGCAAAATTAAAAAAACACCAAAATAGGTAAGTATTGTGAAAGTAGAATTGAAGTCCATTTTTGCAACTCCCAGTGTTATATAAGCGACAAAGGGCGATAACATAAGAATTAATATGATGAACCTATTAAATTTATTTGGTATGGAATAATATCGACTCAATTAAATCCTGTTAAATGTTTGTTCTTGTTCGTTCCATAACTCGTCACACAACCTATTTAAAGGTAATTCTATATCATCAAAAGTCAAAGCTTGGTCTTTAGGGATATTATTTAGAACCTTGCAACCTTCGGCCAATCCCATAGGTAATAAATTTTCTTTTCTGGCAGTGTCGGAATTTTCACAAATACCGTAAGTCATATAGCCTCCAATTTCATCAATACTATCACCTTCTTTTAAATCTGTTTTGGCTATGGTTATAACATCTACAACAGGTCCTGCCTTAGCCGCAACTATGGTATCGTTAAAGTCTACCATCCTAGCTATAGAAATTGGAATTTCAAAAAATAGTAAATGATAAGGGATATAAAAACTGTATAACGGCCCTTTGCCCAACTTTCCATAGTCTAAATATTTAATAGATAATGGATCATCAGAGGTAGCATACACAAAAACTCCAGGACCTGGTTTTGAACCAATTATAAAATCTACTACTCCACCCAGTTCTTCAAGTTGCTTAACATCATATATATCTGTTAGATTATCAATATGATCTTTAGATTCATAACCTAGCATACCACGTTTGGCAACCTTCATACCAGTGGCATTTGCAATACAAGCCTGCTCACAAGAAACTTTAGTACCATCGGCAAAATTAGTTGCCATTACTGGAGACATCCCCCAACTTTCCGCGAATGCCTTTTGAGTAGTAGGTGTTCTATATTCATCCAACATCCCTTTTATATTACCACAAACCAAAGGTTTAAAGCCCATTTGTTTTACAAAACGATATAGGTTTAAGGTAACACCTGGTTGATCGCCCTCTGCAACACTATATTTAACCTCGGCTTTATCTGCTTTATATTTTAGAATAGGACCTAAAGTAGCATCCAATTCCGCATTAAAGGATAAAATATCTTTACCGTTTTCAATACAATCTAAAGTTAACTTTGCCGAAAACTCTATAGACCCCGTCATGTCAACAATAATATCAATGTCTTTTGATTTTATTAATAAATCAAGATTTTGGGTAATAATAGCCGTACCGGAATCAATTGCTTTTTGAAAATCTTTAGCATTTTCAACAAGCACATAAGTGTCAATTCCAGATATTTTATAGGCGTTAATGGGTCGTTCAACACTTCTGTTGTAGGTAGCGACCACTTTCATGCCCGGTGTATGTTTGGTTATCTGATTGATTAATCCTTTAGCCATTTCACCAGCACCTACAACACCTACTTTTATTGGGTTGTTGGCTAATTCTCTTTCTTTTAATTTATTATCTACAATTATCATATATAAATTGTTTTAAAAAGGGCTTTTATAATTATCCAAGGTTATTAATTGCCTATCTTTATTGGACACAATTGGGTTTTTGGTGGGCCATTCAATACCACAGCTATCCCATTTAATACCCCCTTCACTATCTCCGTTGTATATTGTAGTTGTTCTGTTTAAAAATAATGCTCCTTCACCTAAAACGTAAAAACCGTGTGCCATACCTCTGGGTACATAGAGCATATTTCCAATATCGGAATCTAAAATAATACTGAATTTTTTTTTATAAGTAGGTGAATCTTTCCTTAAATCAACTACTACATCGAAAATTTTTCCAGATAAACAGGTAACGAGCTTTACATGATCGTAAGGTGGTTCTTGAAAGTGAAGGCCCCTTAACACATTTTTGCCAGAAGTAGAATAGTATTCTTCGGCAAAATCGGTTTCTAATTCAAGGCTTTTAAAAGTATCTTCATGAAATGTTTTAATCAATCTACCTCTGGTGTCTTCAAAAACCTTGGGTACTAATTCAAAACATCCTGGTATGGGGGTCAATATTTTTTCCACTTTAAAATTTCAAAGAATTAGAATACTCCTTAATTTGTTTTTCGGTAATATTTATGATTTCACTTGAATTCTCGAATGTTGTTTTATACCAGTCAACCGTGTTTTTTACGGTTTCATTAAAATTCCATACAGGTTGCCAATTTAGCAAATGGTAGGCTTTATCAATACTTAAATTTAGTAAAAATGCTTCATGTTTGGCATCTTCTTTCTTGTAAGTCCAAGATCCACTGCCCCAATTTTCTAAAATTTCTTTTACCAGCACTTCAACAGACTTATTAGATGAGGATAATGGCCCAAAATTGAAACCAGAGCAATAGGTTTCTAAATTTCCAGTATGAAGATTTAGCAATTTACGGCCTAAAACTAAATAACCTCCCAAAGATTCTAATACATGCTGCCATGGTCTTGTTGCCAGTGGGTTTCTAACAATTATTTCTTCTTTTTTTTGTAAAGCACGAATACAGTCTGGTGCAATTCTGTCATCAGCCCAATCTCCACCACCAATAACATTCCCCGCTCTTGCAGAAGCAACTTTTACACCATGATAGTTATAATTATTTACATTAAAAAAAGATCTTCTCCAAGAGGAAACGACGAGTTCAGCAGCTCCTTTGCTCATGGAATAGGGGTCATACCCGCCCATAGGATCATTTTCTCTGTAGCCATGAATCCATTCTTTATTTTCATAGCATTTATCAGAAGTAATAATTATAATATTTGTCGATATTCCTAATTGCCTAACGGCTTCCAATACATTGGCAGTACCATTAATATTGGTCTCTAGGGTTTCAATAGGGTTTTTATATGATTCTCGGACTAACGATTGGGCTGCCAAATGAAAAATAATATCAGGTTTAATTTCCTTAATATATTTCTTCAAAGACTCTAAGTCTCTAACATCATTACCATTGTGATTAGTATGCTTTTTTAATTCTAATTGGTAAAAAAGCGATGGTGTTGTGGGAGGATTTAACGCATATCCAAAAACTTCGGCATTAAGCAATAATAACCATTGGGACAACCAACTTCCTTTAAAGCCTGTATTACCGGTAACTAATACTTTTTTGCCTTTGTAAGTATTTTCAAGATTCATGTTCATCATTACCAATTTTTCCAAGCTGGTGTACCATCTTGCCAAATATTTTCTAAAACCGTTTTATCTCTTAGTGAATCCATACTTTGCCAATAGCCCTCGTGTTTAAAAGCCGTTAATTGACCTTCTTTTGCCAAATTTTCCATTGGTTCTCTTTCCCATACAGTCGAATCTTCTTCAATATAATCAAAAATCTGAGGTTCCAATACAAAAAAACCACCATTAATCCATGCCGTTTCACGAGTACCACCTTTTGGTTTTTCCCTGAAATTTTCAATTTTGTTATTGTTTTGTTCTAGGTTAAATGCCCCATATCTACCAGGTTGTTGTACGGCTGTTAATGTTGCAAAACTATTTTGGGATTTATGGAAGTTCAACAAATCATTAAAATTTACATCACTTACGCCATCACCATAAGTTAGAAAAAAAGGCTCGTTACCAATATAATCCTTAACCCTTTTAATTCGGCCGCCAGTCATTGTATTTTCACCTGTATCTATTAAGGTGACTTTCCATGGTTCAATGCTATTATTGATTATTTGAGTTTCATTGTTTTTCAAATCAAAAACAACATCAGAAGAATGCAAATAATAATCAGAAAAAAATTCTTTTATCATGTGTCCTTTATACCCACAACAAATAATAAAATCGTTATGTCCGTAAGAAGAGTACATCTTCATGATGTGCCATAAGATAGGTTTTCCTCCTATTTCTACTAAAGGTTTCGGTCTTACTCCTGTTTCCTCACTTAAGCGTGTGCCAAAACCACCTGCCAAAATTACTGTTTTCATATTTCTATTTATTTACAATTTATTAACTACAAAAATCGATAATTTTCTTTGATAGTTTTTCTATGTTAAATTGTTTCATTTTTAATATAGCCTTTGTTCCTATTTCATTTCTTAGTTTTTCATCATCCATTAAAATTCTAATCTTATTAGAAAGTTCGTCAACATTTCCAACAGGTACTAAATATCCGTTTATATTATGATCTATTATCTCTCTTGGACCTACATCTGCGTCAAAACTAATTACTGGTAGTCCCACAACCATAGCTTCACAAATAGCATTACCCCAGGCTTCAGAAATTGAAGTAGAAGCAAAAATCATCGATTTACTTAGCCATTCAAATACATTTTTAACTGCTCCTGGCATAATAACTTTATCCTGAATACCAAGTTCTTCTATTTTTTTTTCCAATCCATTCTTTAACTCTCCATCTCCAAGAATCATAAATTTCCAATCGCCCCTATTCAATTTGGCACAGGCTTCTAAAAAATACGTTTGCCCTTTAACACCTGTAAGCCTACCAACATTAATCACAATTTTTTCTTTATCAATCCTTTTATTTATTGGGTAACTCTCTACAGGGTTAGGAATTACAACAACATTATTAGAACCAGTTTCTGAGGCTACATAATCTTTAGCAGCTTTAGTCATTACGATTATACCTTCTGCTCTTTTGTATAACAATTTTCTCGAAAATTGTTCAATTTTATTCCTTTTTCTATATGGGCTCATGGCATCCCTTACAAAAATACGAGCCTTTAAAAAAATAGTTGATACTAATGTAAAAATATTGGTTGAACTCAAGGTGCTCAAAACGAAATTCGGTTTTTCCTTAAATATAATCCACCTTAACCTTACCATAGCTCTTAAACCAGTTAAAATCTTATATACTATATTTTTGTTAGAATAATTTAATTCAACTAATTTTATATTCTCTGAAATTTTAAAAAAAGAATCACCAGATCTTAATAGTATTATTATTACATTATAATTTTTACTTATCCAATAATTTGCTAAACTTGTCATAAATCTTTGCCCACCTCCATGGTCTAGTAGGGGTGTTACTAATATAATTTTCATGGTTGATAGTTCAAATTAATTTAATATCGTAGAAATTTCATATTGACTTATTTTATTTTTATAAATAATGATTTTAGTAATAATAAGAAGACACTTGAGAATGACCTAAATGAAGATACGGGATTTTTAAAAATGGCTAATTTTGAAGCCATTCTTGTTTTTTCCATTTCTTCACTTACTAATATCCCTCTTTTAGCATAGTCAATATTCAAATTTTCCTTATTTAAAAATTCAATCCCCCAAGGTACCCATTTGCCTTTAAAAACATAACCACTATTCCATGTGTTATAAACATGCCCCTCCTTCTCTACATACTCTTCGGTTATACTGTAGAACCCATCTTTTCGTATCCAAGACCTGTATCCACTAATTTTTTCGGACATAAAAACATTCTCGTAATCTTTTAAATATTCATTTAACACTTTTTTTTTCCAGATACCTGGAATCAACAAAAATCGATGTTTACATATTGGGTCAATTTTTGAAAGATATTTAAATTCTGATGGTTTCTCTTTCCAATAAACTCTATAACGCAACAATCTTATGTAATCAATTTCTTGATTCGTATAGATTAAGTTTACAAAATATCTAAATTTTTCAAAATTAACTCTGCTTCGTAAAAAATAATCTTCAGAAATAGGTAAAACAATTTCATGTTTAGCCTTCTTTAAACTATTTTTCAACCTTTGTCCCCAAGCTGCATCATTACCATGTTTTATAACTTTAATATTTAAATCTTCGAAACTATAATCTTTAGTTGTAGTACTCAATATTATATCAAAATTAACGGCTTCGGGAAAATATTTCTTTAATAAAGTAAAAAATGGGTCCCAACAATCTGAATAACCATCATAAGAGCAAATAACTAATGAAATCATATTCTATTCTAATTATTTTAAAGATAAAAAATTATCGTGATTTTTCTTTCTACGGCTTCGCCACTATAAGCCACATTATTTTAACAAAAATAAAGTAATTATATAATATTATAGCAAAGTAATCCATGTTTATTGATTATGGATTGTAAATCAATTGGTCTACCTTAGAGTTAACGTATAAAGTGTCTATTAATTATGTTTATAAAAACTTTGTTGATTATAGAATAAATATTAAATTTACTTTCCGGTTTTTTGTTAAAATGAAATTAAGTTATATAATACCACTATATAATGCTGAAAAATATCTAAAGCAATGTCTTGATAGTATTTATGGTCAGCAAATTAATAAAAGGGATTTTGAAGTTATTGTTATAGACGATGGCTCTACAGATAAGAGCCTATTAAAAGCAAATAAAATTGCTGAGCAATATGACAATATTAAAGTTTATCACCAAGATAATAAAGGTGTTAGTGCAACCAGAAATAAAGGTATAGAACTAGCTAAAGGCAAATATATATGGTTTATTGATTCTGATGATTACATTATTTCTGATACGGCAAATTTACTAATCGAGTGTTTAGAAAAAAACAATTTAGATATCCTAGAATTTCAGCTTATTAGAACTGAGTCAAGGGCTTTGAACATATCTATTCACAATAATCCTTCTCTTTCTGATATAAAAGTTTTAAACGGAAAAATTTATGCCTCAACACGAGGCTATAATGAAAGTTGTTGTACATCAATATATAAAAGAGAATTTTTATTATCAACATCTTTGCGTTTTATTGAAGGTAGAATTATGGAGGACATGGCTTTTAATGCTGAAATAGTCCCTTTGTCTAATAGAATTGCTTATTTTCCATTAGATGTTTACCGATATGTTATAAATCCAAAATCAATATGGACAAATAGAGAACCTATTGCTTTTAGAAAATCTATTGATGACTTTATTTTTATGGCAAAAAAATTTACAAAAATCATAGCTGATTATCAAATCAACGATGTTGATACTAAAATTATTAAACTGCGACAACAAGAAATGCTTTTTAATATTTCTAAACGTCTATTAATGTCAAATTATACGATTAATGAATTAAATTGTATTTTTAAAGATTTATCTGCACATAACCTTTATCCTATAATGCCTTATAAAGGAAAAGGACTCTATCGAAAACTAGAAACCTCAATTTTTAATAAAAGATATTTGTTCTTATTAGCTGTACTTAATTACAGGATTTTCAAAAAGCAAATCAATTATTTTATAATCAGAAAATATCAACGAAAAAAAGAAAAGCAAATTAGGTCGATTAATGTAGAATTATGATTATCGGTGAATAAATTTATTAAAGATGTATTCAACAATGACAAAGTAATCAGATAGTATTCAGAACCTTTTAAACTGAAATTTTAGACGAACTTTCCACAGGTAAACTAAACAAAAACCAATTAGGCAAACTCTACGGAATAAATACCAATACCATAAATGAATGGATTAGGTAAAGACCTAATGAACAACAGAATAAATGTGGAAACTAAAGACGAAATAACACATACTGAATAGCTTCAAAAGGAAATCAAACAACTAAAACAACTCTTACTTAAAAAAGATTTAGATGCTTTGGTGTTGGACTCTTATTTGGAAGTTGCAGCAGAACAGTTAGGTTATAAATCCGTAACGGAATAAAAAAAAGTTAAATCTCTAGCTCTTATTAAAGTTAAAGAAAAGTCAAAGGGATTTACTTCTTTAAATACTATAACTCATTATTTTGGTTTAAAACGTGATACCCATTACAAGTATATAAATAGAGCTAATGAGCGTTTAAAATTAGAACAACAGATTATTCAAATAGTACAGAAAAGACGCAGGTCCCTTGCCAAAGAAGGTGTGCGTAAACTTATAAAACATTAGATGATGAGTTTATTAAAGCCAACCTTTAAGTTGGTAGAGATACTTTATTTAATGTCCTTAGAAAAAACAATATGCTTACACTTAGAAAAAATATAGCCCGTAAATAACCAATTCCTTGCACAGGTTCTACAAGTACAAAAACATCAGTATCAATATCGATCTACACTTTTTTTGAATATCTATTTCCAAAACCGAATAAAGATATAAATTTTTAGAAGCTAAAGTGAGATGCACTAAAGTGCATAGTTTTAACTAAATTTGAGACCAATAAATGCCAAAACCAACGATTATTAATCTTTTGCTTGCGTTTTTAGGTTGTTCAGTTCCAAAACCAATTCAGCATATCTATCCGCCGCTTCTTGCCCGGGCAATTGATCTGCACTACTTATCATATATAGCAAATAAGAAATTTGTGAAATCAACATTTGTTGTGGGTACGCACCTTCGTCATTTTTAAGTTGTTTTAAAACGGCGTTAATTTTTTCTAAGTGATCCCCTTTCACTTTTTTTGCCTCTTTTTCTATCTCCGATTGCAGTTTTTTAGCTTCCGACAATAAGTCAATGACCTTATTTGACATGGCAATTTGTGTTTCAATATCAGCTTTAGAAAAACCTGTTGCCTCGACTCTTGGATCCATTACAATCTCAAAATCCTGCTCAGACGTATTTCCAGCCACAGTTAACTTTGCGGTATAGGTTCCTGGGGCTACCATAGGACCATTCTTGTAACTTCTGTTTTCATTAGCTGACCATGCTCCTTTTTGACGTAAATCCCAATGAAAACGGTTTAATCCGTCTTTTTCTTCCAATTTAGTGTCCACATAACGAAAGGTTTGGCTTAAATTCATGTCTTCAACTTCAGTTACGGTTGATTTTAATTGTGTTTTATCACTTACTATCGTAACAACAGATTCTTTTTTATCATTTAAAATCTCTAGTTGAACACCTCCTTTTGTTCCTTTGGGGATATAATAATCAATAATCACACTAGTTCGCGGATAATTTGGAAATGCCCTACTACTGACATTTGGATAACGATAGCGAATAGTCTTATCAGGCTTGAACAAAACAGGTGCATCTTTTAAATTATTGACTGCCTCTTGCCTTAAAGAAGTTATATTATCTAAAATCCAAAAACCTCGACCCATGGTACTTAGCACCAAATCACCTCTAAAAATTTTCAAGTCGGTAATAGGGGTTACGGGCAGGTTTTGTTGGAATTTCTCCCAAGATTTACCATCGTCGAACGAAACAAACATACCAAACTCCGTTCCTACATACAGCAGTCCTTCACGTACTGGGTCTTCTCGTAAAACACGTGTGGTAAAATCGGAGGGGATTCCGTTAGCCTCTGTTGAAATTAACTCCCAGCTTGCTCCATAGTTATTGGTTTTATAAAGATAAGGTTTGTCATCACCTAACAAATGCCTATCTACAGCAATATAAGCTTTTGCTGGATTAAAATGAGAAGGTTCTACCGACTCTACTCGTCCGCCTTTTGGCATTTTTTTCGGGGTTACATTTTTCCATGTTTTACCTCCATCCTGCGTAATAGAAATAACACCATCATTTGAACCTGTCCAAATCAAGCCTTCTTTTAACTTTGATTCTCGTATGGAATATAATGTGCTATAATATTCTTCACCAGTAATATCGCGTGTAATCGGACTCCCCGAAATAACTTGTTTATCGGCTTCAAAAGCTGTTAAGTCTGGTGAAATGGTTTCCCAGTTCATTCCGTCATTGATGGTTTTATGTACATATTGTGAGCCATGATATACCACATCAGGATTATGCCGCGATACATGAATGGGTGCCACACGCTGAAATCTGTATTTCAAATCTTTAGGGTTATGACCATAAATATTGGATGCTCCCACATAATAACTTTTTTCAGTACCTGTACGTTTGTCAAAAACGCTAAATCGTCCTTTACAATTGGCATACACAATATTATGATTTCCGGGTTTCTGTACGCCAGGTCCTGTTTCACAGCCCCCGGAATTAATAATCCAACCTGTACCAGGATTTTGAATAGCACTTGGTGGAAAACTAGGAACACCTATCGTAGAAGAGTTATCTTGCATACCAGCATACAACCAATACGGATATTGATCATCAACTTCTACCTGATATAGTTCAGCTGTAGGTTGATTGAACTGTGTTGACCAAGTTTTTCCTCCATTATGACTAACGTTGGCACCTCCATCGTTACATTGTATTAATAAATCGGGATTGTTTGGATTGATCCAAATATCATGATTATCGCCATGGGGAACGCTCATTCGTTTCCAAGATTTACCGCCGTCAGTAGATTTTAGCAACGGATTGGCGTTGGAATACACAATGTCCGGATTTGTAGGGTCTAATTCAACGTTAGTGTAATAAAACGGTCTGTTTACCAATCTGATATCATCAGAAATTTGTTCAAAAGATTTTCCTTGATCGGTAGATTTGTACAAACCTCCCTCCTTTCCTGGTGCTTCGATAATGGCGTAAAGTATTTTGGAATCTACTGGCGAAACCGCCAAATCTATCTTACCAATTAAGCCTTTGGGCAATCCGTTTTCCAATTTTACCCAATCCTTACCTCCGTTGATGGACTTATAAATGCCACCTTCATCCTTATTGCCCCCAGATATAATAGTCCACGGTTTACGTTCCGCTTTCCAAGCTGCGGCATACACTATATTCGGGTTTCCGGGTAAAAGTTCTAAGTCAGCAAATCCTACTTTATCGGAAATAAACAATACTTTTTCCCAATCTTTGCCCCCATTAACGGTTTTATATATTCCCCTTTCGGAATTTGGCCCAAAAGCATTGCCAATAGCCGCTACCCAAACAATTTGATTGTTAGTGGGGTCAATTTCAACTGCTCCTATTTGACCTGTTTCTCGGAGACCGATATGCTCCCAAGTTTTTCCTGCATCAATGGATTTATAAACTCCTTTACCAGAAATAACATTGCTTCGTAATCCATCAGAACCCGTGCCAACATAGACTATATTAGAGTCGTTAATGGCTACTTCTATAGCACCGATTGAAGGTGTGTCAAAAAATCCGTCTGAAACATTGTTCCATGTAGTTCCATAATCGTCTGTTTTCCAAACGCCACCACCAGAGGCTCCCAAATAGAAAGTTCCGGGCAACATGGGTGTTCCAGTTACCGTAGTAACACGTCCGCCCCTTTCTGGACCTACCGTTCGGTATTCAAAGGCTTTAAAATCTTGTGCAATTAAGGCAGTAGAGAGAAGTAGTAAAAAAATAATTGCAAAGGAAAGAAATCTAGTTTGCATTGTATTACTAATGTTGATTAGATTTCAAAGTTAGTAAAATTTAAATAGTATTTAAATGTGTTTGATTAATTCAACTTTTAAGTTCTAAATGCAAAAACCCCTCAATTAGCAAGGGGTTTTTCATTTTCATAGCAATTTCAGTTGTATTAATCTGTCATGACAACATTGCCTTCAGCGTCAGCTTCAAAATTGGCTTCGTAAAAATTAGTTACAATATTTCTACCTTCTATTGAAGTGCCTTCTCCTTTTTGTGTTACGTGCAGCTCAAAATTAGCGGTGATGGCATTTGTCTTAGGGTCAACATTGATAATGTAACTTTTTAAATGATGTTCTTTTACATCTTCGCCCATTATTGCCAATGCTTTATCTATATTCGCAATGATTTTGTTCGTATCTAAATCGCTGATTTTCATCTTGCCTTGATATCTATCTTTATTTCCTGATTTTGCCTCTTCATCATTTAGCTTAGCATCCGTATGTTCGGTTTTTTCTACATACATTCTAGAATGGGGCTTATCGTCTTTTAAATAGTTGACAATTATAAAGCCGAGGTCTGAATTTAAATCCTGTTGCGAACTTAAATTTAATGAATTTACTTCCAGATCGCCTCCGAATTTTTCAACGGCAATACTTTTTATTTTCTCCAATCCTTCTTTGGTATTCATCTGTGGAGCATCCGAGCCACTACAAGAAAACAGTGTAAATACTAGACAAATAGCCGTAATTTTTAATAGGTTTTTCTTTAAAAAGTTCATAATTTTTGGTTTTTAAAATTTTAATTGTTTTTTATTTAACGTTACAAATGTATTTTGTGTTGTATCGGATTCAATATCACAAAACATATTCGGTATGTTTAAAACCATATCTGTATAAGGTGAAACTATTTTCGTTAATCCGTTAAAGTGAAGCTAAAGAAAGTTGAAAAGCAGATTTTAGGAATAAAAAAACAGGTTGATTACTCTAATTCGTCAACCTGTAATTAATAATATTTTAAAAAGAAGATAAGTTATTTATGGGCAATTTTATCTTTAATTTTATCAACCTTGCCCACATAAGTAATGTTGGTTCTAGAAGGACTGCTCAATGTAACATAGCTTTTCAGATTAGGGTATAGCACGATTCTTACATCGAAAAGTTCGTTATTGCCCCTTGCTTTAAATGTAATATGATAATTTTGTTTTTTGTCATCCCAAACTACATTATAATCTTTGACTTTACCTTTAAATTCAATACCGCCATCGTCGTTGCCATAACCAACATTTGAATGTCGCTCACCATAATAAGGTAAGTAAGAGGAAATGGAATCGCCCATAATTTTCAAAAAATTACTGTTGCCAATGAGGTTGATGTTACTTGCAGAGTTGCCAACACCTAAAAGTCCCGAGTTTTGTAGTTGTGACATACCTATTGTGGCTGAAGGCTGAGCTATATCGGATTCAATGTTGTAATCCTGGTTTTCTACAATTTCTTTTATATGGGTTGTATCAACCACTTTGGTAGTTGCACAACTGCTTACTAAAACTGCAATAAATAGATAAATATAAATTGATTTCATCTTAAACATTTTTATTAGTTTGTATCAAAAAATATGCCTAAATACAATAAACAAACAGGAAACCAGTGGACCGGTTTCCTGATTATTCACTAAAAGTCAAATTTTTATGATTTGCTTTTTTGTTCTTTAATAGTCTTACTATCAATGTCAAATTTTTTATTATCAACATCTCTGTGACTATTTAAATTGGTTGGATCTGTTTGTTTCTTTTTTCTTTTAAATTTTTTATTGTCTTTTATAGTACTCATAATTTTCGTTTTTTTAGATTCATTTAAATATACATAAAAGTAGCTCAAATTTCGTTAAACATACGTTAAAATATTTATGTAAAATGTTAATATAGTGCAACTTAACACAATATTTCAATAAGAATGTTTTGGTAAACGATACAAGTTTAATTAAAAAGTTTATTTTTGTTCAACTATTTTTTTAATAATCTTAAAATAAGATTCATTGTAATAAACCTATAAACAAATAGAAAATCAAACGTTTTATCGTTTTATGAAAAAATCTCTCTCCTTGTTTCTTTTTCTTTCATTTTTATCAAATGTTTATAGTCAAAATAAAGCGATAGATCCTTTATATATTAAAAGTTTAGAGCAAAAAATAAATACACATCTTGAGTTTTTAAGCGATGCAGAGTTAAACTTAATTGTAAACTATTCTGACACTAATCCTTTTATCTCTGAGTATTGGGACACTGAACGTTATAATCCTTATCCAACACCCATTAAAAATATACCTTTTCAATTACTTTTTAAAGATAGTACTTATGCCTCTCCTATCTTAATCGATAAGGTAATAACCTCTCGTTACGGTTGGCGAAATAGGCGTCCCCATAAAGGTATTGACATAGATTTGGTCACCGGCGACACTGTTAGGGCTATTTTAGACGGCAAGGTGCGTTATGTAAACTATCATAGTGGGCATGGTAAAACCGTTATTGTTAGACATTCCAATGGTTTAGAATTGGTTTACGCACATTTATCTAAACAATTGGTTAAAGAAAATGATTTAGTGTTCAAAGGACAAGTTATAGGTCATGGCGGCGTTACCGGAAATGCAAGGGGAAGTCATTTGCACTTAGAAGTTATCTATAAAGGGAACTACATTAACCCAGAGTACTTATTTGATTTTAGTAAGGATAACAAGATAAGGAGCAATGAGTTTTGGGTTACCAACAAATGGACCAGCCCACATCTGCACAGTTCTAAAAGAAAAAGTAACATTAAAGTGGCTACAACTTTTAAGGAGGCAACATTGCAAAAAGTGGCTAAAGTCAGAACACATAAAATTAGAAGAGGTGATTCGTTATCTAGAATTGCCAAAAAATATGGCGTATCCGTATCTGCACTTTGCAAAGCCAATGGCATTAGTAGAAAAACCATCTTACGACCTGGGAAAAGATTAATTATTGGGTTGTAAACCTTGTTTTGGTATAGTATTATGAAAGATCAAATTTTTAAATTAAGAGCTGGCCAGCCGTATATTACCTTAAATAAGTTATTGCAAGTACTTGGAATTGCCCAAACTGGTGGGCATGCTAAAATTATGATTCTAAATGACGAGGTTATGGTAAATGGACTCGTAGAAAGAAGGGTTAGAAATAAATTGGTTGTAGGTGATGTTGTAAATGTTTCAGGCACTCAAATTGTGATTGAGCAATAAAAAGGCAATGGACTTTTTATATGCAGACATGCTTTAGCAATTAATTTTATACACTGTTTACCGGTAACTTTTTTAATTAAAGTACTTTTTTAGTTTTTCCTCAAAGATTCCATCTTCGTAGCCATACCAATTTTCAAGTATTATTTTATCAGGAGATATTAAAAAGTAAATCGGTGTTCCTAGTGCCCAATATTTTACAACTGCATCACCAAATTCCCCCTTACCATCCCATAAATAAGTCCAAGGAATTGAATCTTTCTTTACCGTGTTTTGCCATTGTTTTCTGCTGATATCTTCTGAAATTGATACAATTTCTAAATCATTGTCATAATGTTTATATATTTCTTTTAATTCATGTAATGACATTTGACTACCAAAACAAGCTGAAGATGAAAAATGTAAAAGAATATATTTGTCTTTAATGTGTGATAATGCCAAGGTGTCTCCATTCTGATTTATAGCTCGATAATCGTAATATTTATCGCCAACTTTTGGCTTAGTATATTCACTTTGTAATTTTATCGCTTTCCCAAATATTGTTTTCTTTAATTCTAAATCTAATTTATCATAAAGGCTACTTAATTCTTCATTAGTAAATTTAGTCTTATGATATTTGAACGCATTTAAAGCAGCATAATTATTGAAATCTTCCTTGATTAATTTTACTTTAACATTGTCTAAAGAATCTGACACCTGATTAATTTTCTTAGACAACATGTCTTTATCTGAACTGTAATTAAGTTTTAACTCGTTGATGGTTTCTTGTCTTTGATACTCTATTTGATTTAACCTCTCTGCCTTATCTTGATGAACAGAACCTGATACATCTATATTCCAAGGAAAGTCCTTTTTGTCTGCTTCAAATTTTACATTTTCATTACCAATAAGTAAATTAGTGTAGATAAATTCTTTGCTAAGGGAGTCCGTTGCATAAAGAAGCAAATTCTCGGGGTCATTTAATTCGCCTTCTAAAGATAAGTTTCCATTATAAATATATGTGCTATCAATTATTCTTCCCGTGTTCCAGCTCTTAAGGTAGAACAAAGTACCGTTAGATATGTTTTTCAGATCCGCCTGTATTGTGAAGTTGCTTTTTTCTTCTAAACATGAAAATAAAAGTAATGCTATAAAATACAAAAAGTAAAGCCAGCTATTTTTCATTGATGTTTGTTTTTTAATTAAAGGACGACAATTTCAAATGTTTGTTGCACAATTTAATGATGGGATCAAATTACAACCATTAATTGAATAGGCCCAATCTACACTCCTGTCTGCTATATAGCTATAAAAAACGTAAAGATAATTATTTTTTAAATTCTAATAGCTAATTTAAAAAACCTTTAAAACGGATACCCGATAGCAAAATTAAGAATGGGTTCATCTATTTTAAAATCATATTGTCCGCTATTAGCTGGGTCGTGAAAAGGTGCAGCCAAATCAAATCTGATTACAAAACCTTGAACGTCAACGCGAAGCCCAAACCCTGCTCCCATGCCTAATTCATTTATAAAATTATCGGTAAATTTTCCATTGGGGTAAGATTCGTTTTCTTTGGAGGTCCAAATATTACCAGCATCGGCAAAAACGGCTCCTTTTACAAATGAATAGATAGGAAATCTGTATTCTATATTGGCTTCCAACCTAATATTTCCTGTATTGTCAAAAATCAGATTAGAACTATTGGCGTCGGTCTCCTCATTGTAAGTTCCCGGTCCCAATGACCTGATTCTAAAAGCCCTTACACTATATGGGCCTCCGGAATAATATTGTTTTGTAAACGGTATAACTTCTGAATTGCCATAAGCATAACCGTACCCAGCAAACAACCGTGCAGCTATTTTCTGTTCTTTTCCAAAATTAAAATGGTATCTTAAATCAATATCGGCTTTGGCATATTGGGCATACTCAAAATTGAAAATCGTTTTAGGTTCTTCGCCATTGGCTTTGGCAAATAAACTTAACGAATTGCCCGCCAAATCTAATGTTGAATTGACATAAAATTGATGGGTTTTTTTACTGTCAACTATTCCATTGTATGTAAACGAATAATTAAGTCCCGAAATAAATTGTTGTTCAAAACTTTGCTTTAAAAAAGGATTTTCCTCTAAAATTTCATCAAATGCCTCAGTAGTATTATAAAGTTGGCTGTAATTTGTTGAAATAGGAATAATTTCATGCGTTATGTACCTATTAGCGTCCCAGATATATCCAAATTGAGCCGTTCCAGATAATAAGGTGTATAGCTGTTTTCTTTTTAAATAATCAAACCCAATGCTCATTTTTGTTTTTGGAATGGCATATCTAAAAAAATTACTATTGATTTTTACTGGAAAAATAATTCTAGGGTAAATTAACTCTGTTTTTAAGCCTAGCTCAAGATTGCTCAAACCCTTGTTATCTCCTCCACTTGCAATTTGCCATTCATAACCCACATTTGCACTAATATTCAATAATTCTCCACCTTTAAATAAATTTCTGTTGGTGTAGGTCAATGCAAAAGTAGGGCCGGCAAAATTATTAGATTTGGTTACTGCTTTTAATGAAGCCTGTAATGCTCTTTTATTCAATGGAGAAAGAAAAATATTGGTTTCCAGATATGCCACACTATCATTTTTAGCAATGGTGCCTACTTCGTTGTATTGAATATTCACAAATTTATAGGCTCCTATAGTGGATAATCGTCTTGCGGTATTTTTTGATGTTTCGGGATTGTAGAACGCACCTTCGCTTAGCGTGATAAAAGGATCGAGATATTTGGGCTTGAAAAACAGTTCTTGACTTATAAAGTTTTTATTGTTAAATCTTACGGTATCTAAATCTAATGAATCTTTTTTGATATCGTAATTTGTATAAACATTGATTTTGGAGATTTTATAAGGCAACATAGATTTTTTGGGAACATCCTTTTTTAACTTTAAAAACAAGTCAAATCGCTTGTTTTTATATTGGTTGGTATCGGCTTCAAAGATTAAAAAATTAGGATTAAAATTGTAATATCCTTTCATTTTTAAACCGTTGTCTATCCGTTCTCTTTCCAATTTTAATTTGGACAAATCAAAACGCATATCTTTTTCAAAAGGAGAATCAACCAAATAGCCTTGCATTTCTTTGTAAATAGGCGGCTGAAGCGTATCTAATTGATAGCTCGCCATTTTATAGGGTAATGGTACTTTAACACTATAGTTAATATTGGCGGTTTTTTTCTTGTTGTTTTCTGACCAGTCAGAAGTTACGGTACTATAAAAATATCCACTATTTTCAAGTCGGTTGGTCATTAATTTTTCAATTTCAATATTTTCTATATCAGATTGATAGACAGGCTCTTCCCCAATTTTTTTGTTTAACCATCTATTGACAAAACCTGGGTTATCTTTTTGTGCTTTATAATAAAAATACAGGCCATAGTACCAACCTAGAAATTTTTTATTGGTTTCCCGTTGAAAAGCTACTCCTAGTTCTGTTTTTAAATCGTTTTTATGTTTAATGAGCGTGTCCGACTTTATATCTATTGTGGCTCCTCTGTATAGGAGTTCATCATCTGGAATATATTTTTTAATACTACAAGATTGAAGTATAAAAAGACTGGTAAAAAAAAATATAATAACCCCAATTAAACGACAACTTGAAAGTATACTTGCCTGACGGGTAGAGAAAAGGTTCTTATTACTCAATATGCTATGACGCTGTAACAACTTCATTATTCTTTTTTATCGTTTTGTTCTTTGCTTTTTGATTCTTTTTCGTCCTTGTTCTTTTTTTCTCCTCCACCTAAAATAGCTTTCCAAAGCTCATCAAACTTATTGAATTCTTGAGTAAATATAAGGGCTATACCACTAACTATGGTCTGACCATCAATTACATTTTCAAACTCGTTTCTTCTAAAGCCTTTAAGTCTATACCTACCGTTTTCGGTTAAAAGGTATTCTAAACTAACATTACCTATAATTGGTGTTGGTTCATTGGTACTACTACTGCCTTCAATATCTACCTCACTGCCCACACTTACAATTAAGCGGTCATTAAATAATTTTTTCTTTGCGGCAATATCCAATTGTGTTCTTTGTTGTGGAGAATTTCCTTGATAATCGGTATAACTGTCCAGACCGAAATCAAGTTCAATACCTGTATCTCCCAATAATTTATCTGAAAACACATTTAATTGATCTGATAAAGCGTCGTTCAAATTGTCTCTTGCAATAGAGGCAAAACCACCGTTACTACCGTCGCTTCCGGGCTGAGGGTAGAACCTATTTAATACTAATAATGAAAAAACTTGCTGATTCAATTCATTCTCTTGTTGATTTATTTGCTGTACACGCCCATAGACCTGTCCGCCAACGGCCCCTTGTTCGTCCTCGGGCATATCCAATTGAAAAGAAATTTTCGGTTGCATTAATTCGCCATCAATGTTCAAATACACCAAAAAAGGTAATATTTGTCGGAATTTATTTTTTACCGATGGATCAGAACCCGATACTTGCGATGCCATCAATGGTGAAGCCGAAGCATCTAACTTATAAGTGGCAGTTACATCTAATTTTGCATCAAAAGGGTCGCCAAACCAACTGATCTTACTTTGTGGAGTTAATTCAAATTTTCTATTTACCAGATTGTACAAATTCATTTCATAATGTCCACTTGAAATGTCGTAAACGCCAGTTAAATTTAACAATCCGTTGGGACTCATTTTAAAATTAAAATCGCCATTTCCCGAGACCTGGAAGTTATCGTTGGTTTCTTCATCAATAATAACGGTAACTTTTGCTCCTTCGCTTATTTTTAATTTACTATTGATATCAAAACCTGTAATTATAGCTGTTTTTTCTTCGGTACGTGTTAAAATAGCATCGGGATTTTCCCTGTTCACAAAAACTACAACACCGTCACGTTGTTCCATACTAACAGCAGCGGTTGGCATTACGTAAAAAATATCTGTATTAGAATTCACCGTAAGCGTTGCATTTAGCTTTGGGATTTGTAAATCGCCAGTTAATTTACCCTCAACGTCAAAACTTGCCTTGCCATAGACTAAGTTGTTATCTTCTTTAGTTGCGTTAATGACTTGAAAATTATCCGCCTTAATGTCTAGGTTAAACGTTGGGTTGATAAAACTTTCTGTGCCAATACTACCCATTAATGCGAACGTATTATTATTTTCATCCTTTATGGTAAAATTGTTCATTGAAAATCCTTGATTGTCAATATTTAATATCTCATTAGTTAAAGTAAATTGTTGGTTTAATGTGGTAATTTCAAAATCTGCATTTTTAAAATTAAGTTGACCTGAATAGGTTGGATCGTTAAAGTTCCCGACCATATTAAAATTTCCTGAAAAACTACCTGTGCCATTGCTTACCTCACCGCTTGTAAAACCTTCTAAAGCTTTCATATTGAAATTATTAATCAATAAATCAAGGTTTATTTGCGGATTATCCACAGATGCTTTGTAGTTCCCATCTAAATTCAGATCAACTTCGCCCTCTTTTAAAGTACTGTTGAAGCTGTAGTTATTATTAGCATCTGACTTGGTATCTAAAGTCAGTACGCCTAAATCAACATCTAAAACCTTTAACTTATTAATAGCCAAATCTGCAACAACACCTACGTCCTCAAAAGGATTTTCTATGCTAAATTCACCATTTAGCACACCTGAAGCAAGTTGACTTTCGGGATTCAAATAATTCAAAATTTTATTCAGCTTAAAATCGTTGAAATTTATATCAATTCTGTCTTTCCCGCTATCGGAAACTGCATCTGTAACCGCAACCGATTCGCCGTTTCTGCTAAAATTAAAATCATTGAATTGTAGTTTACCCTTGGTTATAAATATAGCATTGGTTGTAGGTGTTTCCCATTTATTTTTATTTAAGATTAGATTGTCATTAAAAATGTGAAATTTAAGGCTATCTCGATTGCCGGTAATGTTGGATTCTATATTTATTAATTTTTCTTCATTAAAAAACGATACAAAATCCAGTTTAAGTTCATTATTGAGCTGATTTCCTTTAATGCTGGTTTTCTTTATGGATAAGGGGCCGCTGTTAATTTCTTTAAAACCAAAGTCAAATTCAAATTTATCAATATCAGTATCCATTGAAAAAACCAAACTGTCTAGTTCACTACCCGCATAATTAATGTGTGGAGCGGTAATGTTTGCCTTTAATTTTCTCGATTTTTCTTTAAAATCAATGGAAACATCAACAGTATCTAAATCTTTCAAATTGACTAAAAACACTTCATTTAGTATTGATGATTGGCTTATTTTACCTTTTAATTCTAAATTTACGGGATTTTTAATGCTGTCCGGCACCTCGATATCCCTATAAAAATAACTCGAAACATGACGTTGTAAAGATTTCGTAAATTTTTCAGGACTCGCATTGGAGTGTAGTTCAAAATCTAAAAGTTTGTTTTTTAATGTAGCCGACGTAGTATCTTTGTCAACAAATGCCCTTAGAGATAAACCACCCAACAAATACGTATTGCTATTGTAAACCACCACGCCATCTTCAACTTTTGCATCCATATTGAACTTTTCTGAATTTCCTTTAAAATCGGCATTGAGTTTAAAGCCTGTTTTAATGTTGCGTTGCACAATGCCCAGTGCTTGTAAATCTGCACCGATTATATTCAAATTCACAGATGCTTGGGTTGCAGCGGAATCCAAGATTATATCAGCCAACAAATTGAGATTAAGGTTTTCATCTTTATAGTCAGATTCAACATTTCCTTTGCCATTTATAAAATTACCCTGTATTTTTAGGTCTTTAATTTCATAATCATTGAGACCGAATTTCTCAATAGTTGCTAATACTTCAGCATCTAAATTATTTATATTTTTCCCTTTGCCTTCAGTATTAATGCTTAAAGTTAGCTCCCTTAGAGTATTGTTTTTTAACAATTTACCAATTTTATAATTATCAATTTTTAACATGGCGTCAAATGCCAACAGGTTATTGTTATTAAAATGGCCATCGAGATTGATATTACCTTGAGATGTGTTTAATTGTGCTTTGGCAACTACATCTTTTAAACTTCCTTTTGCATTCCCTTTTAAAGAAATTAGAGACGGTAAAGAGATTCCCAGCGAATCTTCATTAACAAATTGCAAAAGACTTTGCTCATTGGTCTGGGCAGTAAACTGTGGAATATTAAATTGCAATTTATCAATATTTGTAACATTTTCTATCTTACCATTTAAGTGTAATTTGGTCTTACTACCCCATTGAACCCTAGCATCCGGTATTTTTATAGATGATAAAATTCCAGAGGCTTCTACATTCCCTTTTAGGTAATTCTTAGAAAGAGAAGTTAAAATTTTATTCTGTTTTAATTTCGGTTGAAATCTATAAACATCATTTACATCAATTTGGAAATTCGGAATGTTTATTGATATTGCTGCTTTATCGGGCTCTTTTATAAATGAAGCCAAATTTTCATAGTTTAATTTGGCGTTTCCATTTAGTTTGTTATTATTTAGAAGCATGTTTATTTTGCTAATATTCAACAAATTATCTGAAATATCAGCATCCAAGGCAAATTGTTTTAAATGAATTCCAGAGGCTTCTTTAAAACTAAAATTATCAATTCTTAATCTAGCATTTTTGTCTCGTAAAAAGATATTTTCCCCTTTTAGGGATAAGTTGCTTAAAATAATGGCATTATTGTTAAAAATAGCGTTTTGGGCAATTGCATTATTCTTTTGATAGCTAAAATTATTGTTATTTAAATTGATGTCATCAATGTTTATTTTAAAATTAGGCCATTCAAATTTTTGAGTTATTTGCAAAGTGTCCTTATCAGATTCATTTTCTGTTTTATCAATCGTCTTTGTTTTTAAAACTATTTTAGAATCCTTTAAATCGAATCGGACAACATCTATAATGTTTTGTTGCAAGTCTATTTTTGGAATTTCAGTTTCTAATTGAGCGATACTTAAATGATAATTACTATTATCAGCTAATGACCGGTAATCGGCAATCACGTCATCTATTATTAGCTTATCGACAGATAAAAATGGTAAAACCGTAGATTCTTCATTTGATATTTGTAATACTGGACTTTGAATATATTTAATTTTTGATTTTGAAAGATTTATTTCAGAAGCCTTAAAGTCCATATTTTCTATGTCTGTCTTATCCATAGCCAAGGATAAGTTGCCAATTAAAAAACGACTATCAATACCTAAAACTGCATCATTAAAAGTAATATCAAAATCATTTAGATCAACGCTGCCTATTATGATATTTAGAGAAGCATTAGTAGTGTCTTGAGTAACAGTAGGAGGATTTTCACTAGCAAAAGCATCAATTAAAAATTGAAAATTATATCCTTTAATAGTATCCTTTCTTACTATATTTAAAGTAAGCCCATCCCATTCAACATCATCAACATCAACACCAATACCGTTTCCATTAATAATCGACCAGAGCGGCATATTTGCTTCAATGGATTTAGAATAAACCAAAGTATCACCCTTCATATCTTCTAGGTAAAGACCATCAAGCATTACATTACCTCCAAAAGTTATGTATAATTTGTCTATTTCAACCTTAGTATTTGTCTTTTCAGCAATATAACTAACTACCTTATTTACAATAATATCTTGCCCCCATTTGCTTCTGATAAAAAGGATAAGTAGCAAAAAAGTAACGACAAGGGTCAGGAGTACTTTACCAATAATCCTTAAAATTCTATTTTTACGATTCTTTCTTTCCTTGTTTTTCAATAGAAAAATTTTTAATCTAATTAATTTTACTCCGTAAAATTAATACAATAGTGAAGTTTGAATTACCCTTAAAACTTAAAATTTTAGCTTAAAAAATAAAGTAAAATTACACTAATTTTAATAGCGTTCTACTTTTTAAACCTAGAATAAACGGTCAGTTTTTTTGTAGTATTGATAAAATACACACCCGTTAAAAGGACTATGGCAGCAACAATGGACTGTGTAGTGATTTGCTCATCCAAAAAATACCAGCCCAATGCTAAAGCAATTATAGGATTAACGTAAGTAGAAGTTGCCACTTTTTCTGGAGATACCGATTTTAATAGATAATTAAAAGAGGTAAAAGCTACAATACTGCCAAGAGTAATCAAAATTATCATTGAGAATTGGACTTTACCGCTCCATTCCAATGGATTTGACCATTGTTCACCAAACAAAAAACTAGCAATAAGCAACATAACTCCACCGGTAAACATCTGATAACCCGTATTCACAAAAAAGTTTGTTGGTAAATCGGCCTTACCCACAAATATACTTCCATATCCCCAACTTACCATACAAGCAAAAATCATTATTAGGCCTATAATAGAGTTTTCGTTATTAATAATCTCTTTTTGGCTTACCAATAGATACATGCCGACCATACCCAAGATGATTCCAACAATAGACATCGGCTGGATTTTCTTTTTTTGTATTATCAACATTAGCAAAAGGACTACTAAAGGCTGTGCCGAAATTTCCAAAGCTGCAAAACCGCTATCAACATATTTTAGTGCCCAAACCACTACTCCATTGCCAAAGGTTAAAAATAGAAAACCGGCAATAACCGTATTCTTAAATTGCTTTCGGGTTATTTTAATTGAGATACCCATGATTTTGGCTATTAAAAAGATAAGTAAACTAGCAATGATAAATCGTATAGCCGCCAACTTAAAAGGAGGTAGTTCGGTTACTGCAATTTTATTCAATAAATACGTGGAACCCCATATAACATAAATAGAAAAAAAAGCTAATACTATAAGGGTTGATTTACGTGATATAGGCATTGGTCTAATTAATTCGGCAATAAAATTATACATTAATTTTATAATGAATCCATTTTCTTAAGCAATTAATTGAGAATGAGAAAAAAATACACACAAAAATTAGTGTTATCAACTTAAATAAAGAAAAAGCACTGTATATTAACAAGTTGACTTTTGATATGTTTTTGATAAATCTTTATGATTATAATTGTTTAATTCATAGTTTATTATAAATTTGCACCTACAAAAAACACGAGTTAAACTCTAAATTAAATTAAAAACATTAAATTATGAGAAAAGTATCAGTATTAGTATTGACAATGGTTCTGTTGTCTGCATGTGTATCAAAAAAGAAATATGTTGCACTTGAACAAGACAGGGATCAAATTAAAGGCGAATTGCATAAAACCGCAGTTGCCAAAGAAGAATTAGAAGCAAAATTCGCTGCTATTGAAGCAAAAGTTGACGCTTACAATGCGAAAATCAACGCTCTTAAAGCGGACAATGACGCAAAATTAACTACTTCTGATGGAAGTGTTATTTCTAATGACGCTAAAAAATCAATGAGAGCTACTATCGCTAAAATGGATGCGGCAGCAGTAGAAGGAGCCAAAACATTAAAAGATTCTATGAACCTAGCTGTTGCTTATAATTTAAAGCAAACTATGGCAGGTAGTGAATTGAGCGAAGATTCTAACGGTGAGGTTGATATTAACATTAACGAAACTGTGGTAATGATTACTATCGCTGACAATTTATTATTCAGAACTGCTAGTTATAGAATGAGCAACAAAGCTGATGGCGTTTTGCAAAAAATCGCAGATCTTTTAAAATCTGAGCCTAGTTTAGATTTAATGGTTGAAGGTCATACAGATTCTAGAACAATCAATACAGGGGCTATTAAAGATAACTGGGATTTAAGTGTATTGCGTGCTACTTCAATTGTGAGAAGAATGCAAGATAAATTTGACATTGATCCTGCTAGATTAATCGCTTCTGGTAGAAGTAGTTTTCAACCTGTAGCTGAGAACGATTCAAAAGAAAATAGAGCAAAAAACAGAAGAACTCGTATCGTTATTATGCCAAATATCCATAAATTCTTTGCTTTGATGGCTGATAAAAGTTAATCCTTTATTAAAATATAATTGCATAAAAAATGCCCGATGAAAATTCATCAGGCATTTTTTTATACTGTAAACTAAAAGGATTACTGCTTTTTAACTCTAACCGCGTTTAACCCTTTTTGTCCTTTTTCAAGTTCAAAAATTACTTTATCGTTTTCTTGAATATCATCAAGTAAGCCACTTACGTGTACAAAGTACTTTTCATTGTTTTCCATATCGATAATAAATCCGAAACCTTTTTTGTCATCGTAGAAATTTACTTTACCATTTCTAATAGGATCTTCCTCTTCATAATCTTCTTTTTTAGGTACACCAACGACTATATCCTCGGCATCTACCTTAATCTTTTTTGATGGATCTGGAGGTGTATCGGTCAATTGTCCAAATTGATCAACATATACAAAAGTATCGTCTTTTTCACCTGCTTTACGGGCTTCTTTACGTTTTCTTTTTTCTTCGCGTTTTTTTAATCTCTTTTTTTCTCGTTCTTTTTTACCAAATGTTTCTTGTGCTCTTGCCATTCTTTATCTTAAAACTGTTTTAATGCTTTTATAAGCTGTTATCCCACAAAGGTAGTGATTTTATGGGACATTAATTTTATTTTCTAATTATTGCTTTGCCAACTTACGCAATGCAACCCATTGCTTTAGCATTTCTCTAGAATCGGTTGCTGGATAACCGAGCATTGTTTTACCAGCTTCCACATCACCCATTACGCCTGATCCGGCACCAATAGTAGCTCCGGAGTGTATGGTTGTATGGTCTTTAATGGAAGCACTTCCGCCAATTACAACACCATCGCCCAAAGTGACCGAACCTGCCAAACCGCTATGACCAGCCATTATGCAAGACCTACCCATTACACAATTATGGGCGATTTGCACTAAATTATCAATTTTACATCCATCGCCAATAATGGTAGAGCTAAATTTACCACGATCAACACAGCTATTTGCACCAATTTCTACTCCATTGCCGATTATAACATTACCGATTTGGGGAATTTTAACCAATCCTCTGCCGTCATCACTAGGTCTGTACCCAAACCCATCGGCACCAATACTCACATTAGTATGAAAAATACAATAACTACCAATTTCGGTACGCTCTCTTATTACGGTACCCGACCAAACAACGGTATGTTGTCCGATACTTGTTTCATCCATTACAGTAACATTTGGATACAAAATTACACCATCTGCCAGTACAACATCTTTACCTACATAACATCCTGCTCCTATTTTACATCCCTTTCCCAATTTTGCTGTTTTATGAATAACCGCCGTTGGATGGATTTCTTGCTCAAATTCTGGTGGTGGCGGATTAAAAACTTCCAATAATTTAGCCATTGCCAAATCGGCATTTTTCACTTTTATCAATGCACGATTTTCGCTAGGTTCAACGGAGAATTTCTCATTAACTATAGCCGCAGATGCCTTGGAATCGCTCCAAAACTTAATATATTTTGTACTGCCTATAAAAGTTATGTGATGCGGTTCTGCTTTATTCAGTTGTTCAGGGCCTGAAATTTTTGAAGTTGTATTTCCTACAAGTTCTCCGTCGAGAATATTGTTTATTTCTTGAATAGTGTATGATTTCATAGACAATTTTAGTTTTTTTTTGATTTGGTTGATAAATATAGAATTAAATTTTGGATATATTTTTGGTGCTGTTATGGGGTCTTAGCTATTTAAAAAACCCTACAAGGTTTTTGAAACCTTGCGGGATGATACTATTTTCAATCCTCCTTTTCATGTGCTTCAATATCTTTTCGCAAATCGAGTCTTCTCAATTTAGGGAAAAATGCCCCAGTCATAATAACTGTGAGTAAGGTCATTCCCCCTCCAAAAACTACTGCCGTAACTGTACCCATTAATTTTGCTGTCAGTCCACTTTCAAATGCTCCCAATTCGTTGCTAGACCCTACAAACATAGAATTTACAGAAGCAACTCTTCCTCTCATATGGTCTGGAGTTTTTAATTGTAAAATGGTTTGTCTAATAATCATTGAAATACCATCGGTTACACCACTTAAAAATAGTGCAAATACCGAAATCCAAAACCAAGAGGATAAACCGAAAACGATTATACAGATTCCAAAACCGAAAATTGCAGCCAGTAATTTCATTCCTGCATTTTTATTTAATGGAAAATAAGCCGAGGTAAACATAATTAGTAATGCCCCTACTGCTGGGGAAGCTCTTAAAATTCCGAAGCCTTCCGAGCCTACTTTTAAAATATCTTGGGCATAAATAGGCAACAACGCTACCGCTCCACCAAATAAAACCGCAATCATATCCAAGGTTATGGCACCTAAAATCACTTTGGTTTTATATACAAATTTCACCCCTTCTTTTAAGCTTTTAAATACGTTTTCGCCTATTTTGGGATTTAATATTGGTTTTTTGGAAATAAATGAAAGGCTAATTAGAGCCATTAGTGAAAATGCAAAAACCAAGCATAACGACCAGTGTACACCAATCCAATTAATTGAAAATCCTGCCAAAGCAGGACCTAAAACCACACCCATTTGCCAGACAGAACTGCTCCATGTAGCAGCGTTAGGGTATATTTTTTTGGGAACGATCAAAGCGAATAATGAAAAAACGGTCGGCCCTAAAAATGCACGGATAATTCCACCTAAAAAAACCAAAAAGTAAATAGAGTATAAAATTTTATTGGATGACCAACCCACTACAACTTCTGGCCATGTTAACAGAAATAAGCCAAAACTAATAACCGAAAACGCCAATAAGCACTTTATTAATAATCCTTTTTTCTCTTTTTGATCGACAATATGCCCTGCAAAAAGAGCTAAAGAAACTGCTGGAATTACCTCCATTAATCCAATAATTCCCAACGAGAGTGGATCTTTGGTTAAACTATATACCTGCCATTCAATTACTACAAATTGCATAGACCAGGCAAAAACCATTGCAAACCGCATTACCAAAAATATATTAAACTCTTTAAATCGTAATGCCGCGTAAGGATCGTTTTTTTGCATAGATGTGTACTAGTCCTCTTTATCTTGGGCTTGCGGCAAAATACTTCCAGTCAAAGAGTAAAAAATTAGAAAAAGTAGCCAAAGAGATTGTTTTTTCATGATTTTGTTGGTTTTGTAGCCGTTGATTGGTAAAAGTAATAAAAATATATTGAAGGTATTTTACCATATTTTTGAAAAATCGTTATAATTTTTTACCTTTATTATGAAAAATTAAAATCAAAATTATGAGCTTTTTATCTGAAAATATAATACCGGGAAACCACGGAAAAGTATTTGGTACAGATGCCAAAAGAAGTGTCGATCTGAATAAAATGAGATTGGCTGTTCTTGAAATTGATGGTATCAAGGATTTTCTGTTCGATCTGGAAAAATTCCCCTCGGAATTTACAGTGCACACTTCAAAAGTTGTGAAAATAGAAACCATTCAAAATGTAGTGAAAAAATTGGGTTTTCATGCCATTCCTAAAGTTTTGTTTGAACTTTAAAGATTTGATTACCTTTATGGCCATTATTAAAATCAATAAAAAATCTTATCCCTTTATGAAATATTTACATCTTTTTAAAAAGCTAATACTTATTTTATTGACTTTTAACGTCAGTTTTTCCTATGCCCAAGACAAACTCAAAAACATGCCTGGTTATGAGCGATATTCAGAAATTGCCCCACAAATTAGAAGTTCTGTTAAAAGTGGTGCTATAAATGCAGAATGGCATCCTAATGGAAATAATTTTGAATATAACAAAGACGGGAAACGATTTTTATACGATATAACAATACATGAAAAAAATGAAATTGGAAATGCCGTAATTCCCGACTGGAGAGCCAGATGGGCAAACCGACCACAACGCGGCAGGCAATATGCTTCTGAGGATTCTCCTGACGGAAAATTAAAAGCATTTACCAAAGACAGGAATATGTATTTGAGCGATGCTGATGGAAATAATGTAGTTGCGATTACTACTGAAGGCAATGACGAAAATCAAATAAAATACGGAATTGCTACTTGGGTTTATGGCGAGGAATTGGATCAAAATACTGCCATGTGGTGGTCACCTGATAGTAAAAAAATAGCTTTTTACCGCTTTGATGAAAAAGAAGCGAAAAAATACTACGTGCTATACAACCAAACAAAAATTCAAGATTCTGTTGAGATTGAAGCTTATCCAAAAGTAGGTGCTAAAAACTTACCTGTTGACTTGATCTTGTATGACTTAGATTCCAAAAAAATGATTACGCTAGATACCCGGGATGGAAAACCCTACAATGATGGTGATTTAGGCACGTATTTATATGATATTTCTTGGACTCCTGACGGAAAAGAACTCATGTACCATAGTACCAATAGAAAGCAAAATATTATGGAATTAAGAGCGGCAGACCCCGTTACTGGTAAAAGTCGCACCATTGTTCGTGAAGAGTGGTTGCCGAGCTTTACTGTAAATTCCCCCGAAATGTACATTTTAAAAGACGGAAAGCGTTTTATTTGGGCATCTGAACGTAGCGGATTCAATAACTATTATCTATATGATTTTAACGGAAAACTACTCAAAACCTTGACCAATCATAATTTTGAAGTTTCCAGCATAGTTGATGTTGACGAAAAAAAAGGCATTTTATTTTATATGGCACGGAGCGGTGATAACCACATGAAAATGCAGTTGCACAAAGTAAAATTAAACGGAAAAGGAGATGTTCGATTGACCGATCCTGCCTTTAATCACGATGTTAGTATTTCACCTAATTTCAAATATATTATTGATGTTTCTCAAACGCATAATATTCCGCCTTTTACTAATTTATTAAACTCAAGAGGTAAAATTATCAAAGAGTTATATAAAAGCGACTTGGGTAAATTTGAGGAGCTGGGACTTAAAAAAGTAGAAGTATTTACCTTTACTTCTGCTGACGGTGAAACCCAATTGCACGGTATGTTGCATTTTCCGTCAAATTTTGATCCCAATAAAAAATACCCGTTGTTATTGAGCAATTATGGTGGTCCAGCAACCAATGCGTTTCGGGAAAACTTTAGAACGCCCGATCCGTTAACAGAATATGGGTTTTTAGTCGCCAATATAGATGGGAGAAATGTCCGCGGTCGTGGTAAAAAATTATTAGATCAGTTGTATGGTAATTTAACAATTGTAGAGCAAGATGATTTTGCCGAAGGTATAAAATCTTTATATGACAGACCTTATTTTGATAAAAACCGCGTTGGTGCTTTTGGAACTTCTTATGGTGGTACAACGGCTGCGGCTAGTTTGTTGCGTTTTCCAGAAGTGTATCACGCGGCTGTGGCAAATTCCGCGGTAACCGACTGGAGAAATTATGACAATATTTACACCGAGCGTTTTATGAATACCTTAGAGGATAATAAGGCTGGATATGATGCTGCAAGTTTAATGACCTATGCCCCTAACCTTAAAGGTGAATTGATGATATTTTTTGGCACCAGCGACAACAATGTGCATCCTGCAAATTCCTTGCAATTGATACAAGCTTTACAAAAAGCTGGTAAAAGCCATGAAGTGCAAATAGGTCCCGACCAAGGCCACACCCGTGTTAATGTGGATAGAATGATGGAGTTTTTTATTGAGCATTTGGTGATGGGGAAATAAAATGTCGAACAAAAATTTTGAAATAAAGCAAGGTGTCCTTTGGATAAATATCAGTCGAGCCATATTTTTAGGATGGATAATTTTTGCGGCGATACAATATGAGCGTAATCCATTTTTTTTCGGGTTAACTATTGCCGTTGCTTTTTTATTAATTCTCCAGATGCCAAGGAAAAGTTTAGAGTTATCGAACAAAAGTATTCTATTAAAAGAGAATAGAATTTTACCACTACTAAACTCAGAAACTGAAATACCAATTAATCAGCTAGAAGGAATCAAATTCGAAAAAGGAGAATGGAGTTTATCAAGGTTTATTTTAGATTTTATAGGTCCAGGAAATATTGGTTTTTTTGGTAAAAAGCCCAGTTATCTATCATACAAACTGAAAAATGAGGATTGGATTCAAAAGGAAGCGATTGGTTCTCCTGAAGAAAATGAAAAGTTGATAATTCTAGTAGAGAAATTAAAGACAAATGAGAACTGAAGATTATAAAAGAATTATTCAAAATAAAAGCGTATTAGGTTTTTCAATCTTAAGTGAAACTAAAAAGCAACTTAAAAAAATTGGATTAGCTGAAATTGAAAGAATTCTTATAGAAAATAAAATAGCAAAACCAAAATTACATAATATACCTGATGATATATACACAGATTTTTACTTTGTTGATTCAGAAGAACAACATATTGATTTAATTATTTCCATATTTGGAGATTTAGAGGCTACTAATCTTGGAGAAAATTATGTAACAACACCCCAATCCAGTTTTTATGGGAATATTCTTGATAAATGGAATGGATTGTAAAATATGATTAACACAATTTCGATAAAATAAAACTATTTTTCAAAAACCGCATCAGCTTCTTAACAGCCTTCCCCCGATGACTAATAACCCCTTTTTCTTCTAAAGACATTTCAGCAAAAGACTTGTCATAACCTTCAGGTTTAAAGATGGGGTCATAGCCAAAACCATCGTTTCCTTGTTGGTTTTTTAGAATTTCACCTTTACAAATTCCCTCAAAAATATGCTGCTCTCCTTTTAAATTCAATACGATAACAGTTTTAAATTGAGCCGTTCTATCTTTCTTGCTTTTTAAATTAGTTAATAATTTAGCCATATTTGCCACGGCATTATTTGCGGGCCCTGCATATCTGGCAGAATATACTCCAGGCTCACCATTTAAAGCATTTACTTCCAATCCCGTGTCATCCGCAAAGCAATCGTAGCCATAAGTTTGGGTGATATAATCTGCTTTGAGTTGTGCATTTCCAAGCAGTGTGTCGGCGGTTTCTAAAATTTCTTCGTTACAATTAATATCCGAAAGACTTAACAATTTAATGCTTTTAGGCATTAACTGCTGTACTTCTTTTAGTTTATTTAAATTATGGGTTGCAAAAACAATTTTTGTCATAACTACAAAGTTAACAAGGTCAAAATCAAAATGTAGTAGAAATGCCACAAATTCACTAATTTATGCTTCAATGTATTCACCAAAATAGATTAAACACTAATTTTTAAAAAAAATCTAAAGATTTTTTATTCGTGATAATTGTGCTATTACCTAGTTTTTAGCTTTATTCGTGCATTAGTGGCAGAGCTAATTTCAATTTCATTTTTTTAATCGTCACAAAATTAAGAAAAGCAATTGAGCCGAGTGTGATAATTGCTAAATTCACTCACTATTTTCACTCTTCTTTTTCCTTTCTGTATCGTTAAACTTCTTAATCATAGCATTGCTATGCTTGTAAATTTTGCCTAACATAAAGGAAAGATAGAAGCAAAAATTTAGCAACCTAATTTATCAATAATCACACGAGGTTTGTGTAATCCAACAATTATTAGCAATTTTATATCCTCAAACAAATTTTATGGAAATACTAGGTATAGATGTTGGCGGTACAGGAATTAAAGGAGCAATCGTAAACATAAAAACAGGAGAGTTGGTGTCCGAAAAACATCGAATTCCCACACCAAAAGGTGCAAAACCAGATGATGTAGCCGATGAAATTGCTGCCATGGTCAAACATTTTGATTGGAAAGGTGAGGTTGGTTGCGGATTTCCATCGATTATTACCCATGGTAAAGTATTATCTGCCAGTAACATCCATAAAAGTTGGAAAGGTTTACAAGCAGATGATCTATTTTCGAAACGGACAGGGTTGGAATTTCATATTGTTAATGATGCCGATGCCGCCGGTTTAGCGGCCATGACTTTTGGAGCAGGGAAAGACAAAGATGGATTGGTAATAATGATTACTATTGGCACCGGTTTGGGTTCGGGTATGTTTTATAATGGGGTACTGGTCCCAAATATTGAATTGGGTACCGTTCCGTATAAAAAATATAAGTATTTTGAGCATTATGCTTCTAATTCCGCTCGTAAACGTGATGATTTATCATATAAAAAATGGGGAAAACGCTTTAATGAATTTCTTAAGTTTGTAGAATTCCTTGCTTCTCCTGATTTAATTATTTTAGGTGGTGGTGCCAGTAAAAAAATTGATAAGTTTAAAGCACAATTTACTGTCAACGTACCAGTGGTAGCCTCGGAGTTTGAAAATGAGGCGGGAATTGTTGGTGCAGCAATAGCAGCTTCAAGAAAATTGTAAAACTTAGAATATGAAACTTCACAATTATATTTACTTAGTTTTAATCTGCAGTTTAATCATCTTTGCTTCGTGCAAAAATGAAACCGAAAAAATTGAAGAGAATCCTTTAAAAAAGCAAATTGCTTTAGTTAAAGATGAATTTGCCCCCGATAAACGTGTGGCTTTATTCGATATTAATTCGGTAAAAAATAATAATCAGATTATCCTCAAAGGTACTTCCAACTTACCCGAGGCCGTTAACACCTTAAAAGAGAATCTGAAAAACGAAAAAATTGCTTTTGTAGATAGCGTTCAACTTTACCCAGATGCAACTTTAGGGGGAAAAACAAAAGCCGTAGTAAAAATATCTGTTGCCAATTTAAGAAGTAATCCAAAACATTCTGCCGAATTATCCACACAGGCCACATTGGGTACACCGTTAAATGTATTTACAAAAGAAGACAATTGGTATTTAGTTCAAACACCCGATAAATATTTGGCTTGGGTAGATAGTGGCGGTATTGAATTGATGAACGATGAAGAATTTGCAACTTGGAAATTGGCAGATAAAATTATATTTTTGAACACTTACGGGCAGTCTTTTAAAAACGTTAGTAAGTTTACTGAAGTTGTTTCTGATTTAGTGGCAGGAAATATTTTAGAGGTTATTGAAAAAGTTGGACTATTTTACAAAGTTAAATATCCAGATGGTAGAATTGCATTTGTTGAACAAAGTAAAACAATGAAATATAATGATTGGTTGGAGAGTCTAAAACCCACGCAGGAATCGTTGGTAGTCACTTCTAAATCATTAATGGGACTCCCTTATCTATGGGGCGGTACTTCTTCAAAAGGTGTGGACTGTAGTGGCTTCACCAAAACCATTTTCTTTTTAAACGGATTGGTATTGCCAAGAGATGCTTCGCAACAAATTCATACAGGCAAGCTGATTGATGATGATAAAAGTTTTGACAATATGCAACCTGGCGATTTGTTGTTCTTTGGCAAGCCTGCGACTGAAACGACAAAAGAAAGGGTAATACATGTTGGTATGTGGATTGGAAATAATCAATTTATACATTCCGCCGGTCGTGTACATATCAGTACTTTCGACAAAAAATCTCCAGATTTTGATGAATACAACTACAATAGGTATTTACGTACAAAACGAATACTTAACGAGAATGACCCAGCTATTATTGACTTGACAAAAGCCCGAATTTTTAAAGACTAATAATGAAACAAGTCATACCATTCCTGTTCATATTCTTATTTATTGGTTGCAAAACAATCACCAAAGAAGAATACTTAACTAGATCGTGTCAATGTATCGATAACATTGAAACTACTGATAAAACAGAATTAAAGACTGAAATTGCCGATTGCCTTAGCGATCACTTTGTAACTTACATCAAAACAGCCTCAACGGAAATTGAAGCCTATTTAAAGGAACACCCAGACGCTTCTAGACAAGAAGCACAAGATTATCTAGTTAATAAGTTACATATTGAACTTATAGATAATTGTCCTTCTTATAAAAAATCACATCAAAAATTGGATAGTTTGTAAATTAATATTTTGCCCGTAAGTAAAATTAAAAGTTAAAATCCTATTTTTCAATAAAAAACACTATCTTTGCGGCTAATATTAATTTATAATTTTTAAACATGAGTAAAGGAACAGTAAAATTCTTCAATGAATCAAAAGGATTCGGTTTTATAACAGAAGAAGGCTCTAACAAAGAACATTTTGTACACATTTCTGGATTAATCGACGAAGTACGTGAAGGTGATGAGGTTGAATTCGATTTACAGGAAGGTAGAAAAGGACTGAACGCAGTAAATGTAAAAGTGATTTAATATATACCTTTTAATTTTTTTACTTACAAAAGCCTATCAAAATTTGATAGGCTTTTTTTTATTTCCTAACTTTAAGGTTTTAAAATCAACTTCTAAATGAAATACAAATTCAATTCTCTGGTTATTTTTATCTTAAGTATTACTTTTTTAACCAACTGTTCTCAAACTACCAAAGACGACACCCCCTGGATTCAGTTGTTTGACGGTGAAACCTTTCAGGGTTGGACCCAAAAAGGCGGTGAAGCCAATTACACCATAAGAGATGGAATTATTGTTGGAACCACAGTCCACAACACACCAAATTCTTTTATGACAACCGACAAAATGTATGGTGATTTTATACTGGAACTGGATTATAAGGTTGATTCTACCATGAATTCAGGTATCCAAATACGAAGCAACAGTTTTCCGCATTATAGAAATGGGCAAGTTCACGGTTATCAAATAGAAATAGACCCTTCCAAAAGAGCCTGGAGCGGTGGTATTTATGATGAAGGTCGTAGAGGATGGTTAAATCCGTTGACCGATAATCCCAAAGCCCAACAGGCGTTCAAGCAAAACGATTGGAACCATTATCGTATCGAAGCCATTGGAGATACTATAAAAACTTGGATAAACGATGTGCCCGCTGCTTATTTAATTGATGATGTAACAGATAGTGGATTTATAGGATTACAGGTTCATAACATTCCAAAAGAAAATAAAGAAGGTACTGAAATACAATGGAAAAATATTAAAATATTAACGGATAGCCTATCAAAATATAGTAAAGACAGCCCGTTAACACCTATAGTTACAAAAAACAACTTGATTGGAAACCAAGCAAAAGAAGGGTGGCAGTTACTTTGGGATGGTAAAACAACCGATGGGTGGCGTGGAGCCAAACTTAAAACTTTTCCTGAAAAAGGTTGGGTTATTGAAGATGGCGAACTTACCGTTTTAGCCTCTGGAGGTGGTGAGTCAGAAGCCGGTGGAGATATTGTTACCGTAGATAAATATGGTGATTTTGAATTGCAACTTGATTTTAAACTTACTAAGGGTGCAAATAGTGGTATTAAATATTATGTAGATACCGAGCTGAACAAGGGTGCAGGATCTTCTATAGGATTAGAATATCAAATTTTAGATGATGCCAATCATCCTGATGCTAAATTAGGAAACCATGAAGGTAGCCGTACTTTGGCCTCCTTATATGATTTGATTCAAGCCGATCCAAATAAGCCCGTTAACCCAATTGGTGAATGGAATAGTGCAAGAATTATTTCTAAGGACAACCATGTTGAGCATTGGTTAAATGGCATGAAAGTGTTGGAATACGAACGTAAAAGTGGTGATTATCGTAAACTGGTCTCCGAGAGTAAATATGTAGATTGGAAAAACTTTGGAGAAGCCGAAAAAGGACACATTCTATTGCAAGACCATGGTGACCGTGTCTCTTTCAAAAATATTAAAATTAAACCTTTATAAAAACAGTAAGTAGTATTCAGTTGGTTATGTTAAGGGAACAAGGAAAATAGAGAAAAGATAATAGATATTGTTTTCTATGTTCTATTTTCCAATCAAGACGTTACATCTAACAATAAATAATATCAATCATTAATAAATAATACATCAATGACATCAAGAAGAAATTTTATTAAAAAAACAGCTACAGGTGGTGCTGCAATTGCCGTTGGTGGAATGTTACTCCCGAAAATGGGCTACGCGAACATCCTTGGAGCAAATGAACAAATAAACGTTGCCGTTATTGGTGTAAGAAGTAGAGCAAAAGCCCACTGTAAAGCTATCCACGAATATAAAAATGCAAAAATTTTATACAATTGTGATGTCGATGATATTATTATTGAAGAACATAACAAATGGTGTCAAGAAAATATAGGTTATATTCCTAAAGTTGAGAAAGATTTTAGAAAAATATTGGAAGATAAAGATGTAGATGCCGTTTTTATTGCTACGCCCGAGCATTGGCATGCCCCTATGTCCATTATGGCTATGCAAGCGGGTAAACACGTTTATGTTGAAAAGCCTTGTAGTCATAATCCGCATGAAAATGATTTGTTGGTTGCCGCCCAAAAAAAATACAATAAGGTGGTGCAAATGGGTAACCAACAACGGTCGGCAAAAACTTCAATGTTAGCTGTAAAAGAAATCAATGAAGGTATTATTGGTGATGTTTTTAAAGGAGAGGCCTATTATTCAAATAATAGAGGCTCAATTGGTATAGGTAAAGAAATTCCTGTACCCAAAACATTAGATTGGGAGTTGTGGCAAGGTCCAGCACCAAGGGAAAATTATAGGGATAATGTACACCCATATAACTGGCATTGGTTTAAAAATTGGGGAACTGGGGAATTGCATAATAACGGTACACATGAAATTGATATTTGCCGTTGGGCATTGGGTGTAGATTTACCAGAAAGTGTAACTTCTTTCGGTGGAAAATTTACTTTCGATGATGATTTTGAATTTCCTGACAATCAACAAGTTACTTATCAATTTAAAAACGATAAAACAATCACTTGGACTGGACACAGTAGAGGGTTAATTCAACCTCAACAACCTGGCAGAGGAGCTACAATATACGGTAGTAAAGGTGTAATTACCTTAAGCAGAAATTCTTATGAACTATACGGGTTAGATGGTAAATTAATAACACAGCACAAAGAGGAAAATACTAGTGCAACAACCAATACCATGGGTGAAGGCGATTTGGACAAATCGCATATTGCAAACTTTTTTGATGCCATACGTAAAAACGAAAAACAGAACGCCCCTATTTCAGATGCTGCTATTACCACCATGTTATGCCATTTAGGCAATATAGCCCAAGATGTAAAACGTACTATTCATATTGACACTAAAACAGGAAAAGTTAAAGATGATGCAGAAGCTATGAAACATTGGAAACGTGAATATGAAAAAGGCTGGGAACCTGTTTTGTAATAAGGTGTGTTCAAAGTAATAGCCGCTATTTGTGTACAAATGGGTTAGATTACTATGGATATGAGAGTAGTGTTGATTGTTACTTTAATTAACTTATAAATAACAACTCTAGATCACATTCATTTCAAATATATTTATACTTCATTCGTTATTAAGTTATAATATGTATAACTAAATTATAATGTAATGAAAGTGAAAATTTCTATCTTAATTTTTTCAGTTGCACTACTACTTTTCACCTCTTGCGATAGCACAAGTGAAAATACAGATGCACCAAATTTGCCCCCTGAAGGTTCAATGGTAATGGACTTTGAAGATTTTAATAATACTAAAACAAAATCTATTGCAGATTTTAATACCAAACAAGCCGATATCGGAAATTGGTTTTATTCCGCCGCTGTTGTAGGAGTCTGGAATACCGCACTATTTACAACATTAGCTGTCCCTGTAGCTTCGTTTAGAAGTGCCTTTGCTCATCAGGCTGTTTACTTAGGAAATGCCAAATGGCAATGGTCATATACTGTTGATGGATTTGCAAGTCAATACTCAGCTCGTTTAACAGGAGAATTAACTGGTAACGAAGTGCATTGGGAAATGTACGTTGCCAAAAGTGGTATAGGTGCTTTTGATGAATTTATGTGGTTTTCTGGTATTTCTAATACAGATGGTAAAAGTGGCTACTGGTTGTTAAATCATAGTGCAGCTTTTCCAGAAAATATGCTACGTATCGATTGGAAGGTAGAAAATGATGAAATCGGAAATATCAAATATACCTACGTTAGAGACTTAAATGACCAGCGTAATGATGACAAATTTAAGGGTAGTTATATAGTCTATGGCTTACAAACCGGGGATTATGATGCTTTTTATGATGTACACGCCTATGATAATGACAAAAGCACTTTTGTGGATGTGGATATTGAATGGAACAGAACTAATAATAATGGTCGTGTAATGGCATCGTATTATTTTGGCGATGATGATTGGCATTGCTGGAACAGTAAAGGAGAAGATGAAGATTGTAACTGATAAAGTACAATATCTAAATAAAAATAGCCATATTGTTCAAACAATATGGCTATTTTTATGAACTCATCTTGACTTTTCGCATTTAACCGAAAATTAGATAAAATTTGTTCAGATGAGGCACTTTTCGAAAGTCATAGCCCCGAAGCGTCGGGGCTACGGATAAAAAAAGTAACAAAATATGAACAAATTTGAGCCATTTTTTAGGAATTGAAAAAAGTCAAGACGAGTTCTATATCAAACATTTAATAATTATATAGCAATGAAAAGTGAAAAGGAAAAAATGTTAGCTGGTGAACTTTATAATCCCAATGATAAAGAGTTAATAGCAGAGAGGCATAAAGCACGTTTGTTGTTCAGAAAAATCAATCAAATCGCAAATAACGATACAAAGCTTACCAATAATTTGTTTCGAGAACTTTTTGGGAAAGCCGGAAAAGGATTGTTTATTGAACCACCTTTTTACTGTGATTACGGTTATAATATCAAAGTTGGGAATCAGGTTTTTATGAATTATAACTGTTGTATTTTAGATGTAGCTGAAGTCAATATTGGCGATCGGGTCATGTTTGGTCCAAACGTGCAGCTTTATACGGCCACTCACCCACTCGATGCCAAAACCCGTGCTTCTTGGCTAGAATTTGCCAAACCAATAAGCATTGGTAATGATGTTTGGATAGGCGGTGGTGCTATTGTTTGCCCGGGCGTAACCATTGGGAATGGTGCAGTAATTGGTGCTGGTGCAGTTGTTACCAAAGATGTTCCTGATAATGTTTTGGTAGGTGGTAATCCTGCTAAAATCATCAAGGAAATTGAGAATTAAATATTATTTGCCCATTTGGGTATCAATTTCAAAATTAATTGGTATTTGAATAGTTTACATAATAAAAATTCTAAAGCGTTCCTCTATTTGCCTGCTCTCTTTCAATTGCTTCGAATAAGGCCTTAAAATTGCCTACTCCAAAAGATTGTGCTCCTTTACGTTGAATTACTTCGAAAAACATAGTGGGCCTGTCCACAACGGGTTTGGTAAAGAGTTGCAGCAAATACCCTTCTTCGTCCCTATCAATTAATATTCCGTGCTTTTTTAGTACTTCAACATCCTCGTCAATTTTACCAACGCGTTCCAATAAATCGTCATAATAAGTTTCGGGTACGTAAAGAAATTCTACGCCTCTATCACGCATAGCCCCAACGGTTTTTACAATGTCATTGGTTGCCACCGCGATATGTTGTACACCAGGACCATTATAAAAATCTAAATATTCTTCAATTTGTGATTTCTTTTTCCCTTCTGCCGGCTCGTTAATGGGGAATTTTATCCTGCCATTTCCATTGGACATCACTTTACTCATTAATGCCGTATATTCAGTTGAAATATCATCATCAGTAAAAGAAATAATTTGTGCAAATCCCATTACTTTCGCATAAAAATCGCACCATTGCTTCATTTCACCCCAACCCACATTGCCTACCATATGGTCAATAAATTTTAAACCAACCGGTTCAGGGTTATAGTGAGATTCCCATTTTTTATAACCTGGCAAAAAGATGCCTTTATAATTTTTACGTTCAACAAAAATATGAACGGTTTCTCCATAAGTGTAAATCCCTGAGCGGATTACAAATCCGTCTTTGTCTTCTTCTTTGATAGGTTTTAGAAAAGGCTTTGCCCCTCTTTTCGTAGTTTCTTCAAAGGCTTTTGTAGCATCATCTACCCACAAGGCAACTACTTTTACACCATCACCGTGTTTATTGATATGCTCATTGATCACTCCATTTTCTATCAACGAAGTAGTTAATACCAATCTGATTTTATCTTGTTTTAACACATAGGAAACACGATCTTTTATTCCCGTTTCTAATCCAGCAAAAGCTTCTGATTGAAACCCGAACGCAGTTTTATAGAAATGTGCCGATTGCTTTGCATTTCCCACATATAGTTCCACATAATCTGTACCCAATAAGGGCAAAAAGTCTTCGGCATCATTAAAAATTTTTTTAATGCCGTATTCTGTATTTTGTAAATCTGTTAAATTCTTTATATCTGCCATATTATTTTCCTTTAATGATTTTCGTCTAACCACGAAGTGTGATAATCTCCAGTATCAATTTTTAATGCTTCTTCCGTAACCATCAATGGTTTAAAAGTATCAACCATAACGGCCAATTCATCGGTTTTCGTTTGACCAATACTTCGTTCCATTGCACCGGGATGTGGTCCGTGTGGAATACCTGCTGGATGTAATGTGATTTGTCCTATACCAATATTATTTCTACTCATAAAATCGCCATCTACATAATACAACACCTCATCCGAATCAATATTACTATGGTTATATGGTGCGGGTATAGACTGGGGATGATAATCGTACAGCCTAGGTACAAACGAGCAAATTACAAAAGCACTGGTTTCAAAAGTTTGATGTACTGGTGGTGGTTGATGGATACGACCCGTAATGGGTTCAAAATCATGAATTGAAAACTTATACGGATAATTATAACCATCCCAACCTACAACACTAAATGGGTGATAAGCATATACATATTCATGAATCATATCTTGCTTTTTTACTTTTAGGATAAAGTCTCCTTTGTCCGTAAAAGTTTCCAGTTCACTAGGCGGGTGCATATCACGTTCACAATATGGTGCATGCTCTAAATGCTGACCAAACCAGTTTCGATAGCGTTTGGGCGTATAAATTGGTTGTTTAGATTCAACAATAAATAGTCTATTGTCCTCAGTATCAAAATCAATTTGATAGATCATCCCTCTTGGAATTACTATATAATCACCATATTTAAAATCAATATTACCAAGAAAAGTTCGCAGTTTGCCCGTTCCTTTATGAATAAATAATACCTCGTCAGAATCTGTATTTTTATAAAAGTAATCTCTTAAGGATTTTTGTGGTGCAGCCAATCCAATATAGCAATCGTTATTTGCCAGAATTATTTTTCTGCTTTCCAAATAATCAGAAGTAGGCTTAACTTCAAAGCCTTTTAGGCTCAAGGCTTTCATATTCTTTTCTACCGCTATTTTTGGTGAAACATCATACGATTTCAGTACTTCTTTAACCTGAGTTGGTCTATGAGTATGATATAATAAAGATGACATTCCATCAAAACCTATGGTTCCAAAAAGCTCTTCATAATAGAACTTTCCCGAGTCACTCTTAAAAATGGTATGTCTCTTAGGAGGTATTTTACCTAATTTATGATATCTAGGCATATTGGTTATGTTTTTGAATTGTGAATAAATAGTTTACTATCGGACAAGTAAACCTCATTCAGGATTTCTTTTAATCAAGAATTTAAGAAGTAACAATAATTCTGTAAAAGAAGTATTCATTGTTTAAACAATAGTTCAAACCCAAAGATAAGGAATATTTTTTAAAAATTAGAGGTGATTTATTTAATACTTACAACCTCTTTAATCTGTGGTGCATAACGCTTAATGGTAGCCTCCACCCCATTTTTAAGTGTCATTTGATTTACTGAACAGCCCGTACAAGCACCTAATAATTGTACTTTAACAATATCCTTATCAATAGAAACCAATGAAATATCGCCCCCATCAGATTCCAAAAAAGGTCTAATCTCAGCTAACGCCTTTTCTACTTCGTTTTTTAACTTTTCTGCTGTCATCGGCTTAATTTTTAATTGCACTACAACCTGCCATGGTCGTTATTTTAACCACTTCTGTTGGTGGTAAATCGTCATTACGCTTCACCAACTGCGTAACCATATTCTTCGTCAGATTTATAAATGCATCTTCCAACGGTGTGTCATTTTGCAAGGCTACCGGATGGCCAGCATCGCCAGCTTCCCTAATACTTTGCACAAGAGGCACTTCTCCTAAAAAGGTAGTATTCAAATCCTCAGCTAAATTTCTTGCACCGTCCTTACCAAAGATATAGTACTTATTCTCAGGTAATTCTGCTGGTGTAAAGTAACTCATATTTTCAACAATTCCTAACACTGGTACGCTGATATTTTTTTGCTCAAACATGGCTACGCCCTTTTTAGCATCGGCCAAAGCAATATTTTGCGGTGTGCTAACTATTACTGCACCCGTAATTGGAACCGCTTGTACTATTGACAAATGAATATCACCAGTACCTGGTGGCAAATCGATCAACATAAAGTCTAATTCTCCCCAATCTGCATCAAAAATTAATTGATTTAAAGCTTTTGAAGCCATGGGACCACGCCAAATAACCGCTTGGTTAGGTTGGGTGAAAAACCCTAAGGATAACAATTTCACTCCATAACTTTCAATAGGTTTCATTTTAGAACGACCATTTACATTTACTGCAATTGGCTTTTCATCGGCAACGTCAAACATTATAGGCATAGATGGCCCATAAACATCAGCATCTAAAACACCTACTTTAAAACCCATTTTTGACAAGGTAATTGCCAAGTTAGCCGTAATAGTAGATTTACCTACACCACCTTTACCTGAAGCTACTGCAATTATATTCTGAATGCCTTCTATTTTTTTTCCCTTGATTAAGTTGGTTGGTTTCTTTTCAGGAGAAGGTGCATTAACTTTCACATTGACCTTAACATCAATTTTTTGGTGTACACGGTCGTGTATGGCTTTGATTATCTCCACCTCCACTTTTTTCTTGGCCTGTAACGTGGGGTTGCTAATAACAACATCTACAACAACTTCATTACCAAAAATTACAATATTCCCAATAGATTTGCTCTCTACTAAACTTTTACCTTCACCAGGTGCGGTAATGGTTTCTAGAGCATTGTATATATCTTCTTTACTAAACTTCATTTCTCACTTCTTTATATTCATTCTAAATTACAAAGATAGGGTTTAGACTTTAATAAATAAAGGATTTTAGAAAAGAAACAAAACAAAAGGTTAATGGATTTTTAGATAGAAAACTGTACTTATTCCAAAATAAAAGTTTTATCTATGTCCCAATTGGCCCTGACATCGTTATCAAATTCGAAATAAAGAACTTTTTCAGGTTGTTTTTTGAGCAAAAAATTACCCGTATCCCATTTTTTATTTTGGTTTTCGTCATAAATAATCCTCAATAAATACTTACCAGGCAATAAGTTTATAAAATCAAATTTTTGAGGTTCTGTGGCATAAATTTCTTCCACTATTTTTTCTTTATCCGTAAGTAATTGCACTATAATGGGGTAATTTTTAACACCTTGCAGAGTTACGAATAATTTACCGTAGTCAATTTCTTTTTTAGTGGTTATACTGTATTTAAGACTATCATTAGTGTGTCCAAAAAAATTAGTAATGGCATTTGGTAATATTTGGACGGCATATTTTTTATCATATTCCTTTGTAAAGTCTAAAATTAACTCTGACCTATCTTCTGAAATTGCAACCGTATGTTTTACAGGTATTGTATCGTTATTTATTATGTTAATCAATGTGGTATCAATTGAAACCAATGGTGTATTGCTAACAATTTTATATGGTTTTTTAAAATGAACGTCATTTGAAGGTGAACTTTTTAAATTTAAAGAGTCAATCTTTTTTGTTCGTAACTTAACTGTTACCGTATCTATATAATTTATGTTTGAAACATTAAATTGAATAGAATCAGTACTATTTCCTTTATAAAAGTAGTTCAGTGTATCTTTTTCTTTTTCAAAATTAGTTACACTTTTAAAATCAGGACCAAAATTTAACGCTTCAATCTTTAAACTATCTGCAACACCTTCATAACCAAATTGTATATGACCTTTACCGATTTCAGAAGGTCTGGTTAACCTAAATGGTAGAATTTCTTTAAACAATTTAATGTTATAAGCTGTATCCGAGGGAACTGTGATGTGCTTTTTGACAAATCCGATTTTATCTTCTTTCGGATTAAAAGTATAATTTCTAGATTTATCGCTCAATGCCATTAATAAATATTCCCCTGCTTTTATATTGGTAATTTCCCAAATTGTAGAATCTAATGTGTTACCAACATAGTATGGTTTTTCTTTATAGATTACCGAATCGTTAAAGGCATCATTAATTTCATATAACATTACAGTAACATTTTCATCTGCTTCTTTTTTAAAAGAATCGGAAATGGTTCCTGACACTTTAAGAGAATCTATAATCGGTCCAGTTGAAAAAACGAATTTAAAATTATTGAAAATATTACCTTCGTTATTATCGGTCACACTCTGCCCAAAATTGAACGAATACGTGGTGTTTTCTTTTAATGTATCCAATAGTTTAATGGTGATCGTTTTACTGGCAGTACCTATTGGAGTTATTAAAGGATTGTTTTTTAAAGGAGGTGAAACAATCAATTGAGAGTTTAAATCTTTTAGCTTAACATATTCATCAAAAATCAATTTTATTTCTTTTCCTTTAAAATTTGTTGAATAGTTAGCAGGAATCGATTTCTCCAACAACGGGGCATCTTCATCTTTTTCTCCACCTGTGGGTCTCCCTCTTTTTGCACAATCGGTTAAAAACAGTACTAAAAACAAAAAACCGAAAAGTACAGAAAATTGTTTCCTCATAGTTATAATTTGTTGCAAAAGTAAAGAAATATTCTATTCTGTATAGGCCATAGTTGCAATACTTATTTTTGCATTGTCCGATTTTAATATTTGCTTGGCACAGGCTTCTAAAGTTGCCCCGGTTGTGATAACATCATCAATTAATAGCACATGTTTGTTATTAAAGAAGTTGGGATTGTCAACATGAAATATTTCTTGAACATTTTTCCAACGATCAAACCGTTGCTTTAAAGTTTGTGTTTCCGTAACCGATTTACGTATTAAAACATCATCAACATAAGGTACTTTAATAATTTTAGAAATACTTAATCCAAATGTTGTCAGTTGGTTATATCCTCTTATTTTAAGTTTTTTATCATGTAACGGAACAGGAACTACATAATCAATCTTCGGAAACCTTTTACTGTTTTTTAATACTTCGCCCATCCAATTCCCCAAGAAAGTGCCAATATCTTGCTGACCGTTATATTTTAACTGATATATAAGTTGTTGTGATTTGCCTTTGGTTTTATAGTAAAATAATGATGTCCCAAAAATAATTGGTAAACGTCCAAAAAAGGTTTTTTCTACTTTGTTGTTAGTTTCGTCTGTAAAATCCGTTATTGGAAGCTCGAATCTACATTTTAGGCAGACCGTTACTTCATTTTGCAACAATTGTTCTTTACAGCTAGCACAAATTTTAGGAAAAAATAAATGATAAATATCTCTAAAAAATTGCATCTTTGACAAATATTTTGTGAATTTAACTGTTATTTTATTAAAGATACAACTTTGCGTACAAAAAAAGCATTTATAAAAGAAGCTATTAAAAACATCAAAACTTCGGGCACTGTTGCACCAAGCTCCAAATATTTAATACAAAAAATTTTAAAAGAGGTTGATTTCACTAAAGCCAACATAATTGTTGAATATGGTTCGGGCAATGGTAACTTTACCAGAGAAATTCTGAAAAAATTAAATAAAGACAGCCAATTGATCTGTTTTGAGATCAATGAAAAGTTCTATGAACATTTGCAAACATTTAAAGACTCAAGGTTAACCGTATTAAACGAATCGTGCGAAAATATAAAAGCCGTTTGCACAAGTTTGAACATTTCAAACATAGATTATTTTATATCCAGCTTACCGCTAACCAATATACCCGATAACGTCACAAATAAAATCCTCTGTGAAAGCCATGCCCAACTCAATAAAACAGGCTGTTTTTTACAATATCAATACAGTTTGACATATTATAAGAAGTTAAAAAAGATATATCATAATGTTGATTTGGAATTTGAAATAAGAAATATACCTCCCGCCTTTATTTACAAATGCAAAAAAATGTAACGCTATATGCAATATTTTTCTAATTTTGCGTTTTTAAATAAGTATTTAACAAACTCTGAATTAAAACTTTAATTATTTTCATTATGGAAGAACAAAAATCATCTTCAAACAAAAAAATCATAATAGGCATACTATTGGCATTGCTCGTTGGGTTAGGTGTTTATACTATGCGTACCAATTCTAAGTTTAAAGCCTCCGAAGAATTCTTAAAACAAGAGAAAGAACAAATCTTAGGTAATTTAACCACAATGGAAGAAAAATATGACGCTGCAATTGCTCAAAACAATTCAATGTCAGAAGAACTAACCATTGAAAGAGATAGAATTATTGCTTTTAAAGATTCTGTACAAAATTTAAAAAACACCAACTGGTCATTAATTAGACGTTACCGAGGTAAAATTGCAGAATTGGAAAAAACCAATGAAAGATTAATGAGCGTGGCCGATTCGTTATTTTTAGTGAATAATGATTTGACCATACAAAGAGATAGTATTACCGGTAAGTTAATAGAACAAACCAATGCTAATGATACTTTAATGGCCCAAAACATGGATTTGTCCGAAAAAGTTAAGATTGGTGGTGCGTTAAGAGTTAATTCTGTTGCTGCAACTGCAATGAGATTGAGAGGTAACGGCAAATATGCCGAAACAACTAAAGCTCAAAAAGCAGAAGCTATTAGAGTAACTTTTAGAATTGAAGGTAACGAAATTGCCACACCTGGAGATAAAACAGCATATATTGTAATTCAAAACCCAAGTGGTAAAGTATTAAGCGAAAAAGGTACTTTTACGACAAACGATGGTAAAGAGTTACCTTATACCGATACTGATGTTGTTGATTATAAAAATGTAGATAGAGACGTGGTAATGTTTGTTGAAAAAATACCTCAAAAATTTGTAAAAGGTGATTATACGGTAAAAGTATATGTAGAAGGTAATATAGTAGGAGCTACAAAATTAGAATTAAAAGATGCGTTTTTAGGTTTGTAAAAATTTAAATTCCAACACCATAAATTAAAGTGCAATTAGGTAAAACTATTTGCACTTTTTTGTTTTTGTAGAATATATATTTATCTATTTTTGCAACATGGCAAAACAAGAAGATCAATTTAAAAAAGTTATATCTCACGCTAAAGAATACGGTTATGTATTTCAAAGCAGTGAGATTTATGATGGCTTAAGTGCTGTTTACGACTATGCCCAAAATGGTGTAGAACTGAAAAAAAATATACGTGACTATTGGTGGAAAGCCATGGTACAATTGAATGATAATATTGTAGGTCTGGATGCCGCTATTTTTATGCACCCAACTACTTGGAAAGCATCGGGGCATGTAGATGCTTTTAACGACCCGTTAATTGACAATAAAGATTCTAAAAAACGCTATAGAGCAGATGTCTTAATTGAAGACTACTGTGCTAAAATTGAAGCTAAGATAGACAAAGAAGTTGCTAAAGCAGAAAAACGTTTTGGAGATGCTTTCAATAAAGAGGAGTTTATTACTACAAACCCGCGTGTAGTTGGATATCAAGAAAAAATTACCACTACCCTTTCTCGAATGGCAAAATCTTTAGAAAAAGAAGATTTAGCCGATGTTAAAGCATTAATTGAAGAATTGGAAATTGCCGATCCGTTAACAGGTTCTAGAAATTGGACGGATGTTAAGCAATTTAACTTAATGTTCGGTACAAAATTAGGTGCTTCTGCTGATTCAGCAATGGATTTATATCTACGTCCTGAAACGGCTCAAGGTATTTTTGTCAATTTTTTAAATGTTCAAAAAACGGGACGTATGAAAATTCCTTTTGGCATTGCCCAAACAGGTAAAGCCTTTAGAAATGAGATTGTAGCACGCCAATTTATTTTCAGAATGCGTGAGTTTGAACAAATGGAGATGCAATTTTTCATTAAACCTGGAACGCAACAGGAGTGGTATGAAAAATGGAAAGAAACTAGATTAAAATGGCATTTATCATTGGGTATGGGCAAAGAAAACTATCGTTTTCACGATCATGAAAAATTGGCTCATTATGCAGATGCTGCTGCGGATATTGAATTTAAATTCCCTTTCGGATTTAAAGAATTAGAAGGAATACATTCACGTACCGACTTCGATTTAAGTCAACACGAAAAGTTTTCAGGGAAAAAATTGCAGTACTTCGACCATGAGGATAATGAAAGTTATGTTCCCTATGTAGTAGAAACTTCAATTGGTTTGGACAGAATGTTCTTGGCCGTTTTTTCAAATTCGTTAGTTGAAGAAGAATTGGAGAACAACACTACCAGAACGGTTTTAAAATTACCGGCTGTATTGGCTCCAAACAAGGCAGCAGTTCTACCTTTAATTAAAAGAGATGGTTTACCAGATGTCGCTCAAAAAATTGTTGACGATCTAAAATGGGATTTTAACGTTGTTTATGACGAAAAAGATGCTGTGGGAAGACGCTACAGAAGACAAGATGCCAACGGAACGCCTTTTTGCATTACCGTTGACCATGATACTTTAGAAAATAATACAGTTACTATCCGTCATAGAGATACTATGGAACAAAGCCGTGTAAAGATTGAAGACTTAAGAGATATTATAAAAAAAGAAGTGGACGTAAAACATTGGTTAATGAGAATGTAATCCTAATCTTTAATTAATAGGCAACAGTAAGAAACGCAATAGGTAAAACTTATTGCGTTTTTTGTTGATATCTATTTGTTATAGACTGTTAAATTTAGTAATCCGTATTTATTTTTTTCTTAACTTGCTAGAGTTCTATTAGTTACTGCAACTAGTAGCATTGACTCTAACTAAAATCACTTCACATGGCAACATACAAACTAAAGGTAAATAACAAGTCCTACGAAATAGATGTAAGCGATGATACTCCTATTTTATGGGTACTACGAGACCATCTTAACCTATTGGGCACAAAATACGGATGTGGAATTGGACAGTGCGGTGCGTGTACTATCCACCTAAACGGTGAACCCGCTAGAAGTTGCTCAATGCCTATTTCTTCTGTGGCCGATAAATCAATAACCACTATTGAAGGCATTTCTGAAAACGGAGATCATCCTGTGCAATTGGCATGGAAAGAAATTGATGTACCGCAATGTGGTTACTGCCAAGCGGGTCAAATTATGACGGCTACTGCCTTTTTGGAAAAAAATCCATCTCCTAATGCTGAAGAAATTAGAGAAGCCATGCACGGTAATATCTGTAGGTGTGCATCTTATAATCGTATTGAAAAAGCTGTGGCTAAAGCAGCAACTGCTAACAGTTAAATCCATAACAAATGAATTCATCAAAAAATAATATAGACAGAAGATCTTTTTTAAGAACATCGGCTCTCGCCGGAGGTGGAATGATTATTGGGTTTAACCTATTTAACGCTTGTAAGCCAAAAGCTAAACCCGCCATTGATATTTCCAAACTCAACTTTAACGACTTTAACGGGTTTATTAAAATAGCCGATAACGGTATGGTAACTATTTTTTCCCCAAATCCAGAAATTGGGCAAGGTGTAAAAACTTCAATGCCAATGCTTATAGCTGAAGAACTGGATGTTGCTTGGGAAAATGTACATGTAGCCCAAGGTGGTTTGGATATGGACGTATTTGAAAGGCAGGTAGCAGGTGGAAGTCAATCCATTAGGCATGGTTGGGAGCCTTTACGCCAAACCGGGGCAACTGCCAAACAGATGTTGGTTAATGCCGCAGCGGCAAAATGGGGCGTTGATGCTTCAGAGTGTTCAGTTGAAAATGGTATAATTTCTAATAAAAAAGGTGAAAAATTAGGATATGGAGAGGTTGTTCTTGAGGCCGCTAAATTAGAAATACCAAAAGATGTAAAATTAAAAGAACCGAAAGATTTTAAAATCATTGGTCAAGATGTTAAGAATGTTGATGTTGATAAAATAATAACAGGAAAGCCATTATTTGGTATAGATTTTAAACGTGAAGGTATGCTGTATGCCTCTGTGATGAGGCCACCAGCGTTTGGACAAAAATTGTCTTCGTTTGATGATTCTGACGCTAAAACTAAAGATGGAGTTGTGGATGTGTTTCAGTTTGGTGATAAAATTGCCGTCTTGGCCACAAGTACCTGGCAGGCAATGCAGGCCAAAAAAAGCTTAAAAGCAAATTGGGAAGTAGATACAACTTTAGAAAGTACCGAAGACCATGATAAAATTTTAATGGGTCTTTTGGATGGTAGCAAATTTGAAACGTTGAGAACGGATGGCAATGTTAAAAAAGCATTTAAGGAAGCTGATAAAGTATTAGAGCGTACTTATGAATCGCCATTTTTACCGCATAACTGCCTAGAACCCATGAATTTTTTCGCTAATGTTACTGACGAAAAAGTGGAATTGGTAGGCCCTATTCAAACTCCCGCAGGTACAGCTAACAGAATTGCTAAAGAATTAGAACGAGATATAAAAGATGTTACGTTAGAAATGACCCGTATGGGTGGCGGCTTTGGAAGAAGGCTTTATGGCGATTTTGCCATAGAAGCAGCAACCATTTCAAACATAGCCAAAAAACCCGTTCAAGTCATTTTCTCAAGAGAAGATGATATGGCTGATGGTATTTATAGGCCTGCCATTAAATATAGAATTAAAGCAGCCATAAAGGATGCTAAAGTTACTGGATACCACTTAAAAGAAGCCGCTATCAACAATAATATGTACGGATTGATCCCTAATTTTTTCCCAGCCGGTGCTATAGAAAACTATCAAGTTGATGTGGCAAATTATAAAAGTAACATCACTACTGGAGCATGGCGGGCTCCCTACACAAATTTTTTGGCTTTTGCAGAACAAAGTTTTTTTGATGAACTGGCAGAAACTATGGGCGTAGATAATATACAGTTGCGACTGGATTTATTGCAAAATGTTAAAGGTACTACAGATGAACGTATACAATATTCACCTGAACGTTTGGAAGGCGTTATAAAGTTGGCCGTAGAAAAATCAGATTGGGGCAAAAAGGATAAAAACACTTACCAGGGCTTTTCTTCATATTACTGCCACAATTCGCATGTAGCGGAAGTAGCCGATGTGGTCATGGAATCAGGAGTACCAATCGTTAAAAAAGTTACTTGTGCCATAGATTGCGGTATAGTGGTAAATCCTTTGGGAGCTAAAAATCAGGTTGAAGGTGGGGTAATTGACGGAATCGGTCATGCCATGTACGGTAATTTAGAATTTAAAAATGGAGTTCCTCAATCTGCCAATTTTAATAATTATCGTTTGATAAGGATGCAAGAAACTCCACAAGTTGAAGTTCATTTTGTTGAAAACGATATTGCCCCTACTGGTTTGGGAGAGCCTTCTTTGCCTCCCGCAGGTGCTGCAATAGCCAATGCCATAAAAGCTGCAACTGGAATACGATTGACCAAGCAACCATTTATTAACAGTAGTGAAAAGATTTTTGGGTAGTTTAAAAAGCACTAAAAATGTCAGTTCGAGTGCCACGCTTTTTAGCGTGGTGTATCGAGAACATTTCTATCTTCAATTGTTTATCAATGACGCACGAATTTAAAAGAATAGTATCAGCCTATCTAAATGCCAAAGAAAAAGGCTTGAAATCAATTGTAGCAACTGTTGTGGCATTAGAGGGTTCATCTTACAGAAAACCTGGAGTTAGAATGCTGATTTTAGAAAATGGACAAATGGTCGGTGCCGTTAGCGGTGGTTGTGTAGAAAAAGAAATCTTAAAGCAATCGGCTTCCGTTTTTAAAAATGGTATGTCAAAAGTAATGACTTATAATGGTCGTTATCGTCTGGGCTGTGAAGGGGTTTTATATATTTTATTAGAACTATTTAATCCCGATACTGCTTTTTTCGACGCGTTTAGTATGTGTTTAAAACAACATAAAACATTTAACATTGATAGCTCTTATTCTGAAGATACAAACTCAAATAAAGTTTTTGGATCCTTATTATCTATTGATAATTTTGACTTCCCATTTAATAAAACTGTTAATGTTAGGGAAAATTCAACAGATAAAGTTTTTAGTCAAACTTTAAAACCTTGTTTTAGATTGGTCATTGTTGGAGCAGAACACGATGCCGTGCAACTATCTTCTTTTGCAACTGATTTAGGTTGGGATGTTTACAGTGTTGCATCGCCGTCAGATCCTAAAACCCTGAATGATTTCCCTAAAGCACATCAGTTATTGCACCAAACACCTGAAACTTTTGATACCGAAATAATTAAAGAAGAAACCGCCGTAGTTTTAATGACCCATAATTATGCAAAAGATTTGCAATTTTTAATTGCCTTAAAAAAAGTAAATCCGGTATATATTGGTATTCTAGGACCTGTAAAGCGACGCGAGAAACTATTAAATGAATTTATAGAACGATTCCCTTTGACCGACGATGCTTTTTTTGAAAAAATCCATAGCCCAGCGGGTTTAAATATCGGAGCTATAACACCTCAAGAAATCGCTTTATCCATTTGTGCTGAAATTTTGTCCATAACCCGTCAAAAAGACCCAGGATCGTTACGGAATATTGTGGGTAAAATTCATTCTGAAAATTATTTACCATAGATTGATGCAACAATCCTCAAAAGGAAAAAAAATAGCCATGGTTATTTTGGCTGCCGGTGCTTCCACTCGGATGAAAACCGTAAAACAATTGTTGCCTTGGAAAAATACAACACTACTAGGGCATACCATTGAACAAGGTTTAGCCACTAAAGTTGATACCGTTTTTGTGGTTTTAGGTGCTAATAAAGAAAAAATCATCCCCAAAATAAAAGATTATAATATTAGTATTATTGAAAATGATGATTGGGAATTGGGAATTGGCAAATCAATTGCCTTTGCAGTTCAGTTCTTAAGCAAGTATTCAAACAAATTTGACAGTATTCTTATTGCTTTGGCAGATCAACCTTTATTAACTGCTTCCCATTATAATAAACTGATTGCAAAATTTTCAGAAAGCAATTGCGGAATTGTAGCAACTAAGCAAGATAAGACAGTTGGTGTCCCTGCCGTTTTTAGTCAAAATTATTTTGAAAAATTATCCTTATTAAATCAAGATAAAGGAGCCAAACAAATCATTAAAAACAATTTAGAAGATGTTTGGGCAATTGATGCAGGCAATACCACCATGGATATGGATACTTTAGAAGATTACAAACAAATTTCTAGCACAAATTAGAAATTTTTGAAAAAAATAAATTATTAGGTATATTGGGTTATGGTAAAAAAATATTCTGAAGAACCGATAAAAGTTCCGCGTTTTAATGAAGAATCGGGATTTTACACCACACCCAAGCGTTCAAAAATAATGAGCAAAATTCGTGGAAAGAATACAAAATCAGAAGTTGCTTTCAGAAAAATGTTATGGAATGCCGGATACCGTTACCGAATCAACTATAAAAAACTGATCGGTAAACCAGACATAGTACTCAATAAATACAAGACCATTATTTTTATAGACGGTGAATACTGGCACGGTTACAATTGGGAGGAACGCAAAAAGAAAGTAAAAACCAACAGAGATTTTTGGATTCCCAAAATAGAACGCAATATGCAACGCGACCGTGAGGTAAACGAAACATTAAAACAATTGGGCTATAAAGTTTTTAGATTTTGGGAAAAAGAAATTAAAAAAGAACCCGAACGGTGTTTCAATGAGGTAGTTGCCTATTTGGAATCCGTGTAAGCTTATTAAAACCAAGGTTCTATATTAGTCATTTTAAAACCTATACCCAATAGAAGCACCTAACCGAGGTACAATCTCAGTGGAAAAATCACTATTGGATGTATAAATATTTCTGCCTACACCTCCATAAAATTCAAAAGCTAAACCATTATTAACAACAATTTTACCTCCTGCAGTAATACCTAACGCAAAATTATTTGAAGTTCCCATAACCTTAATGTTCATTGGTTCCATTTCAGTACGTTCCTCAATACTATTTCTCTGTTTATTATACATTCCAAACGCTTCTAAAAAGAAGCCCCAAGCATGTTTACTAGAGATGTATCTTCTATAAAAAGGTGTAAAAGCTTGTTTTTCATGATAATACAGATCAAAAGTCTCTTCAAAATCAGATATTTTATCGTCTTTTAAATTAAAGAAAAAAGAAATTCCGACAGATGATTTAGCATCGATAAGATATTCATAAGAAAAATCGACAGCTTTTAGCACAATTAAATTAAAGGCATTGGCTTTTAACTCATTTCGCCTTGTATAATCATGATCATCACTTTGGGCAAAAGAAATAAACGGCAATAAAAAAAGTGATATTATAAATATTTTTTTCATAAGATGTGTTTACCAAAAGGTATATTGAATTAATTTATTAACATGATTATCAACCACTAGACTACACTACCAACGATACCCTAAAGAAGCCCCTAATCTGGGTACTATTTCTGTTGCATATCTTTCATTAGACTGATATACGTTTCTACCAGCACCACCAAAAAATTCAAAAACAAAACCTTTGCTGCTTACGAACTTTCCGCCTAAGGAAATGCCCAAGGCAACATTGTTAGAAGTCCCTTCTAAATTGGAATTGTTACTGTCATAATAATCCTCATAATCTTCTTGCCTGTTAAACATACCAAAAGCCTCCAAAAAGAAACCCCAAGCATATTTACTGGAAAAATACCTTCTGTAATAAGGCGTAAATGCAAACTTTTCAAAATAGTAGGGCCCATCATCTTCATAATAATTATCGGTATCTAGTAAATTAAAAAGTAATGAGGCTCCAATAGAAGATTCTTCATTTATTAAATATTCATAAGAAAAATCTACCGATTTAAAAAGAATAATATTAAAAGCATTGGCTTTTAGTTCGTGCTTTTTTACTGGAATATCATCTTGTTGAGCAAAAGCAATTGTTGAAAACAGTACAAAAACAATGGGAAAAAAATTTTTCATGGAATGATTTTTTGTTAAGTATTATAAGCATCAAAAGTTATACCAATTGAAGATGCAAGATTAAAAAATTGGTTGCTTTAAATTATGGGGAAAATTAAAAGTCTACATAAAAATAATTAGAAATTAGATATTTTGAAAGCAGATTAATTCTTCAAAATCTTTACAAGTTCTTCTAGTTGAAGAATCGGGATTTTTACAACAGATTCAATCACAGAATCGTCATTATTAATAATTAAGACACCTTTTTTATCCTCTTCATAACCAATAGGCCTAATAGTGTAGTTCAAGTTATCAGAATTTATTGTTTTTTTACCGTCTTTGAACCAACCATAATTGGCTTCATAATTTACTGTCTTTTCATTTAATTCAATGACTTCTTTACCATAAGTATTCCACAAAGAAATGCGAAGTAAATAAAAACCTATTAAACCAAACAGGAATAATACAATAATAAATCCAATATGGAATTTAGAACCAATTGATATTGCCATTACAATACCCATAATCGGTAGCAAAAAACATAAAAATGAAAAAACGAACATTATACTTCTGACAACAAGTGGCGATTTTTTTACTTTTAATGTTAATGTACCGTTGTTTAAATTGAATTGTTTCATGATTAGATAAAAACGCAAGATAAAAATAAATCTAAACAAAAATAATATAAAAAATTCCTTGTCAGTATATGTTATACCTACTAAAAACATCTAATTATCTCAAGTCTAAAATCTAACGTCTTCCTCTCAAAAACTCGCTCTTAACTGAACCGTACCTGTATGAATGGCATTTGCTGTCTCCGATTTTCTCCCTAAATAGTTGATGTTCAAATCTAAATAAGATGTAATTCTTTTTTGTAAACTTAGATTCCATGTGTAATTAGTGCCCGGTTGTAAACCTTCTAACATTTGATAAGCCACAGGAGAATTCAAATTACCATCAAATGTATTCAGCACTAAATTTACTGCTGAGTTTATAGAATATTTCTGGTTTTTAGCAAAAATAAAATTTGCTCCAAAGTTGTGTGAAGTTAAGGTTTCTAAATTCCCTAATTGATTGTCTTTATTCTTATAATGATACAGTACTTCTAATCGTGAATTTTTGCTGTACAGATAAGATATTTTCGGATTAACTTCAGTATTTTCCAATGTATAATTTCGGCTAGAAAAACGTTCTGATGCACTTTTATTTTCAGTAAGTGCTGTTTTAAAATCGAACAGCCAAAATTTGCCTATTCTGTGATTAAATAGTAATTGATGCGATTTTAATGCTTGCTCTTGATCACCAATGGAAAAAGAGTTTTTATTTTTTGTAGAAATGTAGGTGTATGTTGTGGAGTATCTCTGTTTCCCTCTATTATAAAACAAACTGTTTTTTAAGTTCAAGGTTAAGGATAAAACATCATTATTAATGCTAAATGGATTGAGTTCAAAATTGGCTCCTTCCCTCCTCTTTTTACTATCTATCAATATAAAAGACTGATTGGTAAAATATGACAACACTTTTTTAACTCCTTTTTGGTTGCTCCAATTGGCAGGATAAATGGTCAAACTTTGACTGAACTTATTCCGATGTGTTTTTACAAAATTGATGGTAGGCAATAATACGCGTACATAGTTAGCCTCATCTTGAAATTGAGCAACTTCAAACTCATCCAGCTCTTGAATGCCGTTATTGTTGTAATCGTTCCAGGTATAAAAACCTAAACCCGTATCAACTTCAATATAGCTATATTCTTGTTGTGGTAAATTTCCTGAATTGGTTTCATAACCCGTCTGCAATGTAACCGCATTTTTAAACAATTGCTGTCGGTATGATAATCTGGAATTTAATGACTCTTCTTTTGTTGCATTAGCTCCAGAAACTTGGGGAGAGTTTTCGTGATTTACGGTTCTATAATTTACAAAAAGTGATAAATTGGCGTTCTCACTTTGTATTAATTGAGATCTTAAAAAATACGTATTGGCATTATTAATTCGAGTTAACCTGTTATTTTGAACACTGTCCGTGAGCCTATAATTATACCCAAATTCAGCATAGACTTTGGCTGTATCACCAACTCCGACATAGGCTTCTGATTCTATAAACTTATGGCTTAAGCTAGAAAGTGTATTCGTCTGCTTATCTTTGCGTTCATTGCTTTCACCATTTAATTTTATACCTACCCAACTTTTTTTAAAATGCTGTTTAGCATTAGCATACCCTCTTAAAAATTGTGTTTTGGTCAAATCGGAATCATTATTCAAGTAACTACCGCTTATATCAATTTTTGTTTTATTGAATTTTAAATCGCTTAAAAAATTATGTTTTACTCCGTTATAATTTTTGCTAAAATTAAGCCAATCGAATCCATAAATTATTTTCCCATTTTCAGGATTCGCATAACTTAAACCCGCCGATAAAAACTGTTGATTACCGAGTGGGTTTATTAAATCCCAGTCCCTGGCAAATTCTATATTTCTAAATCGCTCTATGGTTTTAAAATCTTGTTGAATAAATTCATAATTGACAGTACTTTTTAATTGCCATTTTTTATCGGACAACAATTGCTGCCAATTCAATTTTGTTGCAACTCCTTTGTTGTCATTATCATCAACAGAAGAAAAAAGGTTTTTATCATTTACGCTATACGCCAATTCAGAATTTAAGCTAGTTTTTTTATTCGGATTGTAACTCATGTTCAACACAGCAATCTGTAATTTTTCAGGTGCTATCAATTGTATAACAGGTTCATAATCACCCTGAAAGACACCGTTAATTGGAGCAACATATTCATAAATTCTACCCGAAGCAATAGTCGTCTGGATTCGATAATTACCATTATTTGACCCAACAGACGTAAATCTTACATTGAACAAATTGTCATTTTCATCATTTGAAAAAACAAAAACTTCCTCACCATTTTGGATTTCTTTTCGATATAGAATTTTATGTTCCTCAAAAGCATCTGCGTACGCTGAGGAAACATTCATTTGCGAAATATCGTCTCCTGCTAGGGATAAAATTTCTTTTTGGCTATTGCTTAAATCCTGCTGAAGTGATTGGTTTTTAGCATCATTTTCATTATAAAAATTAAAACCTATGTTAAATTTATCTGTTTTATATTCCGCTCCATTGTAAGTTACAAATCGTGTATAATTTCGGTCTGCTTGTTGATATTCAACGGTTATTCTCATATTTGCTGTAATCGGATACGTTGGCATAAAAGTAATTTCGGCAGTATTGTAATCAATGATATAATCATTATTCTCCCCACGTTTTAATAATATGCCATTTACAAAAACCCGTTCCGACCCAGAAATTAGCAAAACATATTGTTCTGCCAATGTATTAGGATTTGTACCCGTAATCTTATACGGTCCTTGATTGCCTTCTTGTCCAATAAATTGATTTTGACTAAATTGACCTCTAACCAAGGCTCCCGATGCAAAAATGTTTATATCGTTTTCTTCATTTTCTAAGTTAACATCCAGTTGAAGTCCTGCCACTTTTTTGTTGAAACGTAAAAATTGACTTTCTGTATTTTGCAGATTGATATCGCCAGCCGTAACACTCCAATTATCACTGAACATTTCTATAAAAACACGGTCAAATTCGTCTAACCTCTGGGTATATCCATTTTCTTGAAGCGGAATATTACTATCTGTAATTGAAGCTCTTAACTGAACTTTATCAGATAAACGTCCTGAAATTTGTAAATCTAAATTGGAATTAACCGTTGCGTCTTGGTTATTACCAACGGTTACCCCTCTTGAGATACTTCCACTTGTATTTAAACCGTCAAAAGGTGCAAAAGCCTTATTGTTTGTCCTGCTCCTTACACTGTACAGTCTAGATAAATCAGTAGATCTGGGTACGATTAAACTTTTATCAAAAACAGAATACGTTTTGGTTAAGAATGTAGGTAACGATTGGTACTCTACAGTGATTATGGGATATTTTTTTGCATCTAAGACTAAAATTGATTTTGCAAAATCTACGGTGTAATTTGTACTATCTATTTGTTGATTTAGTTCATCAAATACCTTGAAATTATAGGGACTAATACTAATAGAATCAATTTGGATAGTGTCAGAAGTAATGTGAAAATCTTTCGATTTTAAACGCGAATTAGTTTCTTGAGCAAAAGCAAAAGTTCCTATCAAAAAAATAATTATGCAAATGGATTTATTCACTTAATCAAGGCGTTTTGAGGGTAAAAATAGGGAATTTGATTAACGAATGTTGTTTTTTATCTTGCCCTTTTTCACTTCTGCCTTTGGCATTCAAGCTTCACTCACCACTATAATTCACAAAATTCCTAGGTGTTTCATATAAAGTAACAGATAGCTTGTGCTTTGACTTGATATGTGGACGCAATTTGTTCCAAATAACAACAACTATATTTTCTGCGGTGGGGTTTAATCCATCAACATCATTAAATTCGGTAACTTCTTCATTGAGATTCTTATGGTCAAAAGCTTCTTCAATTTCTGTTCTAATTAAATCTTTTAACACTTTCATATCCATTACAAATCCCGTTTCAGTGTCAACTTCTCCTGTTACGGAAACGGTCAAATCATAATTGTGTCCGTGATAATTGGGATTACTACATTTACCAAAAACTAAAAGATTCTTCTCATCAGACCAATCGGGTTTAAATAAACGATGGGCCGCATTAAAATGAGCTTTTCTATTTACCGTTACCTTCATGTTTTTGACTCGCTTAAATGTGAATAGAATTTATCGAAAATAATTTTAAACCACTCTGTGTAAAGTTCAGGTTGTACTTCCATATCAGATTTTACATCCTCTAAGGTCATCCATTTAAATGCCTGAACTTCTTCTGTATTTATATTAGGATTGTCATTATAACTGCCTACCAATATATGATCTAATTCATGTTCGGTCAATCCGTTATCAAATGGTGCTTTATAAATAAAAGACAAGACATCTTTTAACTCGGTTTTAAAACCCATTTCTTCAAATAAACGTCTCCTACCCGCTTCAATATTGGTTTCTCCTACACGTTGATGACTACAGCATGTGTTCGTCCACAACAAAGGTGAATGGTATTTACTTTCGGCACGTTGTTGCAGCATCAATTCATCCTTATCATTAAACACAAATACAGAAAATGCCCTGTGCAACAGAGCTTTTTCGTGAGCTTCCATCTTGGCCATAATACCAATTTGCTCATCTTTTTCGTTCACTAAAATTACTTGTTCTTCTGCCATAATATTGGTTGCAATTTACTAATTAAAAATTGTTGCATCAACACTTTTCATTTTTATAGAAGTATTATCACCTACTACACTATTCCAAGCCACATAAACCGTACCGTTTACCAATTCTATTTGAGGAAAACCACTAGCTCTTGATGCCGAAAGTTCAGCTATTGTGATTGACTTAGATTTTGTTCCGTCCTTATTTACTTTTATGATTTTAAGTTCAGCTTCCTTACGCGTTGATTCCATCCAACTGAGTAGAGCGTTATTTTCATCTAATAAAGCCACATCTACCCTACCAATGGGTTTACCATTATCAATTTGTATAGGTGTATTAAAACTACTACCACCATCATCAGAAAAAATGAGATTTACTTTTGGATTATTATCAGCAGCGGTAAACCAAGCCACAGCTAATGTAGAATCAACTGCAGCGGCTTTTGGCCCATTGACGGGACAGCCCTTTATAACCCAATTATCCTTATGTATGGATTTTGGAATCGTCCAACTACCATCAATAAATCGTGAAATGGAAATATCTCTTACTTCATCATCGGTTCTATCTCGATACACAACAATTGGACCTTTAGAGGTAATGGCAGCACTGGTTTGACAGCACTCACAGGTTTTTGCATCGAGCAATACATCATCAATTACGTTACCTGTGGACAAAACGGTTGCCGCTCTTATGTTCATAGCCCCATTACTCTTATGCCCTTCGTCGTGTCCGCCTCCTCCAGTATTTCTACCATCTAACCAAGTGACAAAAAAATTATCTTTATAAGGTAACATCGTCACAAAACCATGCTCTGTTTTAGTATTATCATCATGCAATAAAAAATTGGTGTTAAAGGTATTGCCATTAGTGCTGGACACCAATAAACGAACATCATAAGCATAGGTAGAAGGTGCAGATTTTTGCAAATAATGAAGCAAAATATTCTCATTATTCTTTGCTATTGCGGGAAAATCGGCCCAATTGACAAACAAATTATATTCTTCGGCAACTTTTATGGGTACTGACCACTTTTTATCAGAAAATTCAGCATAATGTATTGAAGCCAAAGAATCATCTATTTTTTCTGTCCATGACAGTAATAGTTCATCACCATTGGCAAATAAAAACGGTTGCATACTGTTTTGTGGCATAGGTAATTGCACATCTTTAATGGCAATATCAGTTTTATCCTTTCTACAAGAAAGTAATGTACCAATTGCAATTATAAATATTATAACAAACCTTTTCATTGTACCGCTTTTAATTGATTCAACATTTCCTTAGCACCCCATTCTTTAACACCGTCTATTCGCCTTACTAACTCACCCTCAGTATTATAAATAAAGGTAACTGGTAGGGCATGAATATTTAATTTATCTAATGACCCTTGATATTGCAAATACTGAAAGGGATAAGGATGTTTTTCTTTAAACTTGTTAATTTTATCAATCTTATCAGTTGTTGCGAATAAAAAAACGTAGTTCTCTGATGCTAATAGTTGTTGGGCTTTTGCCATGGAAGGCATTTCTTCCAAACAAGGTAGGCACCACGTTGCCCAAAAATTTAACAGTACTTTTTTACCTTTAAAATTAGAAAGGGCTACAGCATTTCCTTCTAAATCTTTATAAATTGCAATAGTTTCTGATTTGGAGGTTTTGGCACAACCAATCATCATAAAAAGAAGAATAAGAGAAATGGTATGTTTTAACGACATCTAAAACTTTATAAGTTTCAAATTTACAAAGTTTTGTTTTAATACTTTTATATTTGTAGTATCAATGACAATGAAAAGAACACTTTTTAATCTATTTTTTATATTCAGTTTAACTATTAGTTGTAAAAAAGAAATACAACAAGAAGCAGTTAAACCAAAACCTGTTGAAAAAATAGAAAACACTGCACCGAAAAAAGTTGAAATAGTTGAACCTAAAGCATGGGATTCCATTAACCATAACAATGCGATTGATTTTTTAATTGCTTATGGCAAACTACATAAAGAAAACAAAGTACGTATTAAAACCCGTTTGGGGGACATGGTGGTAAAATTGTACGATGACACTCCTTTGCACAGGGCAAGTTTTCTTTTTTTGGCAAATGCAGGTTATTTCGATACTACTTGTTTTCATAGGGTTGTACCTGATTTTATAGTTCAAGGTGGGAATTCAGAGAGCTATAAAACCATGGAGCAAAAAAATAAATACGAAAATTATACCATTCCCCCAGAATTTAGAAAACATCGCAAACATAAATATGGAGCTTTGGCAGCAGCAAGGGAATGGGAAAACAACATCAGTAAAAAATCCAATCCTTTTGAGTTTTATTTTATCCAATCTAAAAAAGGTGCACACCATATTGATGGCGAACATACCGTTTTTGGTGAAGTTATTGAAGGTTTTAACGTGCTTGACAAAATAGCAAAGGTAAAAACCGGACGTGACGAATGGCCTTTAGAAGATGTATATATGGAGATTGAGGTCCTATAATAGACAATTTCAATATTATTATTTGACCAATAAATTATATATTGCATACTTAATAGATATAACTACAATAGGGTTATACTAATATTGGCAGTAATATCCACTCATATCTCTTAACAAACTAAATCATCTGAAAAACTACAAAAACCATATAAACGAATCTATTCCTTTTGAACAGAACCCAAAATTTGACATAGTCATAAAAGATTGGTCTCATCAAAAAGAAAAACTTTCCGTAATCGCAAGAATAAAAAAATGGTTTGAGTCAAAAAAAGAAAAGGACAGCAATATAAAATATCAGAATACCGTAGAATTGATTAGCATTGACTTTGAAAAATGGGAGAAATTATGTGAGTATAATCAAGCAATGAAATTATACAATGAATTTGACATAAGTTGGTGTTTAATAATTGACAACCTTAACGAACTTCAATTATTCATAAACAAATATATATCAAGAAAAAAGATTTCAACTGATTTTAAAAAAGAAGGCTACTTAAGACATCTGAACTACAAACTGATAAATGCCATTTCTTCTGTTTATATATTTTACAACAATGTCATTGGACTTGTTGAAAGGAATTTTGACAAAGAAACTCGTGATGAGATTGATTCAGTTTTTAGGAAAATGTACGATGAATCACAAGCCTATCGCTTCAGTTATCAACTAAGAGGATACGTAAACCATAAAAATTTACCATTAAATGTGTTAGATTCTGACCTTTCAACCGATGAGTTAATTCTAACGTTAAGTGTATACAAACTTTTTAATTCAAGTTATAGTTGGAATGCCAAGGTTAAAAAAGAATTTATTGACGTTCAAGAAATTTCAATAAAGACAATGATCATTAATCTATTCGCTGTCTATTTTGAGCACTATCCAATGGTATTAAAGGTCATAAAAGATAAATTACAACCTTACAACGAAATAATTGACGAACTCGAATTAAAGTTTAATCCTAACCAAACACATACCTTACGAGTAATTTGGGATTTAGATAAAAGAGTTGAAGACATTAGAGAAAAAATGAATCCGTTTAATGAACAGGAATTTATAAGAATAATTCAAAAGGAAGATTTAAATAATCTTTTAGAAGTCAACCTCAATTTAACTGCCAATGAGGTTTTCGAACAGCGATTAGGATATTCATTATCACCAAACCATTTTCATATGTTTCATTCTGGATTAAGAAATAAGTTCAATGAAAAATAAAATACTACTGCCAACAAGCCGTGTATAATTAATGGCTGGCTATCGCCTACTTACGAAAATCCTCGCGGATTTTCTACCTGCCTGTCGGCAGGCAGGTTCAGTTTTTATTTGCTAAATTAGGTGCTTAAACCACGCAACTTTTCTTATACAAACACGTTAGGCACAAGCTAAAAAATGACGACCGAGAAACAAATAGCATTAGGAAAAAGGACAGCTCTGTTTTCATTCATTATCGGAACTACAATTTTTGGAATATATTTTCTAACGTCTAATTGGCAATTACTCTTTGTAGGTTATGGATTTATAATTATTGCAGGATTTTTCAATATCATAATTCTGATTTTAATGCTGGCTAAAGCAAATATTGACCCAGAAAATCGGAACAAATTGCTAAAGACGAGCGGATTGATGCTTTTAAATATTCCCGTACTATTTATTTATGTGTGGTTCGCAATAATACTGACTGGAAATATGCGAATTAAGTTTACGAATACAACCGAAAATAAATTAACGGAAATAAATATAATTGGATGCGAAACTGAACATATTGCGGAACTTGAACCGAACGAAAGTAAAACTGTTTGGGTTGGAATTACCGGCGATTGTACAATTAATCTTGATTATAAAGAAAATGGAGTAAAAAAGAACGAAACTGTAGCTGGATATGTAACTCGTGGAATGGGACAAAAAATGAACCACAAAATTGGCGGAGAAAACCATTTGGAATTTTAGAACGGAATAAAGCCAGTGAAAAATTTATGGAGTACTGTGGTAAAAAAAGTAACCTCCCCCGCTCCCGCCATCCCGATAGTTATCGGCAGGCAACTGGTGGCCAAAAAATATTACAATTCTACTCTACTAATTTTCCAGACTTCGGATGCTATTAATTTTTAATCCTTCTATTTTAAATCTTCTATTCCGAAACACTATCTTTGCATTCGCAAAAAACAAAACATGTCCTTTTTAAAAGAAATACAACGCCGCAGAACGTTCGGAATTATATCGCACCCAGATGCGGGTAAAACTACATTGACCGAAAAATTATTATTATTCGGTGGTGCTATTCAAGAAGCAGGTGCAGTAAAAAACAATAAAATAAAGAAAGGGGCTACGTCCGATTTTATGGAGATTGAGCGTCAACGTGGAATTTCCGTGGCGACATCGGTGTTGGCCTTTATATACAAGGACAAAAAAGTCAATATTTTAGATACACCTGGGCATAAAGATTTTGCTGAAGATACTTTTAGAACCCTAACTGCTGTTGATAGCGTTATCGTTGTAATAGACGTAGCTAAAGGTGTTGAGGAACAGACTGAAAAACTAGTTGAGGTTTGCCGCATGCGTAATATTCCCATTATCGTTTTTATAAATAAATTAGACCGTGAGGGTAAAGATGCTTTTGATCTTTTGGATGAAGTAGAACAAAAGTTGGGTTTAACAGTTACACCATTAAGTTTCCCTATTGGTATGGGCTATGATTTTAAAGGAATCTATAATATTTGGGAGAAAAAGTTAAACCTATTTTCTGGAGATAAAAAACAAGTAGTTTCTGAAGGTGTGGAATTTGATGACATCAACAATCCCGAATTGGACAAAATGATTGGGGAAAAAGCCGCCAGCAGGTTGCGTGAAGAATTGGAACTGGCCATTGAAGTCTATCCTGATTTTAATTTGGAAGCCTATAGAAACGCACAACAACAACCCGTGTTTTTTGGTTCTGCATTGAATAATTTTGGAGTTAAAGAATTATTAGATTGCTTTATTGAGATAGCTCCTCCTCCACAACCCAAAAAAGCGGAAGAACGTTTGGTAGATTCCAAAGAGAAAGAATTATCTGGATTTGTTTTTAAGATCCATGCCAATATGGATCCGAAACATCGTGATAGGTTAGCGTTTGTAAAAATAGTTTCTGGAATTTTTAAGCGTAATGCTCCATATCTACATGTAAGACATGATAAAAAAATGAAATTTTCCAGTCCCAATGCTTTTTTTGCAGAGAAAAAAGAAATTGTTGAAGAGTCCTTTCCTGGTGATATCGTAGGTTTACATGATACAGGCAACTTTAAAATTGGAGATACCTTAACTGAAGGCGAAGTACTGAACTTTAGAGGTGTTCCAAGCTTTTCACCTGAACATTTCCGTTATGTAAACAATGCTGACCCAATGAAATCCAAGCAGTTATATAAAGGATTAGACCAATTAATGGATGAAGGTGTGGCTCAATTATTTACCTTAGAAATGAATGGTAGAAAAGTGATTGGAACTGTTGGAGCTTTACAATACGAAGTTATCCAGTATCGATTGGAACATGAATACGGAGCTAAGTGTACTTATGAAAATTTGAATGTCCACAAAGCCTGTTGGGTTGAACCAAGTGACCCTAAAAATGCTGAATTTGCAGATTTTAAACGAGTTAAACAGCGTTATTTGGCAACAGATAAACAAGGTCAATTGGTTTTTTTAGCCGATTCTGCTTTTACCATACAAATGACGCAGAGCAAATACCCAAGTGTGAAATTACATTTTACAAGTGAGTTTTAAGATATAATTTTATATTTTTAGTTAACACCCCTATGGTCCCTCAAGGGGACAATACTATAAATATTAATTCTCAGTGGAAAACAGGATTTTTGCTAAATCATTAATCTAGGTTAATTTCTATAAACGAATTTTAGTTGCAACTAATTGTCCCCTAGAGGGGACCATAGGGGTGTTTTTCAATTTAGAACTAGAAATGATGATTATTTTTCTATTTTTAGAATCTAATTTATTCATGTTTATTCATGGTTTGTAGAATGCAAAAAAAGGCTCCATTACGGAGCCTCTTTCAATTTAACTAATCACTTTAATTATTTATGGTTTTATAACCTTAAAAACACCAGTATTTTCACCAATATTTACCTTTACAACATACGCCCCTGAAGCTAAATGTTGCATATCCAGTTTCGATTCTAGGTTTAAAGATTCTTTGAACATAATTCTTTGTCCTATACTATTATAAACATTGATAGATGAAATTTCTTTGCTAGACAGCAATGTCAACTCACCGTCAGTAACAGGATTAGGATAGTACTTAAAACCTATGCTTTCAAGACCCTCAACTTTTGATGCTTCAACACCCATTAGCTTGTAATCATCAATACCTACGCCCCAAGTACGTGAATTTTCATCATCATATACAAACTTCACTTTAAAATCGCTATTTATAAATGCCGAAACATCTAAAACAGCTGTTTTATTCTCACCGCTATTTTTTAAGCTAGTGTTTTCAGATTCTGTTAAAATATTTTGCCAGACCACTCCATCCCAAACATACACATTAAAACTACCGTCACCAGCAAAAGCTCTAAGGTTGTATGTAATTTCAATACTTGCCTCAACAATGTTTTTTTGTTCTAAATTTATGGTAGGACTTGTCAAAGAAACTACATTATGGTTAAAATCACCAGAATCATAATCATTAAATACCACTCCACCAGATTGAAAAGAAGCTGGATTTTGAATTCCACTACCTTTTAAATTGTTTTTATAACCGAAAGTCCAAGACTGACCGTTGTCTGCATTTGTTGCCGACCATCCGTCAGGCATACTAGTTGCATTAAAATCCTCATGTTGTAATTGGGCATTCGCTATGAAGCCAACACAAACTAAAATATATATAAAACTTAATTTTTTCATCTTTTTAATTTTTTGATTTAACATTGACTTCCTAAATTTCTATTTCCACACGTTGCACAAATATGGCTACATTACCAGCAGCATCGGTTACTGTCCACTCCCTTACCCATAAATCTGCACCATCTCTAGCTCTAACACATTTGGTAAAAGCTGCATCCATTTTAATATGTTCTCCACTTGGAATTGCCTGTCCACCAACGTTGCCTGAATAAGATATCATGAATGAAACATTTGGGTAACCATATCTATCTCTCGGTCCAATATCCAAATAATGTGGATTACTATTTACTAATTCAATATTATCGTTTGCATTGGTTCCAAAACCTATAAAACTATTCGGTTTGGTAAAATCTACATTTGCATATTTATGACGATCTTTATCTGCCGCCGTTCCAACTTGTCCACCTGCATTTATCCACAAGGCATAACCCATTACTTCTCCGAAATAAATTTCAGTATCCCAACCGGAATTCGTATCAACATTGTTTCTCATTTTTCCGAAGATTTTAGCGGTACGGTCTAATGCTTGAACATAATGTCCTTTATCCCAATAATGTTCCTTATTAGATTGCATTCCGTTAAATACAATACTTGAATTAGTATTAGTAGTATTAAATTCTACATCACAAGACTCTCTACTTTTATATTGTCTATATTCTATGGTAACCTCAGAACAGTTGTCGGAAAAAGTAACCTCAGGTAATTGAGACATATCTTCAATAAGAATATAATCAATAAAATTGTTGGCAGTTGGTAATTCTGTATCGTTTTCAACACAACTACATCTAACATTTGTTTTAACAGCACCGCCCATTACCCATGATTGGCCATTAACGGTTTGTCCGTTTTTATTGTTTCTGGTATCTATTTTTACTTCTATCTCATCTACTGTACCCGCTACATTGGTCATTTCAAGTTCAAAAATTTTAATACAACACTCTCCTGTTGGAAAACTGCTTATAGTTTCAGTTAACTCGGCAAAACTACCATCGGCAGCTGAAATCTCAATATGAATATATCTACCGTCGGGTGTTAATTCAGAAATTGGTAGTTCAACAGTTACGGTTCTCGGTCCTGAATCGGTCTGAATTGGAATTGTGGTAGTTTCAATATTATTATAACCGCTTAATGCAGTAAACACACCTGAGCTGGCAGTGCCATTGTTCTTTTTTCTAAATACGTAAGCCAACATTGATTGGGCATGTTTTGCTTCACTAGTATTTGAATAATTAATTGCAGTTGTGGCTGGTAATTCAGTTCGGTAATACCAAACGTTTGAGCTACCCCCTGTTGGCACAACTCTTGTTGCAGCATATTTATTGCCAGAAGCATCTTCAATCTCAATAGTATTTCCAGGATTATTCCCTTTATATACGATCTCAACTACAATACGTTCCATATCTGTTACATCTCCTATATTTAATGTAGCAGGGACGTTATTTTTTAAACCGATGCTTAATAATTCTACTTCAATGCCGTCATCACAAGTGTAAGACCACCCTGGGTCCGTAGCACTTGTAAAAACATTTGATTTAATTGGTATCTCTTTTGAGGTTGGTTTTGGCTTTTCATTTGAAAATGCCGTAAGTTGTGATAGCAATAAAACTAGCACTAACATTTGTGTTAAATAATTTTTTTTCATGATGTTTAGCTTTAATTAGATTAGCGAAAAAATCGCTGTTTTTTACTCCTATTTAATATGTAACAACTAAAACTTTAAAACTCCTACCCCTATTCCTAAATTTTTTTTAAAATAAATTTATTTCCTGTTTACAGAATTGAAATTTTTCTAGTAATAATTCGTTATTTTTATATTAATTATATAAATACTTGCACTCTTTTTTAATCTAACGAATGGACACAACAAAAATTATTGAACTTTTAAGTTATACGCTACCTGCTATTATTACCGGTATGGTAGCTGTTTTTTTCTTTAAACAAATAAGTAAGAACGAGTCAAATAGACGGACCTATAATCTTTTGAAAGAAAATCAAAAAACGGCATTGCCCTTACGTTTACAGGCCTACGAGCGTATGACTCTTTTTTTGGAACGTATTTCTCCAAGCAATTTATTGGTAAGGGTAGTACCTTCTAGCGAGGACAAACCTGCATATTTTAAAAAATTATTAGCCAATGTGGAGCAGGAATATGAACATAATTTGGCTCAGCAAATTTATATCAGTAGCGATTGCTGGAAAACCATTGTAACCGCAAAAAATAGCACTTTAAATGTTTTAAAAGAAGCTATGCTACAAGGCGAGGTAAAAACTGCCAATGCCATGCGAGAAGCGGTGTTACAACAACAGTTAAATGAAGAAACACCTACCCAAGTTGCCATTGAATATGTAAAACAAGAAGTTAAAAAAATATTCTAATTATGAGTAAAATAGTCCTAACAATAATATTTTCGTTGCTTTTGTCCGCAATAGGATTTGCTCAACTTGTACCAGCTGATACTATAAAAAGTAATGAAGGTAACATTATTATTCAGCCTATAACACATGGAACTTTGGTATTACAATGGAACAATACTACTATTTATGTGGATCCTTATGGCGGAGCTGAACTTTTTAAAGGTATTGCCCCACCTGACCTTATTTTAATTACAGACATTCATGGTGACCATACCAATTTGGAAACTTTAAAAGGGTTAGATTTAGAAAAAGCAAAATTTATTGTACCAGCGGCAGTAGCCGAAATGCTTAAGCCAGACTATGCTGACCAACTTGAAATTATAAATAATGGTGAAATGTCGGTTCAAGGCGATATTTTTATCAATGCCATACCAATGTACAATTTACCTGAAGATGAAACCTCTAGACACCCAAAAGGGCGTGGCAATGGTTATTTTTTAAATCTTGGTGGAAAAGCTATTTATATTAGTGGTGATACTGAAGATATCAAAGAAATGCGTGGTTTGAAAGATATAGACATTGCTTTTGTCTGTATGAATCTACCTTACACGATGGATATTAACCAAGCTGCCGATGCTGTTTTAGAATTTAAACCAAAAGTCGTTTACCCCTATCATTACCGTGGTAAACCGGACATGAGTGATACTGAAGCCTTTAAAAAGTTAGTAAACTCTGAAAATACCGAAATTGAGGTTAGATTAAGAGATTGGTATAAAAAATAAAGCAGCAATTATTTTGCAAGAGATCTTCATAATTTTAGGCTCTCCAAATTCTCCGGCTGGCGAATTGAGCCAAATCTCTAAAAGTAGACTAAACTGTTGCGTTCAGCATTACAAAGAAGGAAATTTAGTACTTTGCACGGGTGGTTGGGGAGCACATTTTAATGTTGCTAAAAAACCACATGCTCTATTTGCAAAAAAATACTTAGTTGAAAGTGGAGTAGCAGAAAATGACTTTTTAGATTTTGCTCTATCCTCGAATACCGTTGACGACGCGGTAAAGATAAAACCGATCATTGCAATCTTAGAAAATCCAAAATTGACAGTAATTACGTCCGACTATCACATAAAGAGGGTAAAATTGATTTTTAATGAGATTTTAGCTGATTATAAAATAAAATACATTGGTGTGATAAATAATTTACCATCGGAAGAATTGGATGCTCTAGTTTGTCATGAAAAAACAGCGATAGATCTAATTGTAAAAAACGGATTATACTATTAAATTTATTTAACAATAGAAGTTGCCGCTGGGCAAATACGCTCAACAAATTGTTTATATGCTTTTCCGGAAGGGTGCAAACCATCACTAGCCACCAATTCTTTATCTTGTAAACCCTTACGGGTAATGTCAGTAATATTTATAAACTTTACGTCATTAGCTTTTGCTGTTTTTTCAGCATAATGATTGTATTCATCAATCTCTTTTGAAATTGCTCCAGAATTACTATTTCCTTGGCCAAAAGGTGTATAGGCGTAATCAGGAATGGAAATTACTATTACATTCTTTTTTTTATTATTTGCCATCTTTATAGATTTTTCTAACAAACTGGTAAATTCTCTTTTATAAATATCAAATGATTTACCTTGATATTGGTTATTAACTCCAATAAGCAAAGTAACGAAATCATAAGTGCTTCTTTTAGTACCATAATCTATCGCTTTTAATAGGTCTCCAGTTGTCCAACCCGTAGTTGCAATTATTTCTAAGTCTAACTGAAGGTCATGGTTTTCTTTTAAGCACTTAACTAATTGAGCAGGAAAACTTTCACTTGAATCAACACTTTCGGCTACTGTATAGCTATCACCCAAGGCCAAATAGAATTTTGTAGAATTTGACATCGTATTTGTCGTGTCAAGACTGGTAGTACTAGTTGTATCAGAAATTATTGCTGTGGAATCATTTTCGAAAGTTATATCATCATTTTCTACAACCAAAGTGTCTTCAGCACTACACTGCGAAAAAAAAACGAGGAAAAATAAAAATTTAATTAAACGCATCATAATTTTAAAATATATACGAAAAGATGCTACTGATGGTTTTATTGAGAATAAAAAACTAATTATCTTAACTTGTTGTGCATTTTGAATCAAAATAGTATCAAAGTGTCGGTTCGAGTGATTTTGAGGTACGAAAAATTGTATAGAGAAATAATTAACAGGCTAAAATTCTTATTCTCGATATAAATTTTACTCATTTCAATCGTAAAATCCACTCGAACTGACAGAATTTTATCAAAATGCACAAGAGGTTATCTTATTAATTTTTTATATCTAATCCTCTTAGGCATCAAATCGCCACCGAGACGCTTCTTCTTGTTTTCTTCATATTCCGAGAAACCACCTTCAAAAAAGTACACCTCGCTATTTCCTTCAAATGCCAAAATATGTGTACAAATTCTATCTAAAAACCAACGGTCGTGACTGATAACTACCGCACAGCCTGCAAAATTTTCAAGACCTTCTTCTAAAGCACGTAATGTATTAACATCTAAATCATTAGTAGGTTCGTCTAAAAGTAACACATTACCTTCTTCTTTAAGTGTCATAGCTAAGTGCAGACGGTTTCGTTCACCACCAGATAGGGTATTTACTTTTTTATTTTGTTCGCTTCCAGAGAAGTTAAATCGACTTAAATAGGCACGGGAATTCACCTGCTTTCCTCCCATTAAAATCAATTCTTGTTCATCGGAAAAATTCTGCCAAATGGTTTTTTCGGGATCAATATTTGAATGCGATTGATCTACATAAGCTATTTTGGCAGTATCGCCCACAATAAATTCCCCTTTATCAGGTTGCTCCTCACCCATTATCATTTTAAAAATAGTGGTTTTTCCAGCACCGTTAGGACCGATAATTCCAACAATTCCCGCTTGAGGTAAATTAAAGTTTAAATTTTCGTACAATAATTTGTCGCCAAAAGCTTTGCTGACACCTTTAGCCTCAATAACATTTGTACCCAGACGCGGACCATTGGGAATATAAATCTCTAATTTTTCATCCAATTGCTTTTGATCTTGACTTAGTAACTTATCATAATTCTTAAGCCTCGCCTTTTGTTTGGTTTGGCGACCCTTTGCACCTTGCCTAACCCATTCCAGCTCACGCTCTAAGGTTTTTTGACGTTTAGAAGCTGATTTGCTTTCTTGAGCTAATCGTTTAGATTTTTGATCGAGCCAAGAAGAATAATTCCCTCTCCAAGGTATGCCTTCTCCTCTGTCCAGTTCGAGAATCCATCCTGCAACATTATCCAAAAAATATCTATCATGCGTTACGGCAATTACCGTCCCTTTATATTGTGCCAAATGATGCTCTAACCAATGCACAGATTCCGCATCTAAATGGTTTGTAGGCTCATCTAACAATAAAATTTCAGGTTCTTGTAACAGTAGTCTACAAAGTGCAACCCTTCTTCTTTCTCCACCCGATAAAACTTTAATTGGCGTATCTGGTTCTGGAGTTCTTAGAGCGTCCATGGCAATTTCCAATTTGGTATCCAGTTCCCATGCGTTAGAAGCATCAATTTTATCTTGGAGTTCGGCTTGCTGTGCCATTAGTTTCTCCATCTTATCGGCATCTGAATACACTTCTTCCAAACCAAACATATCATTAATTTTATTGTATTCATCCAAAATGGCAACTGTCTCTGCAACACCTTCTTTAACTATATCAATTACAGTTTTAGTTTCATCTAATTTTGGTTCTTGCTCTAAATAACCCACCTTATATCCCGGTGCAAAAACCACATCACCCTGATAGTTTTTTTCAACTCCTGCAATAATTTTTAGTAAGGTAGATTTACCTGAGCCATTAAGACCTAAAATACCTATTTTAGCCCCATAAAAGAAACTCAAATAAATATCTTTTAAAACCTGTTTGTTAGTGTTTTGATAGGTTTTTGAAACCTTGTTCATCGAAAAGATGACTTTTTTATCGTCACTCATTGTTTTTCTGTTTATCTGTTTGTGGTTGTACTGTTGTTCTGTTTGTGGTTTTTGGTTCTTCTGTTACCCCGTTTGCCTTCGTTATCGCTTCAGGGAGCTTGTAGTTATTTTTTATTGAATTTTTGGCCTTTGATGTTAGAATTACGAAGATAGTACATAAATGCTCCAATTTTGTTTTTCTCGGTTTCGCACATTTCAATTAGTTTATCATATTGTTCTTTATTGATCAATTTTTTATCAAAAGAACGATAGGTCTGTGATTTTAATTCTCCCACAGATCCTTTGGAGTAGCTCAGAAAATTATGGAATTCTTTATTGCCATTTCTGTCAAATCCTTCTGCAATATTATCCATTATAGATCCTGAACTTCTTTCCATTTGATTTCTCAAACTAAAATTATTCTTTAACAAGGTGTTCTGAAATAAATATTCAACATATAAACAAATATCGCGGGCAATAATCCAAACTTCTAAATCTTCAAATTTCTTTATACTCCCCAAAATATTCTTGTTTATACCTTTTTAATAAAAAAACTACTATTTTTTTTCTTATCTGGGTTTAGTTCTAACTTAAAACAGAAAAACCATAAACAATTTATACCCTTCCCTTAAGTGCGTTAAACACCCAAGCAATGGCAAAAAAACCAATACCTACTGAAGCAAAACCCCATCCTGCAACGTCGTCATATCTAAAAGCACCAAGTGCAATTAAGACTATACCAACAATAATCATTATTAATGTGGCATAACCCAGTACGGTATTTTTATTCATTGACATATTTTGTAGTTTTGGTTCAACTGCAAATATCGTAATTATTTGATAAATTCTCTAACGTAAATGCCTTTGTATTGCTATTCTTCACTCTTTTGACTTTTCAAAAAAAACTATTTGCACATAAAAACTATCCTCTTAATTTTAATTCTTTCATAACCTTGTTAAACGTATCAGATGTAGGTGTTAAATAGATTTCTCCATCAACAATCAAGGTTGGATACTTTATAGCACCATCATACAATTCTTTAGTATGCCGTCTTGCCTCTTCATCATTTGCCAAATTTTTATAAGTAAAATCAATCTCGGCCATTCTTAAAAAATTTTTAAAAGCTACAGTATGTGCATCACCTTTTTTGCCGTAAATAGTTATTTCCATTTTCTAGCCTATAAAATTAATTTTTCTATGTTGCCCGTCACAATAGGGTTTGTTAGAGCTAGCACCGCATCTACAAAAAGCAGTTACCTTATCTTTAGTTTCAAGAGAGCCATCAGCTTTGGTAATTTCGCAAGTGCCGTTGACTAAAAGCGGCCCATTCTCAGCTACGCTTATCTTGATTTTATCATTCTCCATATTATCGTTTTTTGGTACCGTTTTAATTGACAATGCACCTGATGGACAAGCTTCTACCTGTTTTTTGATACGTTCAGAAGAAGCTCCATCCATATTTATCCAAGGTCTGTTTTGCGGATTAAAAACCTGCAAAAGACCTTTCCAGCAAAGTTTAGAATGAATACATGTATTTGGTTTCCAAACAACTGTCAAATCATCATTGCTGTATTCTTTTACTATTTCTTTTTTTGAATCCATTTTATAATGCTTTTTGAAATTTATTGATACATTTATTAAACTCCGTATTTAATTGTTCGTCCACTATCTTATCTTCACTATAATTGTCCTTAAAAAAAGGGAGTGAAAAATTGGCAATAATATCGGCTCCCATCCTCGGAAACTTGCCCAGGGCAATTTCCATTACGGATGCCCCGCCCCTACCTCCAGGAGATGCTGACATTAACAACATTGGTTTGTTTTTCCATACCATTTTATCAATTCTTGATACCCAATCAAATATATTTTTAAAAGCTACCGTATATGCACCATTATGCTCTGCCAATGAGAGTAATATTCCATCTGAATCTTCCAATAGCTTATTGAATCGTTTGGCATCTTCGGGAATTCCATTTTTATTTTCTTTATCAATACCATAAATAGGTAACTCAAAATCGTTCAGATCTAATAAATTTACTTCTACATTCTTTAATTGTTTGGTAGCCAAAACAACCAATTTTTTATTTATTGAGTTCTTACTATTACTTCCCGCAAAAGCAATTACTTTCTTTTTTGTCATTTAATAAATTCGTTTTAAAATGATTTCATTTTCTCAAAGATACGATAAAAATTTCTTGAAATTATTCGTCTTAAAATTAAGCTGACACCAAAATTTTATGTACGATGAATTACTCTGCGTCGGTATAGCTGAATTTTTATCTTACCTCACCCGTAACTGTAAAGAAAAATTACAGTTACGACCTCTCCGAAGGAGAGGTGAAAAATGGACGACATGAAAGGATATTTTGATTCTGAAATCGTTTATTTTTGTATTTTAGCCAACGTTACCGAAATCTATTATATGAATATAAACTTCAATAAAAACGAGGACCACAACAAATTACAAGTTGCAGCTCTCAAAAACAAACTCCGAAATGTATATAATGGCGGTGGCAAAAAACGTATCGAAAAACATCATGCCAAAGGCAAACTAACTGCTAGGGAACGTATTGACTACCTGTTGGATGACAACTCTGACCGAATAGAAATTGCGGCATTTGCGGGTCACGGAATGTACGCCGAACATGGCGGCTGCCCGTCAGGAGGTGTGGTCGTAAAAATCGGCTATGTAAAAGGCAAACAATGTATTGTCGTGGCCAATGATGCTACTGTAAAAGCCGGAGCTTGGTTCCCTATTACCGCTAAGAAAAATTTAAGGGCTCAAGAAATTGCTATTGAAAATAGATTGCCCATCATTTATTTAGTGGATTCTGCCGGTGTTTATCTGCCTTTGCAGGATGAAATTTTTCCCGACAAAGAACATTTTGGACGTATTTTTAGAAATAATGCCATAATGAGCAGTATGAGCATTACCCAAATTGCCGCGGTTATGGGCAGTTGTGTTGCCGGAGGTGCCTATTTGCCAATAATGAGTGATGAAGCCTTGATTGTGGATAAAACGGGAAGCATTTTCCTTGCAGGAAGCTATTTGGTAAAAGCAGCCATTGGCGAGAGCATTGATAATGAAACACTTGGTGGAGCAACCACACATTGTGAAATTTCTGGGGTAACGGATTATAAAGCCAAAGATGATAAAGACGCTTTAGATACCATTAAAAATATCGTCGATAAAATTGGTGATTTTGACAAAGCGGGGTTTAACCGTGCAAAAGCTGTAAAACCTAAGGAAAATCCCGAAGAAATTTATGGAATTCTTCCAAAATCGAGATCGGAACAGTACGATATGTACGAAATCATTAAACGTTTGGTTGACGATTCCGAATTTGATGAATACAAAGCGGGTTACGGTAAGACATTAATTACTGCTTATGCCCGTATTGACGGCTGGGCTGTTGGTATTGTTGCCAACCAACGTAAAGTAGTAAAAACTAAAAAAGGCGAAATGCAGTTCGGCGGTGTCATTTATTCTGATTCTGCAGATAAAGCCACGCGATTTATTGCCAATTGTAATCAGAAGAAAATTCCATTGGTTTTTTTACAAGATGTTACGGGATTTATGGTAGGTAGCAAATCGGAACACGGTGGTATTATAAAAGATGGTGCTAAAATGGTAAATGCTGTCAGCAATTCTGTAGTGCCAAAGTTTACGGTGGTTATTGGCAATAGTTACGGTGCTGGAAATTATGCCATGTGTGGAAAAGCTTATGATCCACGACTTATTTTTGCTTGGCCCAGTGCTGAATTAGCGGTTATGAGCGGCAATTCTGCCGCAAAAGTATTGCTACAGATAGAAAAAGCATCGCTACTTAAAAAAGGAGAAAAAATTACTAAAGAAAAAGAAGATGAACTTTTTAATAAAATTAAAGATAGATACGACAATCAAGTCTCACCATATTATGCAGCTTCTCGAATTTGGACAGACGCGGTTATTGACCCGTTGAACACGAGAACTTGGTTAAGTATGGGTATTGAAGCTGCCAACCATGCTCCTATTGAAAAGAAATTTAATTTGGGAATATTGCAAGTATGATGATTAAAATAAAAAAATGGTTATTTCCAATACTATTTATTCTTTGTGTTAAAGGGTTTTCTCAAATTGAGTTGAGACGGAATCCATATATAAAAAGTTCAATTGTCTTTAAAAATAAGGATTCCATTTCAGGATTCGTTAAATTGAATGGATCAGCATTTGATATTAGATTTAAAGATAGTATCAAACAAAAAAAATCGAAAAAAATTAAATATAAAGAGGTTGAAAAGATAATGACTCTTGTGGATTCTTTAAATCCTAGAGAGTTTTATTATAAAAAAACCGACCAAACAAAATTCTTTTATTTTATAGAATTAATACATAATGATTTTATAAGCATTTATGTCAATTCAAGTGACCGATTAAATTTATTCTATTACGATTCAGGTATGGACCGAAGATCGGCAAATGAATTTATGAGTGAAATGAGGAGTGAAAATAACTTTCTGAATTTATTAAGTCCAGACCAATTTGGATTAGTTTTTTTTAATTCATATAATAATTTCTTTAATATATCGAGTGGTGGTTTTAATCTGGAATTTGAGCGTATTGACTTTTTTTTACATAAGGAAGGGCAAGATAAATTAGTTTTAGTGGGGGTTACAGGAAGTCCGTTTTCTAAAAATTTTAAAAAAAACAGCTTCAAAATATTTCGAAGATTGCCCAAAATTGGTCGAAAAATTAAAGGCAAAGGAATTAAAATTAAAGAATTTACCTGAAATCATAGAGTATTATAAAACAGTTTGTAAAAGAATAAAAGATGAATAAAGCGAATTTTAGAATATTTAGCCTGGGGATTTTTATATTTCTTTTTGTGTTACCAATGACTGGACAATCAAATAAAGGAGCAACATTATATTTTAGAAACGGAACGGATATCAAAGGATTTGCAATAATAACCAACAAACAAAAAATTAAATTCAGAAAGGAATTAAATTCAAAAAATATAGTTTACACCAACAAAGAAATAGATTCGATAAGAATTAAAGTAAATAAATGGCCTGGATATGAAATTAATACTTATCACTATAAAACATTTGGGAAAAAAAATAAGCCCATATTATTAAAACCAATTACTTATGGAAAAGTAACACTGTATTTACATAAAAGTCTCGATCGCCATAGTGGAGTTTATAATAATAAAAATTATTATGTTTCTAAGGAAAACATGGATAGTGTGACACATTTAGGAAGAATAGGTCCGTTAAAGTTATTTGACAAAAACATAATAAACGAAGCCATCGAATATTTTAAAGATTGTCCAGAATTAGTTAAGAAAATTCAAGCTAGAGAATACAAAAAACGAGATATCGTTGAAATAGTTGAATATTATAATGAACATTGTGAATGAAAAAAAAATGCAGAAGTAGGCTTAAACAGATTCCTCGTACCTTGGAATGACAAGGGTAACAATGCAATCAGAATAACGGATTAATCACAAACAATAATTAGTGCCAATTTGTGAAATTAGTGTCTTAACAGAAAAACCACAAACACAATAACAGAACAACCTAACAAAATGGGAAGAGCATTTGAATTTAGAAAAGCACGGAAAATGAAACGTTGGTCGGCCATGGCCAAAACCTTTACACGCATTGGTAAAGATATTGTAATGGCAGTTAAAGAAGGTGGTCCAAATCCTGAATCGAACTCTCGGTTAAGAGTTGTCATTCAGAATGCCAAGGCAGCTAATATGCCCAAAGACAATGTAGAACGTGCCATAAAAAAGGCCTCTGATAAAAATACGGCAGACTATAAAGAAGTCCTTTTTGAGGGCTATGCCCCACATGGAATTGCCGTGCTGGTAGAAACCGCAACCGATAATAATAACAGAACGGTAGCCAATGTAAGAGCTGCTTTTACAAAATATGACGGGAATTTAGGCACTTCAGGTTCAGTAGTCTTTATGTTTGACCATACCTGTAACTTTAGAATTTCAACCGAAGAGTTAAAAATGGATTTAGAAGAACTTGAACTCGAACTAATCGATTTTGAAGTTGAAGAAATTTTTGAAGATGAAGATGGACTGATGATTTACGCTCCTTTTGAACAATTTGGTGCTATACAAGCGTATTTAGATGAAAATAAAATTGAAATTTTATCTTCTGATTTTGAACGTATTCCTACAACTACCAAAAAATTAAGTGAGGAAGAAAAGGCAGATGTTGAAAAGTTATTGGAACGTTTAGAAGAAGATGATGATGTGCAAAATGTATATCACTCCATGGAAGAATAGTGATGAATAAACGTTATACTTTAAACGAACTTTCCGAAGTTGCGAATCAAATTGTTGAATCAGCGTCAAACAAAGTACTATTGTTTTACGGTGAAATGGGTGTAGGCAAAACAACCCTTATCAAAGAAATCTTTAAACAATTAAGTGTTGAAGATGTAGTAAGTTCACCAACCTTTTCTTTGGTTAATGAGTATCTATCCCGACAAGGTGAAACCATTTATCATTTTGATTTTTACAGAATAAAAAATGAAGAAGAAGCGTTAGATATGGGTATAGAAGAGTATTTTGACAGTAATAACTGGTGCTTGGTGGAATGGCCAGATAATATTAAAAATTTGTTACCTTTAAATGCTGTAAAAATTAAGTTGCTATTGAATGAAGATGGAAGTAGAAGAATTGAGGTTGAAAATGAAAAAGAAATCTAAATAATTAGGTTTAGAATTAAATTCAAAAGATTGCTTCGTCGCCTCTAAACTTTGAATTGGTTTTGAAATTTTCGTTAAGACTCCTCGCAATGACTTGTATGTTAAAACAAATTAATTATTATAAAATTAACTAATAACATAGTAACCAATAACTCAATAACCTAACCTATGAGTAAACAATATTCGCCATTTAGCAAAGAACAATTAATGCCAAAACCTGAAATGCTTGAAATTAAAAAGCAAAAAGGCGAACTGTTTATCGGTCTTCCAAAAGAAACGCATTTACAGGAAAAACGTATTTGTTTAACGCCAGATGCCGTTGCTGCTTTAACCAATCAAGGACATCGTATAATAATTGAGTCCACCGCAGGTGAAGGTGCAAACTATACGGATAATGAATATTCTGAGGCTGGTGCTAAAATATCTTATGATGCCGAAGAAGTTTTTGGATGTAACCTAATTTTAAAAGTTGAACCTCCCTCACTTAAAGAAATTGAATATATAAATCCACAAAGTGTATTATTTTCTGCATTGCAACTCAAAACACAGCATAAAAAATATTTTGAAGCTCTAGCCAAAAAGCGAATTACAGCAATTGCTTTTGATTTTATTTCTGATGAACACGGTATTTTTCCCGTAGTAAAATCGTTAAGTGAAATTGCTGGCATATCTTCTATATTAATTGCTGCCGAACTGATGAACAATAGTAGTGTTGGTAATGGTTTGCTATTGGGCAATATTGGTGGTGTTGCTCCTCCTGATGTAGTTATTCTCGGTGCTGGAACAGTAGGTGAGTTTGCCGCACGTTCGGCTATTGGTTTAGGGGCACAGGTCAAAGTATTTGATAGTTCGGTAACTAAATTAAGGAGATTACAGAATAATTTAAGAACACCCATTTTTACATCAACAATTCAGCCCAAAACCTTACAAAAAGCACTGATGCGGTGCGATGTGGCCATAGGTGCAGTTAGGGGAAGAACAAGAACTCCTATTTTGGTGAATGATGATATGGTACAAAATATGAAAAACGGATCTGTTATTGTTGACGTAAGTATAGATAGTGGCGGTTGTTTTGAAACTTCAGAAATTACGACACATACGAATCCTACTTTTGTAAAACATGGTGTAATACACTATGCTGTACCCAATATTCCTTCACGATATTCAAGAACGGCATCATTATCCATAAGCAATATATTTACGCCTTATTTATTGGAAATTGGTGATGAGGGCGGTATTGAAAGTGCCGCAAGATTTGATAAAAGTTTACAAAGGGGTATGTACTTTTACCATGGTATTTTAACCAACAGAGCTGTGGCCGACTGGTTCAGTTTACCTTATAACGACATCAACTTACTTATTTTTTAAAACTAAAACCATTTGATGGATATAAAACGCCGATTTGTTTTTTTTGGATTTGGATTTTCTTTGGGTATAATTTTATTGTTGTTCTTTTTAAATGGTAAAGAGGCCTCCTGCAATTATTTTCCTAACGCCAGAATGCTGGAAATTTTGAGAAGTAAGCACCGAGTTTTTGATGCCGAAGTTTATCAGATAATGAATAATAAAAATATTGACTCCACTGAAGTTGCTGAAATGTTACTTAATGGAGATATAGATTTTTCTAAAAGTAAAGTCCGCCAAGAACCCTGTCGTTATTATTGGATTGACGGTTATATAAAAGCAAAAGAAGCTTCTATCTATGTTGAAAATTGTGATACGATTGTTACTGTTCAAAAATTATTGTTCTCGGAATAACTGTTTATTTTATAATCTATATGTAATGAAAATTAAATCACTTTTAATCTTATTAATAGTAAGTTTGTTTTGTAATACCATATTTTCTCAAGAAACTATAAATGGTGAAGTAAAAGACGTTGAAGGTAATCTTTTGGAAAACGTAAATGTGGTTTTAAATCCATTATTCTATGGTACTATTACCGACAAAGATGGCCAATTTAAGTTTGAAAACATACCCTCAGGAACCTATACTGTTACATTATCACATATAGGGTATAAATCTATAAATGAAGAGGTTAAAGTATTTGAAAAAGACGTATTTCTTAAATTTCAATTGAAAGATGATTTGCTGAGCTTACAAAACGTCATTGTAACTGGCACCTTTGAACCTAGGGTTCAGTTGGAATCAAGCACTTCAATAAGTATTTTAGATTCCAAGTTGCTCAAACAAGTGTATCCGCAAGGTACAGCGGATTTGCTTCAAAATATTCCCGGTACGTTCGTAGATGCTTCTGCAGGTGAAGTGTTTACTAAGGTTTATACGCGTGGTATATCAGCTTCTGCAGAAGACGATATGGGTTGGTACTATGTTTCTTTACAAGAAGATGGTCTCCCTGTCAGCCTTTTACAACACTCTTATTACAGCCCAGATCTTTTTCATCGTATGGATTTGACAACCGAAAAAGTGGAAGCTATTCGTGGTGGAAGTTCAGATATTACAGCAATGAATGCTCCTGGAGGTATTTATAATTTCATATCAAGAAAAGGGAGAAATGAATTTGGAGGTGATGTTCAAATCTCAAGTGGTTTTCAGGGAGAAGATAATTATATCTACAAAATCGATGCGAATATAGGAAGCCCATTAGGTAATAATTGGTTTTTAAACGCGGGTGGACATTACAGAGTTGACGACGGTGCAAGGAATACCAATTTTAAATTTAGTAAAGGCGGCCAATTCAAATTCAATGTGATTAAGCAAAATGACCACGGTTATCTAAAATTTTATGGTAAATACTTAGATGATTTCACGAATAGATATACTGGTGTTGCGGCGGTAAACTGGGACGAACCTACTCCGGCATTTGGACAAAATTTTAATTCCACATCTCTATTAATGCCTAGTTTTAGTGCTACTATTCCAGATGGAAGGTATTTAGATCAGAGCAAATCAAACGGTTTTAATCCCTCTAAAGGGGTACACGCCAAAGACCTAGCCTTTGGATTCGATATTTCCCAATATTTAGGAAATAATTGGACTCTGAAAAACAATCTGAAATTTTCAACCAAAGACGCCAATTGGCAAACTTCCATAAGTAATGCTTTTGTCTCCTTAGATAATCCGTTAGCTTATTTTATTAGTGGGGCCGATTTCCCTATTGGTCAAGTAGTTTTTAAAGATGCTAAATCAGGTTCAGAAATTGCCCGCCTTAATAATAGCAGAATTCTAGCAGGTCAGCCCAGTATTTACTTGGGAGATGGCACATTACCAAATGATGCTATTATGGGTACCTCCGCTTGGTACAAAGAAAATGAAGCAGATGAATGGATGAACCAGTTTACGTTGAGAAAAAAATTAGAAAATCATGATCTTACAACTGGTTTTGCTTTAGGTTTTTCAAATACTTCAATGTTTACACAAGGTAGTTTTGGATATGTAACCTACGAACCTAATCCTAGAATGCTCCAAGTTACCCTTGAGAACCCAAATGAACCTATAATCCAATTATCTGACTCTAATGGAATCAGCAATTACGGGGGCTTGTTCTTTGTAAATGCCAGGGCCAACGTTAGTCAAATCGCTGCTTTTGTAAATGATTACTGGAAAGTTTCCGATAAAATCCATATTGATTTAGGTATGCGATACGAAACCATTACGCATAATGGCAGTAAAGACCGTTTTGCTCCTTTTTCACAAGACGGAGGTCTTGACGGGAATAGCAATACTGCGTACGACAACGGTATTTTATCTCCTACAGGAGAAAAAGATAATTTTGATTTTAACTATAATTACGTTTCATTTTCTGCAGGCTTTAATTATAAAATTGATGATACTTCTGCCCTATTTGCACGATTCTCGCATGGAAATAAAGCCCCTGAACTAAATTATTATTTTAATAACTTCTCAAATGTTCCCATAAACCAGAAAGGAGAAGTTCAAAAGATAAATCAAATTGAACTGGGTACAAAATATAGTCGTAATAACTTCTCTTTTACCAGTACACTATTTTGGAGTCAACTAAAGGACATTGGTAGCACTAATTTTGAATTTGACCCAGATAATAATAGTATTTTCTATACTCCTATTCAATTTAATACCTCAAGAACTATTGGGCTAGAATGGGAAAGTGTTTACACTCCGCTGCAAAATTTCATTTTTCGATTTAATGGTGTCTTTCAAGATGCCAAAGCTACGAAATGGAAAATCTACGATGCATCAGGTTCCGTTGATACTGCAGACGATGTTATTATTGATTATTCCGGTAACATGTTACCATTCAATCCTAAATTGATGTTCAATTTAAGCAGTGAGTTTGAGAAAAACAAGGTGTCTGCATTTTTAAAATGGCAATTTATGGGAAAACGTGAAGGAAATGTTGCTAATGGATTTAAGTTGCCAGCCTATAGTGTTTTTAATTTGGGTACAGGTTATCAAATAAGTAAACAACTATCATTAAACTTATTAGTAACAAACTTATTTAATTCGGAGGGTCTAGCCAATTTCTATGGAGCGAATAGTTTTGGGGCAAGTGCCAATGGTGCAACGACAGAATATATTAATGCGAACCCCGATCAGAGCTTTGTGGTCTTTCCTATATTGCGAAGAAGGGCAATGTTGCAGTTGAATTATAGTTTTTAAGTCACAATTCCATAAAATATTATACGATGGGACAAGTCGCGACTTGTCCTTGCAATAATTATTTCTTAGCCTTATAAAAAACCTGCTGAACAGCACTACGTACATTTAATTTATAGATATTACCATGAGTTCTGCTTGGATAAACCCTGTTGGAAAGAAATATATACACTAATTTTTCTTTAGGATCTGCCCAAACAAAAGTTCCGGTAAAACCTGAATGGCCAAAACTTTCGGCACTTACCTCTGGTGCTGGGTAAGCATCTTTTAAAGTTAATGTATCATTTCCAATAGAGGGTTTGTCAAATCCTAAGCCACGTCTGTTGTCGTTTTCTGGATATTGAATTTTTATAAATTCTTTTACTATTTCCTCAGAAAAATAGCGTTTACCATCATAAATACCGTAATTCTGATACATCTGCATTATTTTCGCCAAATCAGTTGCCGTAGCAAATAGGCCTGCGTTGCCAGAAATTCCACCAAGCAGTGAAGCATTTTCATCATGTACCCAACCTTGTGTCAATTCTTTTCTGAAAATGGAATCGTATTCTGTAGGGACAATTTTATTTTTAAAATTTTTAGTTTTTGGAACAAATCCCATTGTTTTTGCACCTAAAGGTTTGTAAAAATTATCATCCAGGTATTTATCGTAAGGCATACCTGTAATTTGTTCGATCAATTCAGGATAAATCAAAAAAGTAAGTCCCGAATATTTATATTTCTTCTCTTTAGAAACCTTTGACCGATTTGCCATTCGGTATATTTTTGTATTAAATCTATTTTTAATATAAATACCGTTATAAGCCTGTTTTTCAAAACGTTTGTTTGATTTATACCTTACAAAACGCTTTTTTATTTTTCCGTTTTTATTAATTACTTTATTTAAGAAAACTATATAAGATTGCAACCCAGCTTGATGGGCCAGAATTTCTCGTAGGGTGAGATCTTTTTTATCCTTCATATGTTTCCAAGGCTTCCAATAGGTACTAAAAGGTTTATCCAAATCGAGCTTGCCTTCATCAACCAATTTCATCAAAGCGGGTAAGGCAGCGGTTATCTTTGTGACTGATGCTAAATCGTATATATCATCTAAGGCTACTTTTTGAATAGAATCATAGGTGTGAAACCCATAAGCTTGATGGAAAATAATTTTACTGTCTTTGGCTACTAAAACTTGAGCTCCTGGAAAAGCTTCGTTTTTTATAGCCAAGGTCATTATAGAATCAACATTGCGGTAGATATAGGTAGAATCCAAACCAACCTCAGAAGGATGGGAATAAGTGAGTGTACTATTTTGAGTAAAAACGGAAAAAACCGATAAAAGCATCAAAAAAGTGATTATTTTTGAATGAATTATCAGTTTCATAAAATGTGTTTTAATAACTAATTTTCCGTTTCATAGATTTGGAAAACAAATTAGCTTGTCAATTATCCGCTAATAGTTCCCTTCCCCTTGGGAAGGGTTAGGGATGGGCTTAAAGCTTACTAAGTACTTCTTGAACTTTGTCAGCTGCTTCTTTAAATTCAGTGGCAGAAATTATTTCCATACCACTATTATCAATCAATTCTTTTGCTTCTTTGGCATTTGTACCTTGCAAACGTACAATAATTGGCACATTAATGGCATCGCCCATATTGGTATACGCATCTACAACACCTTGTGCTACCCTATCGCAACGCACAATTCCACCAAATATATTTACTAAAATAGCTTTTACGTTTGAGTCTTTTAAAATAATTCTAAAAGCCGTCTCTACACGCTTTGCATCAGCGGTTCCACCAACATCTAAAAAGTTAGCAGGTTCTCCACCGGCTTGTTTTATTAAGTCCATGGTGCCCATTGCTAATCCTGCACCGTTTACCATACAACCAACATTTCCGTCTAGATCTACATAATTTAATCCAGCGGCTCTAGCCTCCACTTCAATTGGGTTCTCTTCACGTAAATCACGCATTTCAGCATAATCCTTATGTCTAAATAAAGCATTATCATCAATCGATACTTTGGCATCTACTGCCATGATTTTATCATCAGAGGTTTTTAAAACCGGATTTATTTCAAATAAAGAGGAATCAGATTTTACATACGCGGTGTACAGAGAAGTAACAAATTTTACCATTTCTTTCTGGGCAACGCCTGACAAACCTAAGTTAAATGCAATCTTACGAGCTTGAAAAGGCAATAAACCAACAGCTGGGTCAATTTCTTCAGTAAATATTAAATGTGGGGTTTCTTCCGCTACAGTTTCAATATCCATACCACCTTCTGTAGAGTACATAATCATATTTCTACCACTTTCACGATTCAATAGCACCGACATATAGTATTCTTCAGGTTCATTTTCACCAGGATAATAAACATCTTCCGTAATTAACACTTTACTAACCTTTTTCCCTTCTGGAGGGGTTTGAGGTGTTTTAAGCATCATTCCTATAATGTCTTGAGAAATAGACTCTACTTCAGCTAAACTTTTTGCTAATTTTACACCACCGCCTTTACCTCTACCTCCGGCATGTATTTGTGCTTTTATAACCCACCAACCCGTACCGATTTCCGTAGCCAGTTGCTTTGCTACATCTACTGCCTCTTTATGGTTATTGGCAACCATACCTCTTTGAATTCTAACCCCAAAACTGTTTAATATTTCTTTTCCTTGATATTCGTGTAAGTTCATTCTGTATATTTTGTAAATAAGTTGTACAAAAATAACAAACCATTTCTTAATTCAATTAACTTTTAAAATAAATTGCTTTTTTCTTAAAATAATAGTTCTTTAACATTTTTTTAAGTATTTATTCTTGTTAAATAAATACTTTCGTGTACAACTCAATAATTCAACTGGTTTTAATGAAGTTTAATCTATTCATCCTATTCCTTTTTTTATGTTCTTTATCTTTTTCGCAACAAACCAAAAAGAAAATTGAAGCTTTAAAAATAAATGCCCCAGCTGTTATTAATGGGGTTTTAGATGAACCTTTTTGGCAAGATACTGATATTGCCAAAGATTTTGTAATGTTTCAACCTGGAGATGGAGATGCGGAAAGAAGCAATAAAAAAACCACAGTTAGAGTAGCCTATGACGATGAAGCCATTTACTTTGGGGCTACGCTTTATGATGATACTCCTGAAAAAGTACCCATGGAATTTGGTAATAGAGATCAGTTTGGTAATACCGATTTTTTCTTGATTTCTATCAATCCAAATAATGACGGACAAAACGATACAGAATTTGCCGTACAAAGTACAGGGGCTCAAGCCGATGCCAAAGTGGCCAATGGCGATGAAGATTTTACATGGAACGCCGTATGGTACAGTAATGCAAAGTTTAATGAGAATAGTTGGGTAGTTGAAATAAAAATTCCTTATTCGGCACTACGTTTTTCAACAAATGTGGAAACTTGGGGGATTAATTTTCACAGAAGAATCCATTATATAAATGAACAATATGTATGGAATTACATAGATAAAAGTAAAGGAGAGATTACGCAGTATTCAGGATTGTTAACGGGTTTAAAAAACATAGAAGCACCAACACGGTTAAGTTTTTCACCTTATGCCTCCGCTTCAATAACAAATTATGATGGCAACACAGAGTTTGATAAAAGTATTGGGCTAGATTTAAAGTACGGCATCAACGAAAGTTTCACGCTTGACGTTACGCTTATACCTGATTTTAGTCAAACCGCTTTTGATGATCTTGAACTTAATTTAGGACCATTTGAACAGCGATTTGATGAACAGCGGGATTTTTTTACCGAAGGCATAGAATTATTTGACAAAGGAGGTCTTTTTTATTCAAGACGAATTGGAAACAGACCTGTAGGATATAGTGCAGTTGATGATGAACTCGGTACAGATGAAATAATTACCAATAATCCTGATAAGGTTAATATGCTAAATGCCATTAAGTTGTCCGGAAGGACCAAAAAAGGATTGGGTATTGGTATTTTCAATGCCATTACAGAAAAAACTTCGGCCACTGTAAAAAATACGCTTACAGACAAAAAAAGAAATATCACAACCGAATCTTTGGCCAACTATAATGTGTTGGTTTTAGATCAACAATTTAATAAAAACTCATCTGTAACCTTAATCAATACCAATGTTACCAGAAATGGTAGTTTTAGGGATGCCAATGTTACAGGATTGCTTTACGACATTTCTAATAAAAGCAATAAATACAATATTAAAGGTAATTTTAAAATGAGCAATATCAAGGAAAATGGAAAACTTACCGATGGCTTTTCAGGATTTATTGAGTTTTCTAAAATCTATGGAAACATACAGTACGAAATAGGTCATTTCAGAAACAACGACACTTATCAAGTAAACGATTTGGGCTTTCAAAGAAGAAACAATACAGCTGATTATTTTGGTGAAATATCCTACGAAATATTTAAGCCCACCAAACATTTTAATGATTATAAAATTACATTTGAATCTAGAATAAGTTATTTGAACAATCCCAATGTCTATATTGGAAATGACTTTGAACTGGATGCTTTTTTTATAACCAAAAACAGGTTTGCTTTTGGTGCGGATATTGAAACCAATTTAGGAAATCAATTCGATTACTTTGAACCGAGAGTAGCAGGTCGCTATTTTAAACAAAACGGAATTTTAGAATTTGGTGCTTGGGTATCTACAGATTATAGAAAAAACTTTGCATATGATTTAAGAAGTACTTACGGAAAAAGATACGGCTCAAATGAAGATTTTATTGCTGTCAATTTTTCACCTCGTTTCCGCTTTAGTAATAAATTTCAAATAATCTATGATTTTGAATATATCAAATTGCAAAATGAAAACGGATGGGTAAATCAATTGGCAAATAATGATATTATTTTTGGAAATAGAGACGTAAAAACGGTAACCAATGCCCTATCTGGTAAATTAAGTTTTAGTGTAAAATCTTCATTGTCTCTTTCTTTCAGGCATTATTGGTCGCCAGTGACCTACAATCAGAATTTTTATACCCTCAACAATACAGGAACGCTGGATAATAGCACTTATGTTGGAAGTCATGATATAAATTACAATATTTGGAATTTAGATTTGAGCTATGCTTGGGAGTTCGCTCCGGGTAGTCAGCTCGTTGCTTTATATAGAAATACAATATTTAATGAGGATGACTTGTCGCATCTTAATTTTGGTGAAAATTTAGATAATTTATTTGAAGAATCTATTGTTAATAATTTCTCCTTAAAATTTATTTATTTTTTAGATTATAATAAAATAAAGACCTGGTTTTAGTGGTCAATTTTTCTTTGGTAAAAGTACTCAGTGAACCTCTATTAACTCTACAAAACTCTGTGGTATTGCTATTCCGAGGATACACTCGGAGCAATCGTAGAGATACACGGATAAAAAACAATAACAACCCAAAAAATAACTAATAATAATTATGTAGTTTTACCCTGATAATTTTATAGTATGATTTCAGCAAAGAATATTCACAAATATTATGGCGACTTACAAGTCTTAAAAGGAGTTGACCTACATATAAAACAAGGTGAAATAGTAGCTGTTGTAGGCCCTTCAGGAGCAGGGAAAACCACCTTATTGCAGATTTTAGGTACGTTAGATAAACCATCCAAACCAAGGGAACACGCTTCAACAATAAAAACCGAACTACAATTAAATAATCAAAATGTATTAAATTTAAAAGATAAAGCCCTGTCTAAGTTCAGAAATGAACATATTGGTTTTATTTTTCAATTCCACCAATTGTTGCCAGAATTTACTGCATTAGAAAATGTTTGTATTCCCGCATTTATTGCCAATAAACCAAAAAAACAAGTAGAAATTGAAGCAAAAAAGATATTAGATTTTTTAGGACTATCTGACAGGGTAGATCACAAACCAAATGAACTTTCAGGTGGAGAGCAACAACGTGTAGCGGTTGCCAGAGCCCTAATTAATAATCCTAAGGTTATTTTTGCCGATGAGCCAAGTGGGAATTTAGATACTGCCTCTGCTAAAAATTTGCACGAGCTGTTTTTTAGTTTACGTGATGAATTTAACCAAACTTTTGTCATTGTAACGCACAACACGGAATTGGCCAATATGGCAGATAGAAAATTGGAGATGCTGGATGGGAAAATAGTCGGCAGTCTACTAGTTAAAAGTTAAAGACAGGATAACCATTTTATTCTCCAAAATTTTAAAAAAGCAACAAGCTACTAAAAGAAAAAATAAAAATATATACTTGAAACGCATTTTACTAATCATATTATTCACCATATCTCAAATTACTCATGGGCAAACCATTAGAAGCTTCTCTAATGAGTTTTTAAACATTGGTGTCGATGCTGCTGCATTTGGCATGGGCAAAGCGGTTACCGCCTTTAGTAATGATGTCAATTCCATTTATTGGAATCCCGCAGGGTTGGTTGGGTTAACAGATTATCAAGGTTCGTTAATGCACGCTGAATATTTTCAAGGGATAGCTAATTACGATTATGTAGGATTTGCAAAACCCATTAATGACGAAAGTACAGTTGCCGTTGCCATAATGCGATTTGGTGTTGATGATATATTAAATACCACACAACTGATACAAGACGGACAAATAAATTACGATAGGGTAAGTCTTTTTTCCGCAGCCGATTGGGCAGTGAATGTAGCATATGCAAAAAAACTGATTGTTAAAGATTTAAATGTTGGTGTAAATGCAAAAATCGTAAGAAGAAAAATTGGCGATTTTGCGTCATCTATCGGGTTTGGATTGGATGCTGGGCTTCAGTTTAAACGTAATGATTGGCAATTTGGGTTAATGCTTCGTGATATTACAACCACCTTTAATGCCTGGTCTTTTAACGATGATGAATTAAATAATATTATTGATATTTACAACAACCTCAATGAGAGTATTTTAAATGATGGCAACCCAGATAATGATGATGAAATTATCCCCACGGTTACTCCAGAAAAAATTGAGCTTACAAAACCCAAAGCACAATTAGGCGTTGCAAGAGAATTTACAATTTCAAGAGATTTTAATCTATTGACTGCACTTGATTTGAATATGCGTTTTGCAGAAACCAACGATATTGTTTCAAGCTCGTTCGTGAGTGTGAGTCCTGCATTTGGCTTTCAGCTAGATTATCAAAATATGGTTTATTTGAGGGGTGGTGTCAATAATTTTCAAAACCAAACCGATTTTGACAATAGTAAATCTTTAACGTTGGAACCCAACTTTGGCGTTGGTTTTAACTATAAAGGAATTTCAGTTGATTATGCCTTGACTAATATTGGTGGTGCTAGCGGAACACTTTTTTCAAATGTATTTTCGTTAAAAGTAGATATTAGTTATTTTAGACCTGTAACTTTACAATAGCAATGCTAAAAAAAATTATATTCTATTTCTTAATTGTAGCATCAGTCAGTAGTTTTTCGCAACAGATATCATTATCTGACCAAGCGGAAATAAGTGTTATTACCGTTGATCCTGGCCATAATTTAAATGATGCTTTCGGACATAGTGCCTTTAGGATAAGGGATAATATTTTGGGAATAGACCAAGCATACAATTACGGGATGTATAATTTTAACACTCCAAATTTCTATACAAAGTTTGCTCAAGGAAAATTGTTATACGATTTAGCGGCATACCCTTTCTCCTATTTTTACAAAAGCTACAAAGAAGAAAATAGAGGCATTAGAGAACAGATTTTAAATTTATCTTTAGCCGAAAAACAGGCATTTTTCAATTTCCTGCAAAATAATGCCAAGCCTGAAAATAAATCGTATTTATATGATTTTTTTTATGATAATTGTGCCACTAAATTAAAAGATGTAGCACAGAATGTACTAGAGGAAAAAGTTGAATTTAATTATAGTTTTACTGACGGTAAAACTGAGACCTTTAGAGATTTGATTCATCAATATTCAGAAAAACACCCTTGGGGAACTTTTGGTATTGATTTGGCATTGGGATCTGTTATTGATAAAAAAGCAAATCCGAAAGATTATCTTTTTCTACCTGATAATGTTTTTAGAGCTTATGCTGAAAGTACTATAGAGGGTAAACAGTTGGTCAGGAAATCAAGAGTGTTATTTGAAGCAAAAAATAAAGAAGATGATTTTCAATTGTTAGTACCTGTTACTTTATTCTCTTTAATTGCTTTATTGGTTATTTGGATAACCTATAGTGATCATAAAAAAAACAAACGAACCAAATGGGTTGACTTTACTTTGTTTTTTGTAACAGGTTTGATTGGGTTAATTGTACTATTGCTCTGGTTTGCAACTGACCATACCGCTACAAAAAACAACTACAACTTCTTATGGGCTTTTGCTCCAAATCTTGTTGTTGCTTTTGTGTTGTTAAAAAATAAAATTCCAAAATGGGTCAAATACTATCTTTTTGTATTGTTACTACTGTTGGTAATTACAATAGTTCTATGGATATTAAAAATACAGATTTTTGCTTTTGGAATTATTCCGATATTAATACTATTAGCGGCTAGGTATTGGTTTTTGATCAAGAAGACTAAATTTGACATAAATTAATTCGCCCACGGATTACACTGATTTTCGCAGAAAAACCATGATTCTTAATTATGAAGCAATATCATTAAGCAGCTACTAAGTTGAGATTCGCAGAGATTCGCATTGAAAGACAAGTAAACCAGTTAGATTTGTTGTAGCAGATTGGCAGATTCTTCGCTCACTTTGAATGATCATTAACCGACTTTCTTTTGTTTACTCGCTCTGAATGACAACTAATAACAATTACGACCTTACCATCCTTAGCCCAGACGAAGAAAAAACCGGGAACTAAAGATTGGAGATGTAAAACTGCTTACTGAATACTGTGTACTGCAGACTCTTTTCCATCTAAACGTTCATATTCTGAATTGTTTGAAATATATTCTTTAACGATACTTTTCATTTTCGATACAATCTCATAATTGTCCATGTTATCGAGTTTAGACAATTCCACTATTTTACTTTTTACAACTTTATAATCTACCGGATCTACCTTGGCAATCATAATTTTTTCATTATAGGTAGGTATGGTATTTTCCTCATTGGTCAACAATTCCTCATACAGTTTTTCGCCAGGACGCAGACCCACAATTTTTATATCTATATCATCTGGAAATTTTAACCCGGAAAGGTGAATCATTTTTTTTGCCAAATCGTAAATCTTAACAGATTCTCCCATATCAAATACATAAATTTCTCCGCCCTTACCCATTACACCTGCTTCTAATACCAAACTACACGCTTCGCTAATGGTCATAAAATACCTTGTAATTTCTTTATGGGTAACTTGTATTGGGCCACCTTCAGCAATTTGTTTTTTAAATAAAGGTATTACGGAGCCATTTGACCCTAACACATTTCCAAAACGCGTAGTAATAAACTTGGTTTTTCCCTCAGTATTCAAACAATTGGCATACACTTCAGCCACACGTTTGGTTGCACCCATCACATTTGTTGGGTTTACGGCTTTATCGGTAGAAACCATTACAAATTTCTCTACCTTATTTTTTAATGCTAAGTCCATAATAGTCCGTGCACCAAAAACATTAACCCTAACCGCCTCATAGGGGTTTTCTTCCATTAACGGAACATGTTTATACGCAGCGGCATGAAAAATCATTTCAATATTGTATTTGTTAAAAATAGCGGACATACGTTTCTGATTACTGATATCAGCAACTTCGATCGAGAAATTTTTTCGTTTTTTTCTGTAAAAGCTTTGTTGAATATTATACAAATCCGATTCTGCTTGATCTAACAAAATGAGTTGTTTATAGTTATAATTCCCAATTTGATGTGCTATTTCGCTACCTATAGAACCCGCTGCTCCAGTTATCAAAATGACCTTATTGTCCAACTCTTTTTGAAGTATTGGGTTGTTGATTTTTATTGGTGTTCTGTTTAATAAATCTTCAATTTTAACCTCGGTAAGCTGCCCTACGTTCAAATCGCCATCTATCCATTGATCTACTGGTGGCACTACTTTTACTTTAGCAGGTAAAGGAAGCAAATTATCAACAATTTCAAATAATTTAAAAGGTTTGATATTATGGATAGAGACAATAATCTCTTTTATATCTTTTTCTTTAATAAATTCTTTGGTAATATCTTCAGAACTATATACTTTAACCCTGTTGTATTTTTTACCCCTTTTCTTTTTGTCGTCATCAATAAATCCAACAATGTTGGCACTATTATTTATATCGCTGTTAATTGCTGTATAAGTAAGCATTCCTGAATCTCCTGCTCCATAAATGAGGGTGTTTTTTGGGGGTTTATATGCCATTAACACTCTTTGAATGAACCTTTTGAATATATACCTACTTGCAATTAAAATTATTATGTTTAAGAGATAATTGACAGTAATAACCCTAAATGGAACAGCGAATCTTTGGGTAAAATTATAGTTTCTATCTACTAAAGTTATTATTAATAGGGCGATGAACAATAAGCTAACAGCATAAAAAATATTTTGTGCATCTTTTATTCCAGTCTGTCTAACGGTGCCTCTATATGAACCAACAATTAAAAAGCATATTAGCGAAACAACTGAAACCAGTATAATTTGTGAGAAGAAACCAAATCTTTGAAAATTCAATTGAAAATTGAATACAATAAGGTAAGCAAAGATAAAACACTGCACCACCAAAACAATATCAATGAGCAAAACTACCCATCTAGAAACATTTAGCTTTGCCCCTTTTTGAAATAACGATTTAAACATTTGATCTTTTTATAGATTTTAGTTACAAAGTACGCAAATAATTATTAATAATCTATACATGGTATAAACTATTAAAACAATTTTCTAATTGAATCTATAACCCTTTGTTGTTGCTGATTGGATAAATTAGAACCACTAGGTAAACATAATCCTTTGATAAATAGACCTTCAGAAACGCCATTGACATATTTTGGATAGTCTTTAAATATAGGTTGTAAATGCATTGGTTTCCATAATGGTCGTGATTCGATATTTTCAGCTTCCAATGCTAATCTGATTTTCTCTCGCTGTTCATAATTATCTAAAAAAATAGTGGTTAGCCATCTATTGGCATAAGTATCTTTAGGTTCCTCCAAAAACCTAATTTCTTTAATATCTTTTAAGCTTTTGACATAATTATCAAAGACTTTACGCCTAGCACTTACCCTATCGTCCAATACTTCTAATTGCCCTCTACCAATACCCGCAAGAATATTAGACATTCTGTAGTTATATCCAATATGAGAATGTTCGTAATGTGGAGCATCGTCACGAGCTTGAGTGGCCAAGAAAGTAGCTTTTTTACAATATTCAGGGTTGTCGGATACCAATGCACCTCCTCCTGAAGTAGTAATAATTTTATTACCATTAAATGAAAAGATGCCTAGTTCACCAAAAGTTCCCATAGCTTTATTTTTATAAAAAGCCCCCAAAGCTTCCGCTGCGTCTTCTATAATAGGTATTTCGTACTTTGAAGCTACTTTCAAAATCTCATCCATTTTTGCAGGCATACCGTATAAATGAACCAAAATAATAGCCTTTGGCTTTTTTCCTTTACCAATCCTATCTTTGATGGTATCTTCTAAAAGCAAGGGACACATATTCCAAGTCTCTTTTTCTGAATCTACAAAAATAGGTATTGCTTTTTGGTATCTTATCGGGTTGGCGGAAGCAGAAAATGTAAATGTTGAACAAATAACCTCGTCATTTTCCTCAATTCCTAAAAGTATTAATGCCAAGTGAATTGCTGCTGTACCTGAACTCAAGGCGGCACATGATGCTGTACCTGTATAATTACAAATGTCTTGTTCAAGACCATTTACATTAGGACCCAATGGTGCGACCCAATTGTCATCAAATGCTTGCTTGACGTATTTTTTTTCTTCACCAGTTAAATGTGGCGAAGAAAGCCATATTTTTTCTTTCATTTTATACTAATTGTAATAAATCTTCAACAATACGTTTTGCAGTTTTACCATCCCATAAATGTGGGATTTCACCAGACTTCCATTCACCATCATGCAATTTTTTCATATAAGGAGCAACATTTTTAGGATCCGTTCCTACCAATTCATTAGTGCCAATAGTAATGGTCTCTGGACGTTCGGTATTGTCACGTAAGGTCATACAGGGCACTTTCATTACAGTGGTTTCCTCAGTTATACCACCAGAGTCCGTAACTACAGCAAAAGCATGTTTTACCAAATAGTTAAATTCTAAATATCCTAAAGGTTCAATCATATGTAAATTATCGGCTTCAATACCAATTTGTTGTAATATTTTGGCTGTTCTTGGATGCACTGGGAAAACCAATGGCATTCCTTTAGCCCCTTTTACAATCTCATCAATCAAAGATTTTAATTTTTGTTCTTGATCCACATTGGCGGGACGATGCAACGTCATTACAAAATACCCTTTTTCTTTTAAATTCAGTTCCTTAAAAACATCTGGTTGCTTAAAACGAGGCATATTGTCGAGTAAAGTATCTATCATAGTGTTGCCTACATATCGAATTTTGCTTTCGTCATGTCCTAAATGACGTAGATTTTCATTGGCCACCTCTGATGTAGTGTAAAATATATCGGTAATTGCATCTGTTACCATTCTATTGATTTCTTCGGGCATTGTAATATCGTTTGATCGAATACCGCCCTCTACATGAATTACTTTTACCCCTAGTTTCTTAGCAGCAATAGAACAGGCCATGGTAGAGGTTACATCACCCACCACCAGACAATAATCAGCCACATCTTTTAACAATAAGGCCTCATAACGTTCCATAATTCTAGCCGTTTGTTCTGCTTGTGTACCTGAACCTACTTCCAAATTAACATCTGGGTCGGGAATACCAAGCTCTTCAAAAAAACTACCCGACATTTTTTTATCGTAATGTTGACCCGTATGGATCAATCTATATTGTATTTTGTCTTTTACCTTTTCCAATTCTTCAATAATCGGGGCAATTTTCATAAAGTTGGGCCTTGCTCCGGCTATAATGTCTAATTTCATTTCTTTTTAAATTTATTAAATTTCTCTAGCAGGATTTCCCACCACTTTTTGACCGTCTAAAACATCCTTTAAAACAACTGATCCTGCACCGATGGTACACCACTTGCCTATGCTTATATTTGGTATTATAACCGCTCCTGCACCAATATGTGTACCTTCACCTACGTTGACACCACCACATAAAGTTGCATTGGGTGAAATATGAACATAATCCTCCAAAATACATTCATGATCAATCGAAGATGAAGTGTTGACAATACAATGTTTTCCGATAATGGTAGATGAATTTATTATACTTCCCGCCATAATAACGGTACCTTCATTTATTTTAGAAGTCTCATCAATAACAGCTTCGGGATGTACAATTATACCAAATCTGAATTGGAAATTTTCAGCTATTCGTTTACGAACTATATTATTACCGATAGCTATAATCACTTTATCACGGATTGCATCGTTTTTATCAAACTTACAAACTGAATAGTTTAAAATTGAGGTTATAGCTTCGTTATCATCCCATATTGCAGATATGTTAATATTTAGCTTTTGACAAATATCAATAACTACTTTTGCATGTCCACTTGCTCCATATAAAATCATATAAAATCAATTAATTTTTTCCATTGAAAGGCTCGGTAGTTGCTACGCCTTTAGTGTTAATATCTTCCGACCGAATCACTTTTACAATTGTTTTCAAGAGTATTTTTAAATCAAGTACAAACGAGAGATTTTTGACATACCAAACATCATATTTCAGTTTTTGTGTCCAGCTAATGGCATTGCGTCCGTTGATTTGTGCCCAACCTGTAATTCCTGGTTTAATATTGTGTCTTTTTTTTTGCTCTTCTGTATATAAATTTAAATATGCTATTAAAAGTGGTCTTGGTCCTATTAAACTCATTTCTCCTTTTAGGACATTAATCAATTGGGGCAATTCATCCAACGATGTTTTTCTGACAAATTTTCCAATGGGAGTTAACCTATCTTTATCTGGTAATAGATTACCTTGACCATCCCTACGATCAGTCATTGTTTTAAATTTTATCAATTTAAAAACTTTTTCGTTCTTCCCTGGTCTATTCTGAAAGAAAAAAGGTGTGCCATTATTGGAAAAACTTAATAAAATCACCAATATAATAAAAATTGGGCTTAGCAAGACCAAGCCAATAAATGCCAAAATAAAATCTAAAATTGGTTTTACAATTCTAACATACATCATTTTGCCAACTTTTCATTAATTTGGTTAAGGTAATCCGATGCCAATTTATTCCTATCAAAGTGTCTTTTTGCAAATTCGTATCCATTTTGGCCCAAATCGTTCAGCCTATCTTTATGCTCTATCGCCATCAATACACCTTCAACTATCGCCTTGGTGTTCTCTGGCTCAACATAGAATCCACAGTCAGCTTCTTTTACCAATGCTCTTGATACACCATCAATTGCCAACAATATTGGCTTTTTACAAGACATATAGTCAAACGTTTTATTTGAATATATAGTCTTAAAAGTATCTACTTTTTTTAATACCGAGGCTCCCATATCAGAAGCCAATATGTATTTAAACACCTCTTTTTTTGGTACTGGGTCAACGAAAATAACATTATCTAAATTTCTTTTAGCTACTTCATTAATTAGCATTGGTTTTTGCATTCCAGAGCCTATGAGTTGAAAAACAATTTCTGTGCCTTGTAGTTCTTCGGCAACATCAATCAACTGAATTAAATGATTGGCAACACCATGAGCCCCTACGTAAGTAATTATAAATTTATCATTAAGGTTCAATTTTTTTCTGAACCTTTCAGCATTAAAATCTTTGGAAATAGCTTCTGCGAGCGAAAAATCTGCGGCATTGGGAATAAAAATAATTTTATTGGCGGGAATACCTTTGCTCTCAATTAATTTTTGCTTAAAAGCCGGTGTTAATACATTAATAACTTTAGATTTTTTATAAATAAATTTTTCAAACCAATAGGCAAATTTAATTATGTATTTATTGCTTATAACACCAGTATCAATAGCTGATTCTGGCCAAAGATCTCTAACTTCAAAAACCAATGGCAATCTTTTAAGCCTGGATAAAATATAACCTGTAATACCAATAAACAATGGCGGTGAAGTAACAATTACAACATCGTACTTCCCTTTTGCCTTAAAAATTCCAGCATACATACTCGAAAAAACAAAAGAAAAATATCCCCAAAGCCTCCCCAGGAAATTTACATTATATGACTCTGAAACATGGCTTCTTACAACATCTACATTTGGATAAAAATCGTTTTGTTTATGAATAAACCTGCCTTTACAGTGCTCATATTTTTTTCCAGAATTGTAATGCACCATTCCCGAAATTACGGTTATTTTATGCCCCATTTCAGACCAAACCTGCGTCATTTCATTAAATCTAGATCCACCTCCATCATTTTTTTCTAAAAAGTATTGGTGAATCAATAAAATATTCATAGCAATTAATGGTTAGGTGTTTTTAGATATTCAATTCTGGTGTGCAAATATCCAAATTTTGTTTTAAAACTTATTCGAATAGAGGGTTCTTTTATTCCATAATAACTCGAATACCATTTTTTCTCAATAATTGGATTCAATTCTATTCCATTAGCGTCGTAAGATTTTATAATTAGCTTTTCTTTTACTTCTGGATTTATATGCCAATATTGTATAATCTCTTTATTTAAAACATTCTCAAAGGTATCAAATATTTCCCAGGCACAGGATTTTTCCAGTTTGACAACTTCTCTTTTATGGACAATGTTTTTTCCAATGTACTTAAACGCATTTATTTGCCCTTGAAAAACAAATTCCTCTTTGCTTTTAGTCAACTTGGCTTTTGCGTTTTTAATCCAATAAAACCAGATAAATCTACCACCTTTTAACATTTGATCTGTACCGTCAAGACTTACTGTATTGTGTCCTCCAGTTCCGTTGAAATAACTACTATATTCTTTAGTGGTATTATATTTATATGTACCCGAATCCCTCAGAATATTAATTCCATCCGCCCAGAGATCTAAGTGTAAATTATCTGATTGTGCTGGTCTATCCTTATAACTTGTACACCTTATAAAGGTCTTGTTATGTTCTTGATTTATAATGTAATATCCACCGTTATCGAAAGTATAAGTTCCTAATAATAAACTATCTATTTTATCAGGATTTCTAATACCGTACCAATTATAACTATCGGTATTATAGGCTATTTTATTTTCAAGTACCGCTCTTAAATCATCTAGTTGGGACCTGTAATCTCTATAATCATTATCTGTAAGTTTAAAAAATAAAGCCCCATCGTTGTGTCCGTAATTAGGTAGCGTTCCATCCGTTCTATTTAAACACGTATCTAAAAAATAAAGTGATTTCTTTGCTTTTTCATAAACAACTTCTTGAAATTGATCTTTATTCAATTCGGCCAATCTTATTGCCCAGGTCAATAATTGGATTACAATTCTATGATAATTCATGGAGTGTTGCAAATAGGTTCCATCCTCATAAATTTGATAGGCTATTTCCTCCTCAAACCACCTTTTGCCTTTTTTACTCCATGCTTTAGTTTCAGGGATAAAGGAAAATAATAAGTTCGATAGATATAACATCAATGTTTCAGTGATTGCATGATTATTTCTAACCGCTATTCTGGAAAAATAAATATTATGGTACACATGTTGAATTTGCCAGTAAATAGCATTCATTATTTTTTTAAAAATAGCATCGGTTAAGGTCTCGGCATCTCTGTAATAATACAAGGCGAAAGTCCAATTTAAGATACGTAAACTCGTTTCTTGACTGCATTTGTAATTTGGACCTTGATTTATAGGGTTTTTATCAATAAAATCGATAATTTGATCGAATACAAATTTTGATTGGTCTTTATTAGAATGATAATCGTATCGAATAAGATCGTACAAAAAAGAGAATCTGGCTTTTTCCCAGACATATTTTATATCTCCAGAATCTTTCGTAAAATCTTTAATGCTTGTAAAATGTAATTGGGGGTCATATTTATAACCTGAATCCGGATTTGTCATCCAGTCGTAATCAACACCTAAATCAAAAACTTTTTTCGAAAAAAAAATATACTTCCCTTTTTTAATATTATTTACAGTCTTCTCTAATTTCTCAATATTGCATGGAAGCAATTGTAACGCTGCTTTATTTTTAAAGAAAAACGGAGGTGCATTGTTTCTCCAAGCATTTAACTCAATAAATTCTTTGAAGTTCGGATTAACAGGGAACTTTTTCTTATAAATACCCAAGCGAGTTTTAACTACATGAAGTACTCGAAAAACTACATACCGCAGTCCCATATTTCTAAATAAGTCTAGGTATAAAGTTAGTTTCATTATTGATTGATGAAATTATAATTATTATGTGCCTTCGCTTTGTACTCTCCGTGGTTAAGCTTTTTTAGCTATAAACATTATCTTACCTCTAAATCTGAATCCACTTTCCTTGCTTTAAACTTTCAATTGCGGCAAAAGAAGCTTTGGTGGTATTTATAATGATATCAAAAGGAATAATTGGGTCGCTTCCCGATTTTTGTTGATTGATTAATGCTTCAAATTGATTAAAATGTCCTTTATCTTGTTTTGACTTGCTATTACCTCCCTTAAAACCATAGGTTTTTAGCTTACGCCAATTGTCCATAATCATTGTGCGTTCTTGTGAATAGACTTCCAAACGTTCTTTAACATAGCTTTTACTGCCATTTGCAAAATAATTGACCACAGCATTTGTTCCATTTTCATATTTCAATAAAATAGAGGCGTTGTCTGTGCTTTCATCAGGGTTAGTTCCCATAGCGTTCATGCAGACCGCGATAACTTTACTACCTGCAAAATATGTACATAAATCTATATAGTGACACGCTTCACCAATGATACGACCACCTCCAACTTCCATATCATGTACCCAGACTTCTTTGGGAATAAATCCTGCATTCATGGTTGCAATGATATTTTTTGGTGTATTATCATTGCCCAATAATTTTTTCATGTTTTTTGCTAAAGGGGCAAAACGTCGGTTAAATCCTACGGAAAGTGTGCCATTACTTTTGTTATACGCTTCAATTATTTCAGCTAATTCCGTTTCATTTAAAGCCAATGGTTTTTCAACAAAAACACTTTTCCCTGCCTTTAAAGTCTCGATAACAAATTTAGCGTGTGAATTATGTTTTGTAGTTATGATTACCAAATCGGTTTCTTCATCTTTTAATATCTCTTGATAATCAGAAGTTGAATTGGCTACGTTATATCTTTTTGCCAGCGTTGTAGAAGACAATCCTCCAGAACTGGCAATATACTTTACATCTGCATTTAGTTTCTTTAATTGTGGCATTAAGGTAGCACTTGTAAAATTACCGGCTCCAATAATGCCAATTACTCCCTTTTGACCTTTAAAAGATTTATTAGTCACATTTACGGTCTTTACAGGACTTTCTGTACTGTCATATACTAAAATAGAAGCAATGGACTTAGAATTTCCCATATCCCCATAAATGGTATCATAATCCTTTAATGAAACACGTTCCGTAATCAATGGGTTAACATCTAAACTTCCATTGGACAATGCATTTAGAATGGCTTCAAAATTTCGTTTTTCTGTCCAGCGAACAAAACCGATCGGATAATCATTTCCTTTTTGTTCGTACTCATCATCGTACCTACCTGGACCATAAGAACAAGATACTTGAAAAGATATTTCTTTAACATAAAAATCAGCTCTACTTATATCTAATCCAATTACGCCTACAAGTACTACCCTACCTCTCTTTCTACACATTTTGGCAGATTGAGAAATGATTTCATTGCTTTTGTTAGATGCAGTTATTATTACACCGTCAGCTCCAATTCCATTAGTAAACGATTCCATAAATTTTACTTGATCTGTGCCTTCTGCTGGATTAATTGCTATAATACCTTTTTGGTTGGCAATCGCCACTTTTTCAGCATCAAAATCAAACCCAATGACTTTACAACCATTGGCTTTTAATAACTCCGCAGTAACCAAACCAATTAATCCCAATCCAACCACCACAATGGTTTCTCCAAAAGTGGGGTTTAACAGTCTAATCCCTTGTAAACCTATGGAGCCAATAACGGTAAATGCTGCTGCTTCATCGGTAACATTATCTGGAATTTTGGCCACTAAATTTTTTGGCACCAATACATATTCTGCGTGGGTACCGTTAGAGGCAACTCTATCTCCAATTACGAATTCGGTTACGCCCTTACCTACAGCAACAACTTCTCCCACATTGCAATACCCCAACGGTAAAGGTTGGTTTAGTTTATTAAAAACAGAGTCTATAGTAGGTTTCAAACCGTCTGTTTTTATTTTGTCCAATACCATTTTCACCTTATCGGGCTGTTTTTTGGCCTTTTGTAGCATATTAGCTTTGCCGAATTCTACCAGCATCCTTTCCGTGCCTAAAGACACCAACGTTCTTGTAGTTTTTATTAAGACTGCACCTGCTTTTACACTCGGTACAGGTACTTCTTCTAATAGGGTATCTCCTTTTTTAAGGTCTTGTATGATTTGTTTCATTCGCTAGTGGTCATCCAAAGGCAGGAGCAATCTGTTAATACTACCGCCTCTTATTTCTTAATCTCTTTTTTTGATAGTTGCAAAGGTAGTAAGTTATGGTGGATTTTTAACGTGATAATTGTGAAGTTGATAAACGACGCTTAAACTCTAGAAGTACTATGGTATTAAACGAAAGAAATTCTGCTATTAATAATATCTCTTATGCCCATATAATTTACTACGTTATTGGATTAACTTATGTGCTTTTAACAATTTATTTTCAATGCTTTCCCACGAATATTTCTCAGCATTCTTTTTATTAAATGAAAAAGAGTCCTTTTTAAAAAGTAATTCCTGATAAACTTCATCCACATTATAATTAGAAAAGGATGAGAGAATAACCCCTAGATTTTCTTCTTTTACAAAACTAGAAACCTTTACTTCACTATTTATTATTACAGGCGTATGTGTTTGAATGGCATCGTATATTTTATTTGGACTGGCATTAATGTTATTTTGATTTGAGGGTTCATAACAACACATTATATAGTGTGCTTGATTCGCGGCAATTTTTGAAGCTTCTAGTTGTGTGAGTACTCCTTTAAAATCAACCGATTTAGATTGAGCAAAATTTTTGGTATTCTCATCAGACAACCAACCTGCCATAATAACTTTGACATCTTTGTATTTATCCGTTAAATTTTGCAATAATATGGTTCCCCTAGAGTTATTCATTGAGCCATTATAAAAAATAGTAAGTTTATCTACTTTTTTTACCACATCACCATGATAACGATTTGGATAATTTTCTAATATGCCTAATTTATTTTGCACAAAATCAGGCATTAGAGATTCCCTGTTTTTATCAGTTACAAAAATGTAATTTATTGGAGCATAAACCATTTTCTTAATTAATTTCCATTGGTTTTTAGGTTTGTTCTTTTTCATAAAAAAAGAATCGAAAATGTCAAGAACTACATATTGTTGAAACAACCACGGATAAAAAAATATCATCAATTGTTCATTAATAATATGAATAGAGGTAAACTTGTGTTTTCTGTTTAGTTTTAAAAAGGTTTTTATTTGTTTTAATATGGCATTAATGGAATTTCTTTTTTCTTGAATTAAAATAAATTCTTTACAGTTTTTTTCTGCATAATTGCTGTTTCCATATTTCCCCACACCTAAAAAGTAAATATCCGTATGCTTTGATAAGGTTTTAATTTCCTTATTAATACGCATGTCAGAACCATTATTGGTGGATATAAACAATAACTTATTCATAGGTTAAGACTTAACTTCTTTAAGAATATTCAAAAAATTATCTATCAAGTTGTCAGAATTAAATTGCTGTACATGTTTATAGCCTAATTTACTTTTTTTGATTCTCAACGTACTATTTTTTATACATTCTTTGATAGCTTCAGACAATTCCAAAGGGCTATTTGCGTTCACTAGCCAACCACATTTCCCATAATCTAACACTTCTGGAATTCCGCCTACATTAGTACTTATTACAGGTATGCCAGAGGCTAAGGCTTCCATATTGGCAACACCAAGAGCTTCTTTGTGTGATGGTACACAGAAGATATCGGCACTGTCGAAGTACTTCTTAACTTTTTCAGGGTGAAGAGGACCGTTCAGGTCATAATCTTTCAGTCCTTTTTGGGTTATATACTCTTTAATTGAATTTATAGAATTCAAAGGTGGGCCAATTACAGATAGTTTAACTTTATAATCTTGAATAATACTCAAAGCATCAATCAAATCAAATAAGCCTCCTCTATTATAGTCTGCCTTAACAAACAAAACATGAACTGGATTATTTAATTTTTCTCTGATTTTAAAATGATATTTCTTTAAGTCAATTCCTTTAATTAAAATTTTTATTTTGTTTTCCTCAACATCATATACCTCATTTAATAAGGATTTCATATATTTTGAGTTAACTATAACTGTATTTGCATTTCTTGCGGCTCTTTTTTCAATATAATAAAGCGTTTTGTATTTAAAATAGGTTTTTTCAAAACTTAAACTTTTATTTTCATAAGCAATCTTATTATCATCATTTACCATGACGACAACAGGTTGCTTACTTTTTAATGTACTTATAATGCCTGTAAAAGCATTATTATAAACCAATACATCATAGTTAAATTCCTTATTAATAGCAACTGCTGACTTATGGTATTTAAACATACGTATAAACTGATAAAAAAAACTATTCCACTTGGTTTGCTTTAAATTAAGTTTATAAAGTTTAGGTCTAATTTTACTTTTATCCTTTAAATCCTCTGATAAAATTTTCAATTCATAATCCGTCGATTCATTTAACTTATTATGCAATAAGTTAGCAAACAATGCTGGACCATTATCAATAGTGTCAAAAGAAGTTGTGGAGAATAAAACTTTGTTCATTTTATTTTTATTTTACATAGAAATTAAATTCTTTAGCATTCATTAGTGTCATATAAGTGAACCACGGAAAAAACAAAAATTGACCTGCAGTTAGATTACTTTCAAAGAAAGGGATAAGTATTAAAGGAAAAATAAGCAATGAATAATTTGATGTGACTTTCCAAAAGATACGGAAAGGGTGAATAATCATAAAATATAAAAATAGTAAAAACACTGCAATACCAGCACCGAAAAGAATTTCCCAATAAGAATTATGATAAGAACTTAAGACACCTCCATACATTCGTAATTCAGTATAATCGAACATTCCAACTCCAGTAAACCAATGAACGGGATTATGGTCAAAACTTCTTAACATTGCGTTTGTTCCTATTAATCTAGCTTCCTGTCCAGTTTCTATCTGAGTTTTGTTCTTCTCTTGTAAAAATTCAACTATCGAGTTATCTTGAATTGCTATAAAACCATAAATAACAATTGTTCCAAAAATTAAATAAATTTTATATGTTGATTTAATAAAACTGTCTTTAAATATAAGAAATACCAATGCTATAAGTACGGATAATAATCCTGAACGATTACCACTGATAATTAATAGGTAAAAAACAAAAGGTAAATATAAATACAGAGTTAACCTCAAATAGGACTTTAGAGGATAATACCTTAAAATAGTTAATGCACTTAAAATAAATAAGGAACTACCCCAACCATAATGGTTTGAAAAGAAAAAATCACCTGTTTGACTACCATATATATTGATTTCACCTATCCCTTGTCCAAATATGAAATAAGTCAAAGGAACCATAGCGTAAACAATTAAAACCCCTAAAGACAATGCTATTAATAAGTTAAAGGCCCCAAAACGCAATAAGTAGTTAATTGAAAAAATAATGTATAGCAGTGGATAAACAAATGTTAAACTTTTATACAATGCCGGAAAAGGATTTTCTGCAAAAAATGCTAATATAGAAACACCAAGAATGACTAAAAAGATACTCCATTTATTAATTAATAAATTCACATTCAAACCATTCCTATAAAGTACTAAAATCAAAGAACTAATCACAAATATTAGTTTAAATGAACGTACATAAGGCAAAATAAAAATACCTAAGCTCGAAACTAAAGCGTAACCTAAAATAACCCAAAACATATTGAGAACTAACAGTCTAAAAACTAAATCATTAAATAAAAGTTTTATTTTATAGTTAATTTTCATTTAGCTAAATTACGTTTGAGGTTTAGATTACCAAAATCAAGCGTTATTAAAAACAAAATCATCAACAAATACGCTCCATACATATATGCTTGAATAGGTGGATAATATAATGTAAAACTACCAATTGATAAGCCTATCATTAAAAACCATAGATACTTTTTAAAATATAATAATAGACAAGCTAGTAAAAAACCAGTAAAGGAAATTATATAATTTATGTTATCTCCAGCTTTATTTATATATCCAATTGAAAAACCTTGTAATGTGTTTACAATAGCATTTTTTATAAATAGCATGGGTGATTTGTTAAATATCTTTAATGTTTCAGATTTTGTAATTTCAGTATACTCATTTATTATATCGTTATTGTAATAATTACCCCCAATTGATGCGTTTAACTTTTTTCCAGTTTTATTTTCATATAACTTATACGTAGTGTTATCATTTAACTTTATATTATAGGAATTGGTATAAGCCCCTAGCCCTGTATAAATTGTATGCCAGATGTTTTTTTTGATCGGCTGAAATAACCAAAAAGAAATTAAAACAATATAAATTGTACTAGATGTCAAAAACAATAAAGATGTTCTTTTATAAAGTAGAAATAAAGCAATTAATAGTGCAAAAACAACAGTTGGTCGAGTAAGGATTATAAACGGCAATAATAAAATCATTATTGATAATACAGCAGAATTAGGTTTTTTACAAAGTATCAAATACCCAAATAGAACAGAAGGTATAATTTGCCAGAAATAATAAAAATTAAAGGTAACAAACCTTAATATAATAGGGTTAACAGTGAATAAAATAAGAAAAAGCCATTTTTGTTTATTATTAAAACTGTTTAATGTTAGAAAAAGAAAGTTAATTAAAAAAAAAACAAAACATTGTAATAATATGATTGCCATTTGGTGCCCAACAAAAGGGAATAAAAAAGTAGCTCCTCTAATCAAATAGGCATATCCAATGGGGTTATGATTGTAATGACTAAGTCCAGTAGATTGACTAAACCTATAACTATCTTGACTTTCAACATCCAAATCCTTAAAATAATTTACTTCATTAACACTAATTTTAAAGTCGCCCGACCATTCCAAATTATGAGCAGCAGATAAATAAGGCCCCATCCAATTATCGCTCATTCTTTTATCTTGGACAATAAAATATGAAACTATCAGCGAAATTATTATTAAAATTAACTGAAAGAATATCTTTCTATTTTTCATTAGTTGCCTTTTCATTTACAAAATACAAAGGTCTATTTTTTGTTTCCTTAAATACACGTCCTAAATACTCTCCTATTAAGCCTAAACTTAATAATTGAATGCCTCCCAAAAACAAAACCGTAATTATTAAAGAAGGATAGCCTGGTACTGATTCATTAAAAAACAAGGTTTTTATTAAAACTTTCATTAACCAAATAAATGCAATACCAGAAACAATCAACCCTGTAAAACTTGCTAATCTAAGCGGTCTTATTGATGAAGAAGTAATACCTTCTATAGCTAAGTTTAATAATTTAGTAAAACTCCATTTTGTAGTACCCGCTTTTCTTTTTTCTATATCATACTCAATATATGCTTTTTTGAAACCTACCCAAGTAAATAGTCCCTTATTATAACGTTGAGATTCTTTTATTTGAGAAAAAGCATTAATTATTTTTCTATCTAACAATCTAAAATCACCAATATTTGTTTGTATTTCTTCTTCAGATAACTTATTTAAAATATGATAATAAAGTTTTGAAAAGATCCTTTTTGAAAAACTTTCATCATTCCTATCATAACGCTTTGCATACACATCTTGATTACCCTTTTCCCACAACTCAATCATCTCAGGAATTAATCTAGGCGGATGCTGTAAGTCAGCATCAATTATTATAACTGCTCTTGATTCTTTCTTAATAAAATCAAATCCAGCAGTTAAGGCTATTTCTTTGCCAAAATTTCTTGATAAGTCAATATAGCAAACTCTACTATCACCTAATCTCAGGGATTTTATAATATTTATAGTATTATCATTACTCCCATCATTTATAAAAAGAAATTCAAAATTATACTTTATTCTATCTATCTTATTTAAAACAATACAGGTTTCTCTATAAAACAACTCAAGAACGTCTTGTTCGTTATAGGCAGGTACTAGTAATGTAATTAATTTACTCATATTTTACTTGCTTAAAAACTTAATGATTGTTTTCACTGCATAACCATCTCCATAAGGATTGTGAGATTTTGTCATTTTAGAATATAATGATTTATCATCAATTAACAATTGCACACCGTTAATAATATTCTCTTTATTTGCTCCAACCAATTGCACCGTCCCCGCAGCAACTGCTTCAGGTCTTTCCGTGGTATCTCGCATAACTAAAACAGGCTTACCCAAACTAGGTGCTTCCTCTTGCACACCTCCTGAATCTGTTAATACTAAATAACAATGCTTCATTGCAAATACAAAATCTTGATATTCCAATGGGTCTATAAGTTGTACATTATTTAAGCCAATCAATAATCTCTTTACAGGTTCTTGTACATTTGGGTTTAGGTGAACTGGATACACAAAGTGAAAATCAGAATTTTTAATGGCTAACTCTTTTATAGCTTCACATATTTGAATAAATCCACCTCCAAAATTTTCTCGTCTATGCCCTGTAATTAAAACATACTTTTTATTTTCTGCAACTAACTTTGGTAGAATGGTACTATCGAGTTTATTACTAAAATTGGTTAATTTATTAGATATATACAATAAAGAATCTATAACCGTATTACCAGTTTTAATTATTGAGTTTTTACTTACACCTTCGCACAATAAATTTTGAACATTGGTATCTGTTGGTGCAAAATGAAAATTAGTTATTTTACTAACCAATACTCTATTAGCTTCTTCGGGAAAAGGTGATTGCATATTGCCAGTTCTTAAGCCTGCTTCTACATGACCAACTTTAATTCCTGCATAAAATGCTGCCAACGCCGTTGTAAAACATGTAGACGTATCACCGTGAACGAGTACCAAATCAGGTTTCCATTCATTTTTAAACAGATCACGCATACACAACAAAATTCTAGCTGTTACATCGGACAAGTCCTGACCATGTTGCATGATATTCAAATCAAAATCTGGTATTAACTCAAACAAATCCAACACCTGATCCAACATCTCTCTATGTTGACCTGTAACACATAGTTTATGGTCAATGGTGGACGTTCTGTTTAATTCTTTGGCCAATACCGCCATTTTTATGGCCTCTGGACGTGTTCCGAAAACGGTAAGTATTTTTTTCATAATTCAATTACTTTTTCTATAATTTGTCCAGCAAAATTTTCATAGTTCCCTCGCTCTTCCTTAAATTTTACAATTGATTTTTTCTTTGATTCACTGTTCTTATTTATTGCTATAATAACCGCAGCTATATCCTTTGGTGAATTAGGGTCAGCAACATTTACTGCAAATGGATATTCTTTTGAAAGAGATTTAAACGATGGAAAATTAGGTAAAATAACTGGTGTGTTATTATTAACAAATTCGTATAACCTATTTGGTGCAGCATAAATATTGTTTAATGAAGTTGGACTATAAAAGCCAACACCTATATCCGCAGTTGACATTGAATCAAGATGCTTAGGTGGTACTCTAGATTTTAGAAAAAAAACTCTTTCATTCAGATTAAGATTTCTAATATGATGCTTCAAATCGTCTTTATCTTTTTGGTTCACATTAAAAGAGGGAATTAAAACTAAAATATATTCGTCAGGTAAATAACTTAAGGATGAGACCAATTCCTTTAAATTTCTTTTCTTATTATCCAATAATCCCGAATACATAATTACTATTCTGTTTTTAGTCTTTAAACCTTCAATTTCAGAATCCGTATTAATTAAAGTATTTGGATAATATGGTATGTTTGGTAAAATATATGGCAACCTTTTCAATTTAGCTTGAAAGTAGGTTATCCATCCTCGATTCTCTTCAGGTACAATTAAGTAGTCAGCTTTTCTACAATCATTGTATTTTGATACTTCCAGTTCATGATAGTGATAAATAATTTTAGAATTCCCTTTAAAAAAATTTAATCCCCACACGTCCCATGCACCTAGCCAAATAAAATCAATTTTATCTTTAATTTTGAAAAAATAGGAATAAAATTTTAAATGGAAAAGTGATTTAGCGATTGTTCTTTTAAAAATTGAACCTACAGGATAGGAAGATTTACTGCAGGTTCTAATTTTTATGTTTTGAGTATTAAATAGAACTTGAGTATGATAAGTGAAAATTTCGATATTATATCCGAGTGCAGATAAATAATTTATTATTGCAATTGTTGGAGGAATTGTTTTAAAATCCCGCATTAGTGGAAATATTATTGTTTTTTTTTCTTTCATAGATAGTTATTTCAATACTTTATAAGTACTAAAAATAGGGTACAAAGATAACAGTATTACTGAAAGCAAAAAGAATAATATTAACAGTATATTATTTTCCAAGAATATAGTGTCCTTAAAAAGATATTTGATAAAAATAGCCACTCCGATCAATACAATTGCAATTGCATTGTTTCTTGAATAAAATTTAAAATCTATTGAGTTATCTGTTAATTTATAAACTAAATAACTGGTCAACCCCATTAAAAACGTATTGAGAGGGATTATAAAAAGCAAACCCTGTATTCCAAAATATTTTATCAAAAGAAAAGAAAAGAACGCTGACAATAATTGAGCGATTACCCAAAATAAATACAATTTTTTAGCCTTGCCATGGGCCACAGCCATTTTACGATAAATAATACCTAAACTACTTAATAATACTGCGACAACATTAAACAATAAAAAAACATACGCCAGTTGCACGTTTTCTATAGAAAATTTTTCACCACCCCAAATCAAGTCAATGATAAAATCACCTAATAAAATAGTACCTATGATTACAATTGCATTCACATTTATAATACTAATTATATTCTTATTAAATTCCTTATAGACTGATTTTGCTTTTTGTAGCAAAATTGAATATTTGGTAAAGAAAATGGTCATAAAAGGTTGAATAAACAACCCTTTTATTTTATTAGCTAGGTTTTGTACATATTTAAAGATGGCATATACTCCTTCTGGTAAAAAAGAAATGCTTGCCGTTAATACTATGCTGTAAATCTGTGTAGCACCTACGTATAAAAAGGTGCTTTGCATGGTTTTAAAAAAAGAAATATGATCAAACTCTTCAATTGACAATACCCTTTGAAAGCGATAACCATTTTTGTACAATTGCCACACATAAAATATAAACTCTATTATCTTACCGAGTATAAAAGAAATAACCAATGCCCATAATTCGATAAATGGATATAAAACCACCAACACCAGAATGTTAACAATAGTATTGGTCAAACCTAACAACTCTGTCCTACCAAACCGTTCTTCGGCATTTAAAACCGTTATATAAAATGAATTCATTAATGCTAAATACAAAACCGGTAATAATATTCTAAAAATTAGAGTTGCAAAGTCTTTGTCTTGCTGAGAAAACCCTGGCACCATCAAATCCACAACATAATGGGCAAAAGCAAAAATAAGGACTATTAATAAGGTACCGAAAAGCACCATCCTGTTGATGACTACGTTAAGCCCTTTATAGCCTAAACCAGCTTTTATTGTATTTAATTTATGATATTCAGGTAAAAAAACCTCGGCCAATTGTCCGCTTTGGGTTAAAGAGGTTACCAAATATACTAAACTTTGAGCCGCAAAATAAATTTCTATAGTACGTGAAGCTCCGAAATAATGGACTTGTATAATTGAATACAACAAGCCTAATAGTGATGATACTAATTTTAATGAGAAAAGTTTTAATAAAATTTTCATTTAATTTGTAGTTCTTAGTCTCTTAACCATTCCAAAAATTTAATATTTAATTGGTCTAAAACCTCTCTATCACTTATTAGCTTTTCTATCTTAAATTTTTTGGTTTTTATTTTTTCTAAAGCAAGTTTATATTTATTCAAATCACCCATTGGGTCAATAACCTCGGGATTCTCATAAAACAATTCACTTGCGTATTTTAATTTTGGATGTAATTTAACAGCAACGAATGGTGTGTCAACTAAACCAGCAATAAATAAACTGTGCATTCTACTTGAAAAAACAACTTGAGCATCTTTAAATAATACGATGAACTTTATAATACTCATTTTAAAAGGATTCCAAACTGTTATTTTAAACTTCCCTTCTAATTTGTCCATTAATTCGACAGAATCCTTTTGCAAAAATACCCAATGTGTTTTAAAGTCATTATTTTCTAAGTATTCAGCGAATTTTATTAATTCATAAAGATGATTTTCAAATTCCGGCTTATGATGATAAGACCTTGGGCAAATAATAATTTCATTTGAATTAACTATTTTTACATTTCCTGGCAATTTTTCATAACCAATGCTCAAATCATTTGATAAGTACAGATTTTGAACCCCCATGGATTTGGCAATATCGAAAGACTTTTTATCTCTTACTCCTAAAAATTGAAAACTCGAAATAATCACCTTGTGCAATTGGAAAAATTTATCGTTACTGTAAGGTCCAATACCCAAGCCAATTCCACCAAATTGTGTTCCCAATAATTTTGGAATTTTGTATCGAATTAAATTGCTTGAATAATTTTTGAAGAATGATAGTATGCTTAAACTTGTTTTATAATCAAAAAATACTCCACCTCCTATATAATAGACCTTATCAAACTGATTGAAAAACAAAAGGGGTAATTTTCCATCAAACCTTATGATTTTCAGTTTAGAATAGAACTTTCTTAAATAATCTGGATCTATACTATTATCTGTAATAGATACTGAAATTGAGATATTTGGAATATCCTTAATTTTATTAATTGCTATTTCAAACAACAAATCATCACCAAAATTTTGATACCCTATATAACCTTGTAATAATATTTTCATTTAATTTGAACGTTTATAATTACCAATTGGTTATCCAATTTTTTAATTTTGAAGAAAAAATATTATTATCAGTCTTCACTTCATCTAAAAGGTTTAGATAATTTTTCTCGTTTATTTTAAAAACACCTGGAAGTGATAATATATATTTATTTAAGTGATAAGTTTTGCAAAACTTATCAAAACCTAAAAAACCATCAATCTTCATATCTAATTGAACAATATTCTTATCCATTAGAGCCGCTTCTAATGCAAATGTGGTTCCAGCATTAATTACATGATTTGATTCTTTTAATAGAAGATACCTAAAAATATGATAATTATCATCAAGCATATCGCTACCTGTACTATTATTGGAATAAATACCAACTATAACATTCTTATACTTTTTAAATTCATCGTAATCTCCTTTTGGTGCATTCGGTTTGGGTTTAATATATAGATAATAATTACTGTCATTAAAGGCTTTACAAAGTAAATCAATTAATAGCATCTCACCCTGATGCATAATTCCCGCAGATGAAGTCGTTGTAGGATACAAAATAATTTCTTTGTCTTTTAAAGTGCTTAATTCATTATAATAATCTGTTCCAGTTATTTTATTTAATAAATCGGTATCATTCTGATTTTCATAATCATAAATATACTTGAACTTTAATGGCTTAATTTTACCAACTTTAGATAAATGCTGGATTCTCTTTGTGTCCTCCGCCAAATCTTTATTCCATGTGAGACAATAGTCTGGAAAGATATAATATGGAAATTTCATTGGATGGTCCCAACTTTCCATGATACTTATATGCGACAAGCTAGTTTTATTTGGTATTAAGTGAGCATAATATACTTTTGTAAAGGTTATAATTAAATCAAGATTAAAATAATTATCTATGGATTTTTTCCTGAAAAAAAATTGATTGAGTATTGTAAAAATATAATTTATCCTTTTTGCTGGAATTTTAATAAAAAAAATCTTTCTCAAAAACCTTTTTTTTAGCGATTCTTTTCGTACGAATTCATTTTTATATACAAAAGAGAAATTCTCTGAAATAAATAATATTTCAAAAATTTCTTTAAAAATTGAAGCTGGTTTATAAATATAATTATCCAAACTTTCAACGATAAAATTGTCATCATTTATTATTCCTTTGGCAATTTCAACATTTTCTTGTTTTGTGAAGAGTATTACCTCACTTTTTTGTAAATACTTCTGTATAACTGGAATTGCAGAATAGATTTGAAAGCTATGCTCACACCAGACCCCTATCTTTTTCATAATTATTTAATTAATAGGTTTGTTAAACTAACCCATTGCCATATATGAAAGCTAGATTCATTATCCCCATCTTTATATTTTTTCCATTCCTTTCTCAAAATATCAACATTAAACCAGCAGTTATATTTACTATCAATGAGCTTATTTAAATTTTTATCTACATAAGTAGAAAGCTCATTCCCTAACCATTCTCTCTGTGGTGTCTGCAAAGGTCTTTTGGGAGCATATGTAATTTTATCGCTTAAATGTTCTGAGACTATTTCTCGTAACATATATTTTTGAATGTTTTTATTGATTTTATATTCTATGGGTTGTGCAAAAGCAAATTCAACTAGTCTATAATCTAAAAATGGTTCTCTAAGCTCTGTACTATATGCCATAGATACGCGGTCATTGAATCTTAATGCTCTAGGAATTTTAGTATAAAATAAATCTCGATATTGTAAATTCAATAAATCATCATTAAAAGGTTTTGGATAAACTGGTTTTTGGGCTAATTTGAGAAGGTTTTCGTGCAAAACATTTGGTCGAAATGGACTTTTATTAACTCCTTGAATTAGAGCATTGCTATTCTGTAGATAATAGTCATATCCGGCCCATTGCTCATCCATTCCTTGTCCATCAAGCAAAACTATAACACCTTTTTCTCTAGCCGTCTTAAAAATTTGAGCGTATGCCAAAGTAGGGATGCCCCCAAATGGTTCATCTTGTACACTATGTAAATCAGTTATTTTTTTGTCAATTTTATTTGTAGATAATAAAACTTTGTGCAATGGGTTTTTTGTAATAGATATCATTTCTTCTACCCAAGGTAATTCATCGTAATCAGAATTTCCTGTGTAAAAGGTAAAAGCCTTAATTTTACTCTTTCCTTCATTTAAATTTACAAAAGCCAACAAAGCAGAACTATCTAAACCTCCACTAACGTTAAATCCAACTTCAACATCAGCACGAAATCTAAGCTTAATACTGTCTTTTAGAATTCGAGTGTATTCTTTCTTTGCTTCTAAATAGCTGATAGATTTATATTTCTTAATCTCTTTTTCAAAATGATACCATTTTTTAATTAATAATATATCATTATCTAATTCCAAAAAATGACCTCCAGCTAATTGCTCAATGCTTTCCCAAAACGTTTCATTTGGTAAACCGTAGCTACCAAAAACCAAATAATTAGCCCATGCCTTTTTATTAGGTATTTTATCAATGCCTACAGCATGTAAAGATTTAATTTCAGAAGCAAAATAGAAGTTGCTTTTATTCTTAAAATAATAAAAAGGTTTTACTCCAAATCGATCTCGAGCAGCAAATAATTTGTGCAATAGAGAATCGTAAACTATAAACGAAAACATTCCATTAAACCTTGACAAACAGTCTTTACCCCACTTAATGTATGCTGCAAGTAAAACCTCTGAATCAGAATTTGTTTTGAATTCATAACAAGATTCTAATTGCTGCCTTAATTCTAAATAATTATAAATTTCTCCATTATAAGACAAGATGTATCTACCGCTGTTATCAATAAATGGTTGGTTAGAATCTACGGATAAATCTATAATAGACAATCTATTATGCCCAATAGCAATATTTTGATCAACCCAAATTCCAGTATTATCAGGACCTCTGTGAGCTTGTGCAGTAAGCATTTTCCCTAAAACTACACTATTTGACTCATTACCAAAAACACCAGCAATACCACACATATCAAAACTTATTTAATCCAACAATTATTTCAGCTTTTTTCCAATCATCAATTGTATCTATATTTACATAAGATTCTTTAGGAGATTCTATATGGGCAACAGAATCACCATACAAAGATTTTTTTTTCAACAGCGTTTCAGTTTTGGTTATATAAATACTACCATCTCTATGAAAAGCTTCTGGTAGTTCTTGCCTTCGAGCAATAATTTCCTTATCTCCGGTAGCTATTTCTAAATTTCCTATATGATTCCTAACAAATACCCAATGCGGGTTATACTCGTGTGGTACTTTTTGAACAGAAATTAGCGAATCAACGTCACTTTTAATAAACTTTTGAATTGCATTATCTAAGAACTCAACTGTCCGAAAAGGTGTTGTTACCTGTAATAAACAAACCGTATCGAATTCTTCATTGTATTTATCCTTTAAAAATTGAAGCATATGCTGAATTACCGGAAGCGTAGGTGAATTATCATCTGCTAATAACTCTGGTCTTCTATATGGCACCTCTAAACCCAATTTCTTTCCAATCTCAATAATCTCATCATCATCAGAACTCAGCACCACTTTTGATAGTAGTTTTGATTTTAATGCAACTTCAGTGGTATATTGTAATAATGGTTTACCTCCTAATAATTTAATATTTTTTTTTGGTACACCTTTAGAACCTCCCCTTGCCGGTATAAGACCTAAAATCCGCATTAGTACGTTATCGTTTTATGAAAATTGAGTTCTATTTTGGCTAATTGATTTGCTATATTTAGACCAGATTTACCGTTGCCATATATTTGCTCAATTTTTCTATTGGAACTTATTCGTTCTTTTATGGCATCTATGATTTTTTGTTTATCATAAGTTACATCAATTACATTTTTACCACGTTCTCTTCTATTCTGTCGTGTGCCAATATTAACAACAGGAACTCCTAAATAGGAACACTCTCTGATGCCTACACTAGAATTACCAATTAAACATTGACTGTTTATAAGTAATTTTAAAAAGTCATCAGGTTCCATGTTTTTAAAAAAATGAATGTTCTTGGGTTGAATTCTTTCTCTAAAAGATCGAATTCCACTTGAGGTACCATCAGAACCTGCATCTACATTTGGCCAAAACCAAAATGTGGGTATATTTAATTCGTGTACCGCCTCTAACGTCTTGGTAACATCTTTTCTAGCTTCTTTGTACTCTGTAGTTACTGGGTGTTGCATTACAACTAGATAACCTTCTTTCCAATTCAAACTGGAACCCACACCTCCATATTTATCAATAGGATCAAAATCCAATTCTGGATGTTGTAAAACTTCATCTGCCAAGTCTATAGACGGACATCCCGTATTAATTACAAAATCAGGATTTTCTCCCATTTTAATTACACGTTCTCTAGCATCATCAGTAGAAACAAAATGAATATCAGCCAATTTAGTATTGGCATGACGTACTTTTTCATCAATATTACCTGTTACTTCTCCACCTTGCAAATGAACTAATGGTATATTTTGGTATGCCGCCGCAATACTGGTGGCAATAGTTTCAAAACGGTCGGCTATGGTTATAACAGCGTCAGGTTGTAAATTATAGAATACATTTGCCAACTCCATGACTCCTAAACCAGTAGTTTTAGCCATTGCGGTTTTGTTTTCACCTTCTAAAACCATAAAAACTTTTTCGGATATCGTAAATCCATCGTTTTCGATAAAATCAACGGCATTTCCATACCTACCTAATAATGCAGAACCCGCAACAACTAATTGCAATTCCAATGCAGGATGGTCTTTAATAGCTTTTAAAGCCGTCTTCACCCTGCTATAAGATGGTCTGGCGGTTACCACAACGCAAATTTTTCTTTTACTCATTTTAAATCGTCCTCATTTAAAAAACTCCATTGGGTCATGTCTTTTTTTAATTGTTTACCCAATACTTGCTCAAATTCGCTTGCTAAAATACCATATCCTTTTGGTTTTTTTGCTTCCAAGTCATCAAAAGTTATTACATGATTCTTTTTTAAGTCTTTATTAATAGCCAGTGATTTTTCAAAAATTTTTTTCAACTCTGAAAATCTGCTATTATCATTTTTATCAATGGGGTTTTGAATTGCTTTGTCAATATTTTTTACTGCCGATACCAAATGTGTTGTTTCTTCAATGGTAAGAGAAGATTTGGAATCGGGACCAAATAATTCTCTGTTAAGCGTAACATGAAACTCTAAAATTTCTGCTCCTAAAGCAGTTGCAGCAATACAAGTTTCTATATTTGCAGAATGGTCAGAATATCCAACAGTAACGTTATAACGTTCTTTTAATTCTTGAATTATATTTAAACCATATTGGTCTGGTTTTGTTGGATAAGAAGTGGTGCATTGTAAAATTGAAAAATCAACTTCTTTTTCTTTTAGAAAATTAACCGTTTTATCGAGTTCTGCAAATGAACTCATACCCGAAGAAATGATTACTGGTTTACCAGTTTTAGCAATTTTATTTAATAATAAAAAGTTATTTACTTCTCCAGAACCTATTTTATACATTTTAACTCCTACTTTTTCTAATAAATCTACTGCAGTATTGCTAAATGGCGAACTCATAAATTCTAAATTAACATCATCGCAATGCTTTTTTATGCCTACCCACTGATCTAAAGAAAATTCCATTCGTTTCCAATAGTCATATCGTGTTTTATCTTCATAAGAAAAATTAATACGAAAAGGTTCAAACTCACTACTTTCTGCCTCAGCGATATGGGTTTGAAACTTAATGGCATCTACACCCGTTTTAGCAACGGCATCAATATATGAATGGAGAATGCCTAGACTTCCTTCATGTGCTTGAGCTATTTCGGCAATAATTTTCATTCTTTATTTCTTATTCATTTCCAAATACTTATCCACAAAAGCATTAATTCCCTCTTGAATTGGTGTTTGAGGTTTGAAATCGATATAATCGAAAAGACTTTGTACATCTGCATATGTTGCGGGTACATCACCAGGTTGAATCGGTTTTAAATTAATCTTTCCTTTTTTATTCAATGCTTTTTCAATACCTTTCACAAAATCCATCAATTGTACAGGACTATTATTACCAATATTAAACAGTTGATAAGGTGCAGTACTTGAAGAAGGAATGGGCTTTTTAGGGTTGAAATTTGGATTGTTTTTTTGTGGTGCCAATGGAATTAATCTTTTGATACTTTCTACTATATCAGCTACATACGTAAAATCCCTACTCATGTCACCATAATTAAATACATCAAACTCTTCATCATTTACAATCGCTTTTGTGAACAAGTATAATGCCATATCCGGTCTTCCCATAGGGCCATATACAGTAAAGAAACGTAATCCAGTTGAAGGTATATCAAATAAATGAGAATATGAATGTGCCATCATCTCATTTGCTTTTTTACTTGCCGCATAGATGGCCATTGGATGGTCCGTATGACTATCAACCGAAAAAGGAATTTCTTCGCTCAATCCGTAAACCGAACTAGATGAAGCATATATTAAATGTTTCACGGGATAGTTTCTACATCCCTCTAATATATTTAAAAAGCCAGTAATATTATTGTCAATATACGTTTGTGGATTTTCTAAAGAATATCTTACTCCTGCCTGAGCGGCCAAGTTTACTACATAGTCGAACTTTTCTTCTTTAAAAAGCTGTATTAGATTTTCTTTGTCTTGTAAATCGAGTTTTATAAAGGTAATAGCACCCTGAACTGCATTGTTATCAGTAATTTTAGATTTTTCTATCCTTAAATCGGCCAAACGAGCATATTTAAGATTTTGGTCGTAATAATCGTTTATGTTATCTATACCAATAACCTGATAACCGTTTTTGGTCAGTAATTTTGATAAGTGGTAACCGATAAAGCCTGCAGCACCTGTTATGAGAACTTTATTCTGTTTATTGCTTTCTTTAATCATTGCTTTTAATGTACTATATTTCCTTTATTATCACATTTGTTATTACGAGGCACGAACCCGTCTGCCAGACGGGCAGGGAATCTGTTTAAACCTTCTTCACCAATTGTGGGATTCTTCGTTCGTTTTGAAACATTACCACTACTTCTCGATACATTTTCTTTTCGGCTGTCGCCTCTAAGAAAACACTCGAAGTGACATTCGTTTATCCCATATTGTCAGTTCGAGTGATGCTTCTAGACAGTATTTCGCTTCCAGAATTTTTAAGCATCGTATCGAGAACCCTTTTTTTACTGCGGACTGCCATCTGCGAAATAAATTACAATCTACTATGCGATTTCTCTTTTGGCAACGTTGCTTTTACATCAAAAATAATATGATCTTCGGCACAGAAATTATCGAGATTTAAAACTTTAAATTCTTTGTGCGAAACAGCAATAACTACTCCATCATACTTTTTCGTTATGTCACTTCCACTACATATTAAATCAATACCATATTCGTGCTTAACTTCTTCTGCTGTAGCCCAAGGATCGTAAACGTCTATATTCACTTCAAAAGATTCCAGCTCACGAACTATATCAATGGCTCTGGAGTTTCTAATATCAGGGCAATCTTCTTTAAAAGTTATTCCCAGCACCAATACATTAGCTCCTTTAATAGGTATTCCCTTTTTAATCATCATCTTAACAGATTCTTGAGCTACAAAAGGCCCCATACTGTCGTTCAATCGTCGCCCTGCCAAAATAATTTCAGGATTATATCCCAATTCCATCGCTTTTTGAGCCAAATAGTAGGGATCTACACCTATACAATGGCCACCTACTAGTCCTGGTCTAAACGGTAAAAAATTCCACTTAGTTCCTGCAGCTTCCAAAACTTCAAGGGTATCAATATTCATTAAACGGAAAATTTTAGACAATTCATTAACAAAAGCAATATTAATATCACGTTGAGAATTCTCGATTACCTTTGCCGCCTCAGCAACTTTTATAGAAGGGGCTAAATGTGTACCTGCCACGATGATGGTTTTATACACATCATCAATATATTTAGCAATTTCAGGTGTTGAACCCGAGGTGACCTTTAAAATTTTAGTAACGGTATGTAATTTATCTCCTGGATTTATCCTTTCAGGAGAATATCCAGCATAAAAATCTTTATTAAAAGTTAAACCAGATACTTTCTCTAAAATAGGAATGCATTCATCTTCAGTAGCCCCTGGAAATACAGTGGATTCGTAAACTACTACATCATCTTTAGACAACACTTTCCCAACGGTTTCACTTGCTTTGTACAAGGGTGTTAAATCTGGTCTGTTACTTTTATCAACAGGAGTCGGTACCGTAACCACGTAAAAATTTGCAAATTCAATATCCGATAAATTATCTGTTAACCAAAGTCCTGTCTTTGATGATTTTAAATTCTCTATAGAAGAAACATTTACGCCTTCTAATTCTTCTGAAGAAGTTTCTAATGTAAAATCGTTATTATCTCTTAATTCTTTAATTCTTTTAGCGTTAATGTCAAATCCTACTACTTGATATTTTTTTGCAAATTCAACGGCTAACGGTAGCCCTACGTAACCCAACCCTATAATTGCTATTTTTGTGTCTCTCATATTATTAATTCTTCATTTAAAACTACTATTGCATAGACATTGAACGATATTATTTTATCAATAATTTTTAAATGCCAGTGACAATCTTATTATTATCGGAATGCTTACTCAAACGACTTCTACCTGAAAAAATTATTTTTTAAACAGTTTTTTTATCCAAGACTGCTTTTCATCGGCATGATAACCATTTCCATATTTACCGTAGCCTCCGTAACCATACCCATATCCGTAACCATACCCATAGGTATCTTTAATACTAAAGTCATTTAATACATAACTAATATTCTTCACCTCCCCATTTGCGTATTTATCATCAATCATTTTGGGCATGCCACGTTGTGTATAATTTTGTCTTATGATATACATCACCGCATCAGAATATTTGAATAATTCAATAGCATCTGCAACCAAACCAACAGGAGGAGTATCTATAACTATATAATCATAATTTTCTTTTAAGAATTCCATCATTTTATTAGCCTGATCACCAATTAACAATTCAGATGGATTTGGTGGTATTGGTCCTGAGGTTATAATATCTAAATTAGGAATCCTTGTTGTCTGGATAACTTCAGTTAACTCTTTTTGACCGATTAAGTAATTAACAACCCCAATATCATTACCTACATCAAAATCGTCATGTAATTTTGGTTTTCTTAAGTCTAAACCAATGAGGATAGTTTTTTTATCGCTCATGGCAAACACAGACGCTATGTTAATGGAACATAGTGTCTTGCCTTCACCACTTACCGAAGAGGTAACTACAATGGTTTTAGATTTACCTCCTTTTTTAAATAAAAATTGAATGTTAGATCGTAAGGCTCTAAATGATTCTGCCAAAGATGACTTTGGTTTGTCAAATACCGCTAAATAACTTTCTATTTTACCACTGCCAACAACACCAAGTACGGGAATTTTATATATTTTTTCAATCTCTTCGACCGATATTATTTTGTTATTTAATGCTTCTTTAATTAGGATATACATAAATGGCAAACCTAAACCTAAAATGGCTCCAATTAAATAGTTAAATAATGTATTTGGACTTATGGGCGGCTGACCTACATCTTTTGCCTTATCTAACACTTTTACATCGGAAACATTGGCTGCAATAGCAGTTCCTGCTTCATATTGTTTTTGTTTTAAATATTCGTAATTCGTGGCAGTCAGATTATAATTACGTTGGTATTTGATTAAACCTTGTTCTTTCTTAGGCAAGGTATTTAAACGTGCATTGAAATTATTTAATCTTCTCTTTATACCGTTTAAATTATTTTGAGTTTCACTTTTTAAATTGTTAATATTTTCTACTAATACGTTACGTGTAATCTCAATTTTATCATTTAAGTTTTTTAATGGAGGATAATCTGGTGTTACATTTTGTTCTAAGTTTTTCTTTTCTTTTGAAAGTTCCACCAATTCAATAATGTTTTTTGCTATATTAGGATCTTCTACACCCATATTTAAAGGGGCTGTTATATCACTACCACTATTAATATAATTTTCTAAATTATTATACCGTTGTAAACGTTCGGTAATTTCTTGTTGTTGGGCATCTAGTTCAGAAACACCATCTAACAATGTTTGACCTTGAGAACTTAAATCATAAACACCACTTTGTTGCTTAAAATTACCTAAATCTTCTTCTATTCTCTTTAAGTTTAAAGCGGCATCATTAAAAACAGTATCAATATATTTTTTAGTTCTTATTGCATATTCAATTTTTTGATCTTGCTGATCCTTATCTAAAACTTCGACGGATGCGTTTATATAATCTTCAATTTTCTTTTTATTGGATCCTGTCAGGGATAGTTCGATAATAGACGTTCCGTCCTTTTTGCTATCCACTTTTAAACTTTGATATCTTTTAACCGTTGCATTAAAATCGGAGAATAATATATAATAAGTAGAATTTGCCAAATCAGAACTTAATCTTTTAGGTTTGATTTTAAATTCAGAAAATGGGGTTTTTATTAAGCTGCTGATTTTAAAAGTTTCTGAAAAAGAGGTCTTATCTGTAATGTATCCTTCTTTAGTATTGGTATGATAATTTATTAAAGTTAAATCACCATCTTCAAAATCAGTAGAAACCAGTACTTCATTATTTTCTAAAAACTCTAATTTTATAGGGCTATTTAACAATTGGTAACTAAGGGAATCAATTGAAATTGTAAATGGTACTTTACCGTATACATCTTCTTTTCTAAACCTACCATCTTTTAAGTAATTAATAAAATATTGTAATTTTTTAACTACCTTTTCATTATGGGTTCTAGATTGTAATATGGTTATAATATTCTCTACTTTGTCACTTGGGCCACCCCAGTTAAATGTAAGGTTGGTACTTGAATTAAATAATGGGTTTTGCTCTTCTTTAACGGTAATAATACTATCTAAACTATAAATACGCTGCTTACGCATGTTCACATAAAAAGCAACTAACAATCCCAATAGCAACATAATTAAAAAGAGCTTCCAATGAGATAACACTTTAAAAATGTATTCTTTTATGTCAAAAGATTTTATATCGTTAACATTAAGATCAAATTTATCTAATTGTTTCATTGCCGATTATAAAGTTTTAACTAATAAAATTGTGGTTGTGACAAACGATAATACGGAAACAATGGTGGTAAAAGTTTGTACACCTGTTGTACCGGTACCCCACGATTTTTGTTTTAAAGGCTCCACATAAACAATATCATTCGATTGAATGTAAAAAGCGTCTGAATTAAACACATTTATATCAGTTAAATCCAGAGTCATTTTTTTTGTACCATCAATATGCTTCCTTACAACAGTTACATTTTTTCTATCCCCAGTTATGGTTATATCACCCGCATTTGCTATAGCTTCTACTATATTTACCTGATTTTGAAATAATGCCAATGTGCCAGGATTTTCAACTTCTCCTAATACGGTAAAACGAATACCTGCTAATTTCACCGAAATAAAAATATCATCAATATCTTTAAAAAACTTAGCTAATTCAATTTCAATTTTTTCTCGTACTTCTTTTTCAGTATAACCCAATACATTTAATTCTCCTACATAGGGTATTCTAATATTGCCATGGCGGTCAATGGTATAGCCGTTCAAGTAAAACTGATCTGCACTATTCTGATTGGCACTACCAACATTCTGGTTTTCCGATCGATTAAATAAAGCTACCAATGTTTCATCATCGGCTTTTATTTTAATATCCAAGATATCATTAACCTGAAGTTTGTAAGGTTCGTTCATAATCTTATAGACCTCTTTGTTAGAAGATGGTACACCTTGGAAATAGGTCAACTCTCTCTTAGGAATACAGGAACTGATAAGTATCCCTATACTTAATGTGATTAAAATTTTACGTAACATTAGCTTTTTTAACTTGTCGGCAAATATAATTGTAAAATCTTTATTATCCTTAATTTTGGACTTTAAAATATAAATATGCTATTTCAGATTAAATCGTATTTGAAATTTTTATTAAAATCAACAAATCAACATGGTGTACATTCGCCATTTGTTTACCAATTGATAACAGAGTGCTTTTATGACACATCAGATAAAAAGTGGTATCAGAAATTGGAACATTACAGAAATACATTGTTGAAAAATGATGTTATAATCGAGATAGAGGATTTTGGTGCAGGTTCAAAGTCGTTACAACAAAGAAAAAGAAAAATATCGGACATTGCTAAAAACGCTGGAATTACATATAAAAGAGCTAAATTATTAGGTCGGATGGTTTCCTATTTTGAGGCTAAAAATATTTTGGAAATAGGAACTTCAATCGGCATTTCAACTACGGCAATGAGCTTTGGAAGCCCAAACGGTTTAATAACAACATTGGAAGGATGCCCCAATACCACCAAATTTGCCAAAGATAGTTTTGAAAAATTTGAATTAAATAATATCAATTCAATTGTTGGAAATTTTGATAAAACTTTATCTTATGAATTACAAAATAAAATCTTTGACTTTATTTATTTTGACGGTAACCATCAAAAACAGGCAACTATAAACTATTTTGAACAATGTTTACCACATATTCATAACCAATCTGTATTTATTTTTGACGATATTTATTGGAGCCGAGGTATGCAAGAAGCATGGCAGTATATAAAAAACCATCCGAAAGTTACGGTTAGCATAGATACTTTTTATTGGGGAATTGTTTTTTTTAGAAAAGAACAAGAGAAAGAACATTTTGTGATTCGTATTTAAGAAGCCTTTGCAGCACCTACCATCGAAGTATCTATTGTATAAATTCACCCTCTTCTTCGTTGTAAAACTTGCCAATATCTAGATATTAGCTTCATTTTTCGCCTCAAATAGGTAAATTTCTGCTAATAAATCTTTTCGCGTTAGGTTCTGCAAAAGGCTTCTTTAAGTCATTAGACGCTGGTCTTAGGTCATTAGTCGAATACAACGCTTCAAAAATTGATTTTTATCAAAAAAAACGTAATTTTAAACTCTCAAGAGACCGTTATTATATTTTTTATGCAGAAAAAACGATCCATAATACCACATTTTTTTTACTATTTTCTAATTTTATTTGTATTTGGAAGTTGTTCTAATCCCGTAAAAACAGTAGATTTTAGTAGAGACATCAAACCTATTCTCAATAAAAATTGTATTTCATGCCACGGCGGTGTTAAAAAAAATGCAGGATTTAGCCTTCTCTTTGAAGAAGAAGCCTTTGCCAATACAGAATCTGGCAGACCGGCAATTATAAAAGGCAGTGCTTCTGCCAGTGAAATGATAAAAAGGCTGCATTCAGAGAATCCTGAACTTAGAATGCCTTATAAAAAACCAAAATTATCTGATAAAGAAATTGATTTACTTACCAAATGGATTGATGAAGGAGCTAAATGGGGCGACCATTGGGCATATTCACTGCCTGAAAAGGTAGAAGTTCCTCAAATTGTAAATAAAGCCGGATTTTCTTTAGAAAAGAATCAAACATTCCTAATAAATGAAATTGATCATTTTATTCTCAATAAACTGGAAAGTAAAAATTTACAAGTCAATACTTTAGCCGAAAAAAATATTATTGCACGCAGGGTAGCCTTTGATCTTATTGGTTTACCGCCATCAGATATTCTTTTCGATCAATTTAACAAAGAAAAAATTTCTTATGAAACTTTAATTGATAGCTTACTTGACAAACCCTCTTTCGGCGAAAAATGGGCAAGTTGGTGGTTGGACATGGCCCGTTTTGCCGACTCCAAAGGTTATGAAAAAGATGATGGTAGAACCATGCACAAGTACAGAGATTGGGTGATTAAAGCCTTAAATGAAGATATGCCTTATAATCAATTTACCATTGAACAATTGGCTGGTGATTTGTTACAAGAGCCATCAACCGATCAGTTGATAGCCACTGCATTTCACAGAAATACCATGAACAATGACGAAGGTGGTACGGAAGATGAAGAGTTCAGGGTAGCTTCAGTTATAGACCGTGTTAATACAACATTTGAAGTTTGGCAAAGTACTACTATGGGTTGTGTGCAATGTCATAGCCATCCGTACGATCCCTTTAAGCATAAAGAGTATTATAATATAATGGCATTTTTTGATAACACAATGGATGCCGATACACCAGGTGAAGAACCTGTATTAAAATTTTATAACAATCAACAGCAACAAGAGATAGATAAAATAATCAAATGGGTTAAAATTCATGGAAGTGATGACTTGGCAAAAACATACAAGAATTTCATTAGCTATAATCAGCCTATCTATCAAGCACATTTGGCAAAAGACTTTAATAATGGTGAATTGGCAAACACCAAATGGTTGGCACTTTGGGATGGTGGCTCATGTAAAATAGATTCTGTATTTACCAATGGAGCAAGTTCGATATATCTGAATTATTGGTCCGGTATTGATGGTACCACCATGCGAATTCGGAAGGATAATAAAAATGGTGAAATATTATCTGAGTTTAAAATTAATAAAACAAATGGTAATATTATTCGGAAAATTCCTTTCAAAAAAATTAATGGAAAAATAAACCTCTATTTTGAAGCAATAAACAACGGAATTGAAAAGCAAGTGAACACAAGTTTTATTAGATGGATGGCATTTATCCCCGATATCCCAGGTGAGAATGCTGCTGGATATAAGTCCATTGAAAATGATTTTTTAGAGATTCTCAATACAAATACGGAATCAATACCAATTACCATTGAGAATCCGGACTACATGAAAAGAACTACGCAAGTTTTTGAAAGGGGAAATTGGTTGTTAAAAGGCGATACAGTTAAAGCCAGTGTTCCTGCTTCCTTAAATCCATGGGACAACAGTTGGGAAAATAACCGATTGGGGTTATCAAAATGGATTGTAGATAAAAAGAATCCATTAACCGCAAGAACATTGGTGAACAGGGTATGGCATCAACTATTTGGAAGAGGATTAGTTTCTACTGTTGAAGATATCGGTTCGCAATCAGAACCGCCAACACATCCCACATTATTAGATTGGCTGGCCTTGCGTTTTATGGACGAGCACAACTGGAGCATAAAATCTCTAATAAAAGAAATCGTATTGTCTGGCACTTATAGACAAAGTTCGGAAACTACTTTAGAAGATTACCAAATAGATCCGCAAAATGAATTCTACGCTCGTGGACCACGACAGCGATTAAGTGCGGAGCAAATTCGAGATCAAGCATTGTTTGTATCTGGTCTATTGAGTCCAAAAATGTACGGACCAAGTGTAATGCCTCCACAACCCGATGGTGTTTGGCAAACTGTCTACAGCGGTCAGACTTGGCAAGAAAGTAAGGGAGAAGACAAGTATCGAAGAGGAGTTTATACCTATATAAAACGTACCAGCCCCTACCCTTCTTTTTTAACTTTTGATGCTGGTAGCCGAGAGGTTTGTACCATAAGAAGAACGGTAACAAATACACCATTACAAGCCTTGGTTACTTTAAATGATCCTGTGTATTTAGAAGCGGCTTATCATTTTGCTAAAATTATGAATCAAAATAATACCATTGAAGAAAATATTGCTATCGGCTATAAAAAAGCAACCTATTCTGAAATTAGCAAGGAAAAACTGGAAACTTTAGTGCAATTATATGAAACTGCATTAAAAGAATTTAAGAATGATGAAAATAACACGAGATTATTTTTAAATTTAGAAGAAAAGCCAACGGCCAGATTAGCGGCATTAACAGTTGTAGCAAATGCAATTATGAACTTAGATGAATTTTTAACCCGAGCATAAAATGGATAAGCTGGAGAGATTAATAAAAGAAAAACTGGAACGTGATATCCAAGCCAAAACACGTAGGCATTTTATTAAACAATGTGCTACAGGTATTGGCGGACTGGCCTTAAGTTCAATTTTTATGGGGTGTGATCCGTTTGTAAGTAAAACTACACAATCAAACTCTGCCTTTACTGAAAGAGATTTGAATCCACTTGCTACCTTGCCGCCTCCTTATGCTCCAAAGGTTAAATCTGTTATTTATTTGCACATGGCGGGTTCTCCATCTCAATTGGAAATGTTCGATTATAAACCTGAACTTTCAAAATTAAACAATGAACTGTGTCCCGATTCATTTTTACGAGGTAAAAAGTTTGCCTTTATTCGTGGTAAACCTAAGTTATTAGGACCACAAGCTAGTTTTAAAAAAGAAGGTGAGTCAGGCAATTGGGTGTCTGATTTTTTACCGCATTTTAAAAATGTTGTGGATGATGTTGCATTTTTAAAAGCTGTACATACCGATCAATTTAATCATGGTCCGGCACAGTTATTTATGCACACAGGTGGTCCACGTTTAGGGAGACCGAGTTTGGGCTCTTGGGTGACTTATGGATTGGGTTCTGAAAATCAGAATTTACCAGGTTTTGTAGTGTTAACCTCTGGAGGAAAACAACCAAGTGCAGGTAAAAGCGTTTGGGGTAGTGGATTTTTACCTTCCGTATATCAGGGTGTTCAGTGTAGGTCTAAAGGTGATCCTGTTTTATATATTGAAGACCCAAAAGGGCTTTCAAGAAACCTTAAAAAGGAAACTATTGATGCTATAAATACTATAAATAAGGAAGAGTATACAAAATATGGAGACCCTGAAATATTGGCTCGTATCAATCAATATGAAATGGCGTACAGAATGCAAATTGCAGTCCCTGAAGTGATGAGTATTGAAAACGAACCTGAAAATATAAAGGAAATGTACGGGGTACAACCTGGAAAAGAATCTTTTGCTAATAATTGTTTATTAGCTAGAAAATTGGTTGAAGATGGGGTTCGTTTTGTCCAATTGTTTGATTGGGGATGGGACAGTCATGGTACTGATCATAGTACAGCAGTTGACTTAGGACTTCGCAACAAGTGTAAGGATATAGATAGACCGATGACGGCTTTAATTCTCGATTTAAAACAACGTGGATTATTAGATGAAACCCTTATAGTTTGGGGCGGGGAATTTGGCAGAACACCTATGCAGGAAAATAGGGAAGGTAAAGAAATGGGCTATAAAGGTAGAGACCATCACGGTGACGCTTTTACTATGTGGATGGCGGGTGGTGGCATTAAAAATGGAGCGGTTCATGGGCAAACCGACGAAATAGGTTTTAATGGAATTGACGGACGTGTATCCGTACATGATGTACATGCTACAATTCTCCATTTATTAGGGTTTAACCATGAAGAATTCACATTCGATTTCCAAGGGAGACCATTTAGACTAACTGATGTGGAAGGAAAAATTATAAATGAAATACTTGCATAAAATAAAGTTTAATCGTTTAGAACCACGTCATGCTGTCCCGAAAGCTTTCAGGATCGTTTCAGCATTGCATTGCAAACTGATTTTAAATGTGACCCTGAAATAAATTCAGGGTGACGAAAGAATAAAATTAAAATATCACATGAAATATTTACTATACATATTCCTTTTTTCGCTTTCAATCCAAAATTTTGCTCAAGAAAAAATATTGTTCTTCCAAATCAATTGGGGCAACACCTTGTCTTGGGATGCTTTTTGCGAAAAAACAAAAGCATCTGGTTATGACGGAATTGAAGTTTGGTTTCCACATGATGCAAAAAATCAAGAGGAATTGAAAGCGGCTTTAAAAAAACACGAATTGGCGGTTATATTTTTAAACGGCACCAACAGATCGTTGCCATTTAATGAGGGATTAGCTGATTTCAAAAAGAATTTAGAAAAAATTATTACTTGGAATCCAGTAGCTATCAATTGTCATACCGGCAACGACTTTTTTACTTTTGAGCAAAATAAAGCGATAATAGATGCTTCAAACGCCGTCAGTAAAAAACACAACATTCCAATTTATCATGAAACGCATCGCGGACGGTTTAGTTATAATCTACCAGATACAAATAACTATTTAAAAGAAATTCCTGAATTAAAATTAACGTTAGATATTAGTCATTGGATGGTTGTACATGAATCCTTGTTGCAAAATCAAGATAAGGAACTGGAAGAAGTAATTACCAAATCACATCATATTCACGCTAGAGTCGGTTATGCCGAAGGCCCACAGGTAAACGACCCAGAAGCACCGGAATGGGCAACCGCTGTAAATAGGCATTTAGACATTTGGGAAAAAGTAATCAAAAAGCAATGGAAAAATAGTGATAAACCTATTACCATAACCACAGAATTCGGTCCAGCTGATTATATGCATACCTTACCTTACACAAGAGTTCCAATAGCTGACCAATGGAAAGCCAATGTGTATATTATGAATGCCATTAAAAAAAGAATGCAAATTAAATAATGGAAATATTAACTCAGTTATTAGGGAGGTTGCATCCCGTTATTGTGCATTTGCCAATCGGCTTTATAATTCTTGGGCTACTGCTCTATTATTTAGGCCAAAAAAAACCGGAATATAAAATCGTTATTCCACTAATTTTTTTACTAGGTGGTATTACCGCCTCATTAGCCTGTGTTTCAGGGTATTTACTATATCAATCAGAAGGGTTTAGTTACGATTCTGTTAAATGGCACTTGTGGTTTGGCATAATCACAGCTATTTTTTGTTTTTTGATGTACTATCGTTTACAAAATAAATCTATGCTAAGAAAATTACCGCTAGTACTTATTGGGATTTTACTGTTCTTTTTAACCTCCTATACAGGACATTTAGGAGGAAGCATTACACATGGCGACGATTATCTAGTTGAACCATTACCTAATAACATTAAAAAAGCTTTGGGCTTCGAAATTTTTGAAGAGAAAAAAATACTTTTAACAGAAAATAATTGGCAAGAAAAGAAGCTTTATGAAGATATTATCCATCCAATACTCAATAATAAATGTGTGAGTTGCCATAATCCTAAAAAATCCAAAGGCGATTTAGCTCTTAATACTTTTGATCATATTTTAGTTGGCGGTGAGAATGGGGAAGTTATCACAGCTAACAATCCCGAAGAAAGCGAATTATATAGTCGTTTAATTTTGCCAGAAGATAACGACGACAGAATGCCCCCAAAAGACAAAACACAATTGACAAATGATGAGATAAAATTGATTGAAACATGGATAGCAATTGGAAATCCAACAGAAAAATCAATTAAAGAACTTGAATTGGAGAAAAATTTATTTCTTTCGTTCTTCCCAAAAATTAACACCAGCTATCCCAATGTCGAAGTTGCTAAAGCTTCTGAGGAAGGAATAAAAAGTGTTGAAGATAAAGGTATTCATGTTGAAAACCTAAGCAAAACCACAAATTTCTTAAGTGTAACCTGTATCAATAAACCAGATTTTACAGATGATGATTTTGAATCTTTATCTAAAATCAGCAATCAAATTGCCGTACTTGACTTAGGCAATACCAAAATAACAGATGCTATTATTGAAAAATTAGCTACTTTAAAACATTTAACAATTTTAAAATTGGACAATACAGCCTTAACAGGGTCAACAATTAAAAAAATATCGAGTTTAGAACACTTAAAGTCGGTAAACTTAACAAATTCAGCTTTTGAGGGCAATTATTTAAAAGATTTTACAAGCTTTAAAAAACTCGAAAAAGTATATATCTACAACACAAATGTCAAATCCGAAACTGTCAAAAGTTTAAACAATGGTAAAATAGTAATTGATTACGGAAATTACGAACTTCCCACCATTGCTAATGACACCATTGTGTATTAAATTCAATACATTTGTCATCTCAAAAATTATCAATGAAATTTTCAAAATCACTATTAATTCTTAGTTTATTATTGTTTCTTAATGCTTGTAAACAAGAAAAAACATCACCAGTAAATAATAATACAAATACTTTAATTAAATATTCAAAAGGATTTGATATACAGATATTTGATAATTACAAAAAATTAATAATCAAATCCCCTTATCCTGATGCAGAAGAGGCATTTGCATATATAATTGTTCCAAAAGGTAATGAAATTCCAGACAGCTTAAAAAATCACAAAATAATAAGAACCCCAGTAGATAAACTAGTGGTAACTTCAACCACACATATACCTATGTTGGAATTATTAGAAGTAGAAAATACATTGGTAGGATTTCCGAATTTAAAATATATTTCATCAGCAAAAACCAGAGCTAGAATCGATAAAGGTCTAATCACCGAATTAGGGAATGAAGAAAGTATAAACACAGAAATTTTGTTAGATGTTTCGCCTGAATTGTTGATCGGGTTTTCAATGAGCAACAACAATAAAATGTTCAACACTATTGAAAAAGCAGGTATTCCTGTAGTTTTGAATGGTGATTGGCTAGAAGAAACGCCTTTGGGGAGAGCGGAATGGATTAAATTTTTCGCTGTGTTTTTTGATAAAGAAAAGGAGGCTGATAGTATTTTTAAGGGTATTGAACAAGAATATATTGAAGCGATAGCAATAGCAAAAAAGGCTACTCGTAAACCGACTGTTTTATCAGGCGTATTGTTCAAAGATATTTGGAATTTACCGGCAGGAGATAGTTTTGTCGCTCAATTTCTAAAAGATGCCAATACCGATTATCTTTGGGCAGATAGCGAAGGGAAAGGAAGTCTTTCATTAAGCTTTGAATCTGTTTATGACAAAGGCCAGAATGCTGAATTTTGGATTGCCCCGGGGCATTACAATAGTTTAGAGCAGTTAGAAAATGCCAACGAGCATTATACAAAGTTCGAGGCATTTCAAAAGAAAAATGTTTTTTCATTTACATTAAAAAAAGGTGAAACCGGAGGAGCTTTGTATTACGAATTAGCTCCTGTTCAACCACATATTGTATTAAAGGACATCATAAAAATTACGCACCCTGAATTACTTGAAGATTATACACCATTTTACTTAGAACTGCTTCAATAAGTGAAAAATCAAGCAACATATTCGTTAAAATTTCTACTATTTTTCGGAATATTACTTGTTGCATTTCTCATCAATATCAGTTTAGGTTCAGTTGATATTCCATTAGAAGATATCGTAAAAATACTTTTTGGTAGTGATTCTATTAAGGAAACTTGGCAAGGTATTATCCTGAATTTTCGTTTACCTAAAGCCATCACAGCCATTTTAGTGGGCATAGGGCTTTCAATAAGCGGGTTATTAATGCAAACTTTGTTTAGAAATCCCTTAGCGGGACCTTTTGTATTGGGTATTAGCTCTGGGGCAAGTTTAGGCGTAGCTTTATTGATTTTAGGAACTTCTGCTTTTGCAGGTGCTTCAGCGATTTTGTCAATATCAAATTTAGGTATTGCCCTAGCAGCGAGTTTGGGTGCATTTTTAGTGTTGGCAGTTGTAATGTTAATCGCCAAAAACATCAAAAATACCATGTCTATACTTATAATCGGATTAATGTTTGGTAGTTTTACGGCTGCTATTATCAGCATTTTAGCTTATTTTAGTAGTGCAGAAAGTTTGCAACAATATGTGTTTTGGACATTTGGCAGCTTGGGTAATCTTACTTGGAGTGAAATAGTCATACTCTTAATAATTACCGTACTTAGTTTAGGTATTGTAATAGTTATCATAAAACCTTTAAACAGTTTATTATTGGGTGAAAATTATGCTGTAAGTTTAGGTGTAAACCTTAAAAAAGCACGTAATTTAACGATGATAGCTACTGGGTTATTAACTGGGGTTATTACAGCATTTTCTGGCCCTATCGCTTTTATAGGTTTGGCGGTTCCTCATTTAACTAAATTGCTTATAAAGACATCTGATCACAAAATACTCATACCAGCGGTTGCAATTATCGGAGCCATTGTTATGCTTTTTAGCGATACCATCGCTCAATTACCGCTAAGCGAATACACTTTACCCATTAACGCAGTAACCTCGTTATTTGGTGCACCGGTTGTTATTTGGTTGCTTATTAGAAAAAGAAATAACTATTGATTGATAAAAGTTCAAATATCGTCTTAAAAACTAATAATCTAAAAATAGGTTATCAGCACAAAAAACAAACGTTTTGTGTAGCTGATAATATCAATATCACCTTGTCAAAAGGTCAATTTGTTTGTTTATTGGGTAAGAATGGCATTGGAAAATCAACCTTATTAAGAACCTTGACCAAAGTTCAATCTGGTTTAGGTGGAAATATCTTGATTGACAATAAATCGTTGGAAACCATTTCTAATATTGACTTGGCAAAAAAAATGAGCTTGGTGTTGACCGAAAAAATTCCAGATAGCAATCTGAATGTTTACGAAATTATCGCATTAGGCAGACAGCCTTATACTAATTGGATAGGTAATTTAACAGATAACGATAAAACCTATGTTGATTTTGCTATAGAACAAACTAATATTAGAGGTATTGTTTATAAAAAATACAATGAACTAAGCGATGGTCAATTACAGAAAGTAATGATAGCCAGGGCATTGGCACAAAATACCGAAATCATAATCTTAGATGAACCCACAGTACATTTAGATATTCAAAATAAAGTGGAAATCTTTAAATTGTTGAAAACCTTGAGCCTTAAACACGAGAAGACAATTTTAATTTCTTCTCATGAAATTCAGTTAGCATTACAATTGGCGAATCAATTATGGTTGATGAACGATGAAGGTATAATTTCAGGACCGACCGAAAATTTAATTGCCAATGGAAGTGTCGCCAATTTATTTTCATCAAATTTGGTTACTTTTGACGCAAAATCTAAGCAATTTATTATTAATCCCGAGTAATTAGTTACATTTGAACGCTAAAATCTTGTTAGCCCAAATAAAAAGGTTTCACGCAAAGTACGCAAAGAAACAAAACGCAAAGGCCGCGGAGAAAGAGAAAAATGCAAATTACAGAAAACGATATCTCATATAACGTAATTGGTGCGGCGATAGAGCTGCATAAGACATTAGGTCCCGGTTTATTGGAATCGGCTTATGAAAGTGCTTTGGCTTACGATTTAATCGAAATGGGCTATAACGTAAAACAACAAGTACCAATGCCTTTTGTTTACAAAAAGGTAAAATAGAATGTAGGCTATAGAGTGGATTTGATTATAAACGATAAAGTTTTAATAGAAATTAAATCCGTAGAAACCTTGGCTCCAGTTCATTTTGCACAAACATTGACCTATTTAAAATTGTCAAACTTAAAATTAGGACTGCTGATGAATTTCAATAACAAATTATTAAAAACCAATATTCATAGAATAGTAAATAATTTATAGAACAATTTCTTTGTGATCTTTGCGTAAAACCTTTGCGAACTTTGCGTGAAATATCACACCAATTAATTATCGTTTTTTTCAAAAATAAAATATCATTTAAAATATGAAAATTAGCCTTATTACAATTATTTTCTCACTATTGCTCTCCTGTGGCAGTTCACAATCCAGTTCAGACCAAAACACAAACCCTCCCACAAAAACAAGAAGTACCAGTATTGATCCTGTTAAAAATAAGGTTAAAGAACCTTCAGAGCTAAATTTAATCAAAGATTATGCGAAGGAATATGCCGAAACCATCACACAAGAAGATTTAAAGAAAGTACTATATACTTTAGCATCCGACGAATATGAAGGCAGGTTTACGGGAGAAGAAGGACAAAAAAAAGCTGCAAAATATATTTCAGATTATTATAAAGGTTTAAACATTGCCGCTGCAAATTCGGATGGTAATTATTTACAGACAATTCCTAAAGATTATTTTCGTGGTAGTGCTAAAAATGATTCTGAAAATGTGGTTGCTTTTATAAAAGGCTCAGAAAAACCCGATGAGTACATTGTACTTTCCGCACATTACGACCATGTTGGCATTAAAGGTGGAAAAATTTATAACGGTGCCGATGATGATGCTTCGGGCAACTCTGCAATATTGGAAATTGCAGAGGCCTTTCAACAGGCTGTAAAAGAAGGTAACGGCCCAAAACGTTCCATTGTGTTTTTACATGTTACGGGTGAGGAAATCGGTTTGTACGGTTCAAAATACTATACGGAGAATCCTATTTTTCCTTTAGAAAATACAGTTGCAAATTTAAATATAGATATGGTGGGGAGAGTTGACAAAAAACATGCCGAAAATCCAGAATTTGTATATTTGATAGGTGCGGATAAATTAAGTACTGAACTTCATGAACTTTCAGAAGCTACCAATAAAAAATACACCAATTTAGAATTGGACTATACCTTTAATGATGAAAACGACCCTAATAGATTCTATTACAGGTCAGATCACTATAACTTTGCCAAGAACAATATTCCCATTATATTTTACTTTAACGGAGTTCATGAAGATTATCACAAACATTCTGACACTCCAGACAAAATAAGGTACGACTTACTTCAAAAAAGGGCTCAATTGGTATTTTATACTGTTTGGGAAATAGCCAATAGAGACAAAAGATTAGTAGTAGATAAAAAATAGTTGTACGCTGTTGTTGACATAGAAACTACTGGCGGTAAGTACAATGAAGAAGGTATTACCGAAATCGCCATCCACAAATTTGACGGCCATCAGATCGTTGATAGTTTTATCAGTTTGGTAAATCCCGAACGTAGTATTCAACCTTTTGTGGTCAATTTAACGGGTATCAACAACCAAATGCTCCGCAATGCTCCTAAATTTTATGAGGTGGCTAAACGGATTATAGAAATTACCAACGAATGCATTATCGTTGCCCATAACTCCAAATTTGATTACAGAATATTACGCACAGAATTTAAACGTCTAGGTTATGAATATGAACGTGAATCGTTATGCACCGTTGAGCTAAGTAAAAAACTGATTCCAGATTTAAATTCTTACAAATTAGGGAAATTGTGCAGAACGCTCGGTATCCCGGTAACGGACAGGCATAGGGCCAATGGTGATGCTATTGCCACCACAAAACTATTTCAATTATTGTTGGATAAAGATCTTGAAAAAGAGATAATCAAAAGTACCGTTAGAAACGAGCCTAAATTACAGCTTGACCCAAAACTGATAGATATTGTAGAAAGTTTGCCCACAAAAACAGGAGTTTATTACATGCACCGCTCAGATGGTGAAATTATTTATATAGGTAAAAGTAAAAACATAAAAAAACGGGTCAATCAGCATTTTACAAATAGCAGTCATAAATCAAAAAAAATACAAGCTCAAGTAGTTAGCGTTACTTATGAAATTACAGGTAGTGAACTTGTAGCGTTACTTAAAGAAAGTGAAGAGATAAAACGAAATAAACCAATATTTAACAGAGCTTTACGTAGAACTATTTTTACCCATGCTTTATACAGATTTAAAGATAAAAAAGGATATATCAATTTGAAAATTGATAAGGTTGATGGCCGCAAAAACCCAATAACCACATTCGCGAATAGGCAAAGTGCCAAAAGCCATTTGTTCAAAATTACCGAAGAATTCAGCCTTTGTCAAAAATTAACGGGACTTTACGAAACCAAGTCAAATTGCTTCAATTACACCATAAAAAACTGTAACGGTGCATGCATATTAGAAGAATTACCCGAAGATTACAATAGGCGTGTTAAACAAGTAATTGATAAACATAGCTTTGAAAATAAAAACATGGTTATTGTTGATAAAGGTAGAGAATATGACGAACATAGTGCCATATTAATTGAAAACGGAGAATTTAAAGGTATAGGCTTTTATAATTTGAATTATCAAATAAATAATATTGAAGTATTAAAATCGTTAATAACATCCATGGAAAATAACAGAGATGTACAGCATATTATAAAAAGTTATTTGCGTAGAAATAGAGTAAAAAATATAGTGAATTTATTATTACCTGAATGAAACATATTACGTCTGTAATACTGATATTGTTGATTGGGTTCAAAGGCTTATCACAAACAAAAGATACTTATACTTTTGGCAAAATATCACAGCAAGATTTCGATCTTAATGTTTATGAAAGAGATTCAACCGCCAACGCTGTTTATCTATATGAAAAAGGCGAGACTACTTTTAAAGAGACTCATACTTCAATAATTATTAGCACGAAGTACTATGCTAAAATTAAGATTTTCAATAAAGAAGCTTTTGATATTGCAACTGTTGAAATACCTATCTATAACAACAAGAACTCTAGTGAAAAAGTCAAAAACATTAGGGCAATTACCCACAATGGTATACAAAAAACGTACCTTTCAAAAGATAATATTTATACTGATAAAATAAATGATAATTGGTCTGAAGTTAAGTTTACAATGCCCAATTTAAAAGAAAACAGTATAATTGAGTACGAATATACCTTAGAATCACCTTTTAAGTTCAATTTTACTGGATGGGAATTCCAAGCCGAGATACCAAAAGTAGAAAGTATGTTTTATGCTTTAATTCCGGGTAACTATATTTACAATAGAAGGTTAGATGGTTTTCAAAAATTATCTCAAAACGAATCTAAAGTCAAGAAAAGGTGTTTTTCCATATCAGGCATAAGAGGCGAGGCAGATTGTGAAGAACTTTTTTATGCCATGGAAAATATTCCTGCCTTTATTGAAGAAGATTATATGACCGCCAAAAAAAATTATCTTTCTGCTATAAAATTTGAGCTATCTGAATATAGGGGGTTTGACGGTGTTAACACTAAGTTTACCAAAACATGGAAAGATGTTGATAGGGAATTTAAAACGGATAAAAACATAGGCAGACAACTCAGAAAAGTAGATTATCTAGAAAAACAACTTCCTGAAGACCTTTTGACGGGAATTAACGACCTAAAAAAAGCAAAAAAAATCTATGCATTTATAAAAAATCATTTTACATGGAATGGAAAAACGAGATTATTTCGCGAAGTAGACGTAAAAGAGGCTTTTTCGAATAAAATTGGAAATTCAACTGAAATCAATATTGCATTGATTAATGCTTTATCCGCAGTTGGTTTTGATGCTGAAATTGTTATGTTGTCAACAAGAGATAATGGTTTGCCCACAAAATTGTATCCCGTTATGACGGATTTTAACTATGCCATTGCAAAACTAAATATAAATGATAAAAGTTATTTATTAGATGCAACAGATAGATTAATGCCATTTGGAAAATTACCGTTCAACACATTAAACACCTACGGAAGGGTAATGAATTTTAAAAAAGGAAGTTATTGGACAGATATAATACCCGATAAAAACAACAGGGTACTAATGTCAATGGATTTAGAAATAGATGAAAACGGGAATTTTCATGGAATTATTAAAAATTTATACTCTGGTTATAGAGCATTAAATAAAAGAAGGGAAATTAAAGAGGTTGCCGAAGAAAATTATTTAGATAAAATTGAAAATGACGATAATATTATCGTAAATTCTTATAAAAATTCTAATCTTGAAGAAACTGATAAAAACCTAAAAGAAGAGTTTGATATTACTATTGAAAGTAATATGAATGAGAAATTGCTATTGATAAATCCTTTTATTTTGTCTAAGACAGGTAAAAATCCTTTTCAATTAAAAGAAAGGTCTTACCCAGTAGACTTTGGATACGCTCGCTCTTTTACCTATACCTTAACCTTAAAAGTGCCTGATAATTATAAAGTGAAATCTTTACCAGAGAATGTTGCTTTTAAACTACCAAACGAGGGTGGTCGGTACATTTTCGGAATTGAACAAAAAGGTGATGAAATTAAAATGATTTATAAATTTTCAGTGGATAGATATTATTTTGTTCCTGAAGAATATCCTTATTTAAAAGAATTCTACGCACAAATTATCAAAACTCAAAATTCTTTGATAACTTTAGAAAAAAATAAATAAAGGTTTTGGAAGATCCGAACGAAAAACATCACAGACATTGGCGTGCAACACTGCACGAAATAATCTACGGTACGCATACGCCTGCTGGTAGATTGTTTGACGTAGTATTGCTAATTGTAATTCTTTACAGCATCATAATCGTAATGCTGGAAAGCATAAAGGAATATGACGTAGAGTATCATGCATTTTTTAACATATCGGAATGGGTAGTGACCATACTTTTTTCCATTGAATATATTTTAAGGATAATCTGTGTTAAACGACCAAAGAAATATATTTTAAGTTTTTACGGTATTATTGATTTACTATCTACAATCCCTAAGTACCTATCGTTTTTTGTCTCTGGATCACAATATTTTGCGGCCTTTAGAGCATTACGACTGCTGAGGGTATTTAGGATTTTGAAATTGGTTCGCTTTTTGGGCGAATCAAATAATCTGATAAAAGCTATAAGAGCCAGCAGAGCCAAAATATTTGTTTTTGTTTTTTCCGTAATGATTATTTCGGTTATTTTAGGTACCGTAATGTATTTGGTGGAAGGTGCTGAACACGGTTTTAACAGCATTCCACATAGTATTTACTGGACAATTGTTACATTGACCACAGTTGGCTATGGCGATATTTCACCACAAACACCCTTGGGCCAATTTATAGCCACTATTATTATGATAATTGGTTATGGAATTATAGCTGTCCCTACGGGAATTGTATCGGCCGAATATACCGCCAGTAAAAAAATTGACCATCATGATGGTAGGGCTTGTGTGTCTTGTGGTGCCGAAATTCACCGTAGTGATGCGGATTTTTGTAGAAAATGCGGACATAAATTACCTGATGACTAATTATTTAATAACCATTGTTGGCCCCACAGCTATTGGTAAAACCGAATTGAGCATCGCTGTTGCCAATCATTTTAACACGGAAATAATCTCTTCGGATTCCAGACAGTTTTATAAAGAAATGAATATCGGCACAGCTGTACCCGATCAAGACGAACTAAAGGCGGTAAAACATCATTGTATTCAACATATTTCCATTCACGATTCGTATAGTGTAGGTCATTTTGAAAAAGATGCCACCTTAAAGTTGGGCGAATTATTTAAACAGCATAAAGTAGTTGTAATGGTTGGTGGAAGTGGTTTATATACCGATGCCGTTTTATATGGTTTGGATAATTTCCCAAAGGTTGACCCACAGATACGGAAAGATTTAAAGCTACAATTTAAAGATAAGGGAATTTCTGCATTACAAAAACAATTAAAGGATTTAGATGCTGAAACCTACCAAAATATTGACTTAGAAAATCATCAACGTGTTATTAGGGCATTGGAAATTTGTATCGGTACAGGTAAACCTTTTTCATCGTTCCAGACCAAAAACAAGGTAAAAAGAAACTTTATACCCATAAAAATAGGATTGACTACGGACAGGAAAATTGTTTATAATAGAATCAATAAACGTGTTGATATAATGATAGAAAATGGTTTGCTTAAAGAAGCGAAAAAATTATTTAAACACAAAGAATTAAATGCTTTACAAACAGTAGGTTATAAAGAATTATTTAAGTATTTTGAAGAAGAGTATACATTAGATTTCGCAATTGAAGAAATCAAAAAAAATACCCGCCGATTTGCCAAAAGGCAGTTGACTTGGTATCGGAAAGATGAAGATATTTTATGGTTCGATTATAAGGAAAAACCTGAGAAAATTGTGGATTCGTTGAATCGTTTAATTGTTTAATTGTTTAATCAATGAACAAGAGTGAGAAAAGTTGTACCACAGAGACACACAGAGCAATCGCAGAGGTTCACAGAGAGAAACGGGGGTTAATTTCCTGCTTTTTTGTCTGAAATTCAGAGAGTTGAATTAAAAAAATCCTCGTATTTTGTACCTCTAACCTCGTACCTTTTTTCATTTTAAAATATCTTTTTATTATAATTTTCAGGATGTTTTCCAGTAATATCTTTATAAAAGTCTTGAATAATGGTCATGTCTTTTTCAAAATCGCCAGATAAATACAATACCTCTCCTACTCCAGCAATTTTCTTTTTAAAATCTACAAAGCACAAACAAACAGGCACATTTGTTTTTATGGCAATATGATAAAATCCTGTTTTCCATCTATCTACTCTTTTTCTAGTACCTTCCGCAGGAACGCCCAAAGCTAATTTATCGGAATTATTAAACAGGTTTACAGCGTAATCCACCATATTGTTGTGTTTACTTCTATCTACACCAATACCACCTAACCATCTAAAAAAATAGCCGTGCAAACCTCTGGTATAAAAATTTTTGATAAAAAATTTAGCTTTAATGTTCGCTTTCCAATAAATGGCCAAACCAAATAGCATATCCCAATTGGAAGTATGTGGTGCCCCGAGCATTACACATTTATCCACCCTAAAATTTGGGTGATAAACCGATTTGTAACCAAAAAGGAAAAGAATAAAACTGCCTAGGAGTTTTTTCATTTAATAACTGTTATAAATCTTCATCAATGCCACTTCCATTTCTTTCTTAACTTTACTTGAAGAGCCAGAATAATGATTGTTCATATAACTAAAAATCAAAAACGTTCCTTTTTTGGTGATTAGATAACCACTTAAACAGTGAACGCCATTTAAAGTTCCAGTCTTGGCCCAAACGAAAGGTGTTCCGTTATTTGCATACCAATTTTTTATGGTTCCCGATTTGCCTCCTACGGGGAAATAATCCAATAATTTTTCCCTTGGAATTTCCCTGTACATTTTTTCCAGTAATTTTACCGTATTTTCTGGGGTAAACTGATTGTACCTTGATAGACCAGAGCCATCTGCCCATCTCACTTCATGAGGCAAGTCCTGTAAATAGTTTTCAATGGCATATTTTATACCTTCGTCCGAACTGTATTTTCCAGACACTTCTTTACCCACTTGCAGCATCAACTGTTCGGCAATAAAATTATCGCTAATGGTCAACATTTGCTTGTAAAGGCTATCGTAACGCTGACTATAAATATAATTAAAATGATGATTCGGTTTTAGCGGAACTAGCTTTATTTTCTTACCAATAGTATCACTTAACAAATCCGCCGTCAACTGGTTTGAGGTTATAAACGGCACTTCGTAAGTGCGTTGACTGTTTTTTGCAATATAAAAATTGTTTTCCCGTAAATCCCTTCGCATCCTAGTCGAATCCAATGGTTTAATCTTGTTTTTTAACAATGTTGGATAACTTTTAATTTCCCCCAAATCCCATTTATAGGTTAGCATATTTCCATAAATAGGAAAAAGACTTCTTTCGGGCTGGTAATAATACGGATAATCTCCCCAAGCCCAGCCTGCACCAAAGGCAGGTCCTTCAATAGTTGCATCTATCATATAGAGACTATCTTTTGAATTTTTTAGAAAATTTAATACTTTATTGCTTTCAAAGGCATATAAAAGGGATGGATCAGCAGTTCCTTTTATTACCAAAGAATCTTGCGACTTATAGTATGCTAAACTCTTAACAGAATCTTTAAATGTACGATAGGCGGCATAAAATGTATAGATTTTTGTATTTGAAGCAGGTGTAAAAAACTTTGCTCCATTATGGTTTACAATCTGTTTTTGAGTAGCGGGGTTGTACAACACAAATCCTTTAAAAAAATTGGAAGATTCATTGTGCTTTTTAAAATTGTTTTTTAGTTGGTGAGTTGTTCCACATGAAGTTATTAAAGTGGTAATAATTAACACTTTAATAAGTTTTATATAAAGTTTATTTTTCAAAATACTCATCTTTAAATCCTATTAGATGTAATTTTTCCTGAGCTCGGGTAACGGCTGTGTACAACCATCTAAAATATGCCAAACTTGGTCCTTCCGCCAAATAGGGCTGTTCTATAAAAACCGTTTTCCATTGTCCTCCTTGCGATTTATGACACGTCATAGCATACGAAAACTTAATTTGCAAGGCATTGAAATAAATGTTCTTTTTTATGGCCAATAATTTTTTATAGCCCGAGAGTTCCTCTTCGTAATCTTTGCCTACCTCTTGATACAATCTGTTAGACTCTTCATGGGTTAACGAAGGACTTTCGCTCGTTAAGGTATCCAATAAAATTACCGTATCAAAAGGCTGTTGATCGGGATAATCTATCATCCTAATAGTAACTTCTGCAAATCTAAATCCATATAAATCCTTATAATCAGAAATTCTTAGTATTTCACAAATATCGCCATTTGCTATAAACCTAGCATCGGAATTATCTTCCAACCAAAAATAGTTATTTTTTACAACCATTACATAATCGCCCGTGGTAATTTCATTTTCCTGTCCGCGGATAATACTTCTAATTTGCTGGTTGTATAAATTGGCACGCTTATTAGAACGCACGATAAAAGCAGTATCTTCCACTCCACAGCTATCGTATGCCCGGGTAATGGCGTCTTGTATATCATATCCGTCGGTTAAGCGGATAACGTCGGGAAAGTTCAGATTGAAAGTAAAATTATCGTAAATACCATTGGATAATAATTCGCGAATTTTTGTTGCATTTTCTAAAATGCCTGAATCTTGATGTTGCCGCATTACTTCATCAAGCTCAATTTCAATTACTTTTTTATGATAATTTACCGCTAACGTTTCCGCTTTCAGGGCAGGGCTCAATTCCAACTTTACAGGTGGTAATTGGGCGGTATCGCCAACAAAAATAAGTTTACAGTTTTTACCGGAATATACATAAGACAAAAGATCATCCAATAAAGAAGCTTGGTCGGAAAATTTTACATTACCAGTATTGTCTGGAATCATTGAAGCTTCATCTACAATAAACAAAGTGTTTGTATGTTTGTTTTGTTGTAAAGTAAAAGCCACTCCCCCATTACTGGACTTACGTGGATGGTAAATTTTTTTATGGATTGTAAATGCCTTTTTGTTTGAATAATTAGAAATAACCTTTGCGGCCCTGCCTGTAGGTGCCAATAAAACTGATTTCATGTTTACCTCTCCCAGATTATTTACCAAGGTGCTCATAGTGGTAGTTTTACCAGTACCAGCAAAGCCTTTTAATAAAAAAATAGTATTTTTATCTATATCGAAAATATAAGCAGATAATTTGTGCAATAAACTATCTTGAACGGTGGTTGGAGTAAACGGAAACTTGCTTTTAAGTTTTTTATAAAAATCTAAAGGGCTAGTAATCATTAAGTTTTTTACTGAAACATCAAAGGTACAAATTGATTTACCATAAAAGTTTTAACTTTAATTTTTTTTTGTAGATTTGCTGTATAACCATTTAAAAATCAAATTTATTTAAAGATGAACACAATTCTAATCATCCTTGCATCAATTGTAGCAGTTGGATTGCTCGCTTATTTAATAGTAAATAAGATTCCAAAAGGGGTAAGACCCATCATTTCTATTTTACTTTGGGTGCTAATAGCATTTTTGGGCTATAACATTTACCAATCTATTATGGCTCCAATCGCTTTTAATAAGGAAAAGGAAAAAAGATATGCTAAAGTTATTGATAATCTAAAAATGATACGTGATGCCCAATTGGCTCATAGAGAAGTGACCGGTAGCTTTACGGACAAACCTACTGACCTTATAAAATTTATTGATACTGCTAAATTTGCTATTACCGAGACAAAAAATATTGTAGTTCAGGAACAAAGGGGTGCACTTACCATAGATGTAGAAAAAAGGGTTGTGGATACTTTAGGATTTAAAGATGTCCGTGCCGATTTTGCAGGCAGGGATTATAAAAATATGTTCGATGTACCTGATACCAATGCAAAATTTGATTTACAAACAAGTACCGTAGAAAAAGTTCAAGGAATTAAAGCTTCGGTATTTGAAGCTAAAGTAGATAAGGCTATTGTTCTTGATGGTTTGGATAAAGATTTGATAAGGCAAGAAAAAGAAGCTTTGGGCGGAGTTGATGTTAGGGGTGAGTATATATCTGTAGGCTCTTTGGAAGATGTTAAAACCGGAGGTAACTGGCCACCTAAATATGATACAGCAGAAGAAAAAGATAAGAACGAATAATATAGATGTCAAACATCTAGAAAACAATCATTTATCCATCCAATTCAGTTTGGGTGGATTTTCTTTTTGTGTCTTAGACAAAGAGAACAATAATTTTATAGCACTTAACGATTATGTTTTTAACGAGCCAAATAATTCCCCACAAAGACTGATTGCTAATATTTCTTCAATTTTTGGAAACGATGGACTGTTAAAACTAAAGTACAGTTCAGTTAATGTAACGCATATCAATGATTTATTTACATTAGTGCCAAAACCACTATTCAACGAAGAAAAATTGCAAGAATACGTTAGTTTCAACACTAAAGTCTATCCGCAAGATTACTTGGTTTTTGATGAAATAAAAAATTTAGATGTCATTAGTATCTTTATACCCTTTGTTAATATCAATAATTTCTTAATAGATCAATTCAGTCGTTTTGAGTATAAGCACAACTCAACCGTATTAATAGAAAACTTATTGTCAATTTATAAGTATAGTTTAGTCCCTAAAGTATTTGCCCATGTTGCCCACGGTCATTTTGAGTTGATTGTTATAGCAAACAAAAAATTACAGTTTTACAATACATTCAAATTTTCTACTAAAGAAGATTTTATCTATTATGTTTTATTTACCGCTGAACAATTAAAATTGAATCCTGAAAAATTTGAATTTATACTTTTAGGTAATATTGACAAAGAAGATGATCTCTATAATATTGCTTATAAATATATAAGAAATGTAAGTCTTTTAGAAAATAGGTCAAAATATAGTTTTGACGAAGCATTTACCGAAAACGATAAACGGACGTATTATTCCATATTAAACCAATACTAATGCTTTTAAATATTTATTATGCGGATAATCTCAGGTAAGTATAAAGGTAAAAGAGTAACTGCTCCAAAAAAATTACCCGCCAGACCCACAACCGATTTTGCCAAAGAATCACTTTTCAATATAATAAATAACAATTACTACTTTGAAGATTTATCGGTATTAGATCTTTTTGCGGGCATAGGCAGTATTAGTTTAGAATTTGCCTCTCGTGGTGCTAAAGATGTAATCAGCGTTGATAATCATTACAATTCAGTTCAATTTATCCAGAAAATATCTGATGAACTTCAATTAAATATCAAAGCCATAAAAAGCGATGCTTTTGCTTATTTAAACAAGAACAAATTGACTTTCGACATTATTTTTGCTGACCCGCCTTATAATTTTACAAAAGAACAATTAGAAAAAATCATATTTTTAGTTTCCGATAAAAAATTACTGAATCAGGATGGCTTGCTAATAATTGAACACTCTAAGCACACTGATATTTCTGACTTATCAAACTTTAGTTATTCAAAAAAATATGGTAGTAGTATGTTTAGTTTTTTTGACATTTAATTTATAATTAGTATACATTGAAATATTACAGTTTAAATAACAAAGCAAAAGAAGTTTCTTTTAAAGATGCCGTAATAAAAGGTTTAGCCGAAGATAAAGGGCTTTATTTTCCAAAAGAAATAAATTCCATTTCAAAGGGAATCATTCAAAATATCAATAATTATTCTAATGAAGAAATTGCTTTTGCTGCAATTCAACAATTTGTTGGTGACGAAATTCCTAAAAGCATATTAAAAGAAATTATTACAGAGACCTTGAGTTTTGATTTTCCATTGGTCAACATTGAAGAAAATATTAAAATTTTAGAATTGTTTCATGGTCCTACCATGGCGTTTAAAGATGTTGGGGCCAGATTTATGGCCCGTTGCCTTGGATATTTTAACAAGGACAATAACAATGAAGTAACTGTTTTGGTTGCCACTTCTGGAGATACCGGGGGAGCAGTTGCAAGTGGTTTTTTAGGTGTAAAAAACGTAAAAGTTGTTATTCTCTACCCCAGTAAAAAAGTAAGCGAAGTCCAAGAAAAACAATTGACAACTTTGGGTCAAAATATTTCAGCCTTGGAAGTTGACGGCACTTTTGACGATTGCCAAGCAATGGTCAAAAAGGCATTTTTGGACAGTTCAATTACCAACTCAAAACAGTTGACATCTGCCAATTCAATAAACGTAGCCCGTTGGCTGCCACAACTATTTTATTTCTTTTTTGCCTATAAACAGCTTAAAAAGAAAAATATGAAACTTGTTTTTTCAGTGCCGAGCGGTAATTTTGGTAATATTTGTGCGGGAATGATGGCAAAAAAATTGGGATTACCCATTCATCAATTTATTGCAGCTACCAATATTAACGATGTGGTTCCCAAATATCTCAAAACCGGCTCTTACAATCCAAAACCATCACATCAAACCATTTCTAATGCTATGGATGTTGGTGATCCCAGTAATTTTATAAGAATCCAAAAGATTTACAATAACGATTTAGAGACGTTAAAACGTGACCTCCACTCCTATTCGTTTACCGATGCAGATACTAAAGAAGCGATGTTGCACATCTATAATAATTGCAATTATATTGCAGACCCACATGGAGCGGTTGGTTATCTAGGTTGTAAAAAATATCAAGAGAAACACCAAGACACACAATGCATATTTTTGGAAACAGCACATCCTGTAAAGTTTTTGGACATTGTTGAGCCAGTAATAGGTAAAACCATTGATTATCCAGAACAAATAAAGACCGTTATTTATAAAACTAAAAAAGCAACATTCATTAAGACGTATGATGAATTAAAATCTTTTTTACTTAGCAATTAATCCTTAGTTTTGTAATGAACATTTTATTTAATTGATTTTTAGATGAAAAATACTGCGTTAACTCATATTCACGAAGCTCTTGGAGCTAAACTTGTCCCTTTTGCAGGATACAATATGCCCGTTCAATATGAAGGTATTAACATAGAACACGAAACCGTTAGAAATGGTGTTGGTGTTTTTGATGTTTCTCATATGGGCGAATTTTTAATTACAGGTCCAAATGCGTTAGAACTCATCCAAAAAGTATGCTCTAATGATGCTTCTAAATTAGTGGATGGCCAAGCTCAATACAGTTGTTTACCTAATGAAGATGGCGGTATTGTGGACGATTTGATTGTTTATAGATTAAACAAAGACAAGTTTCTTTTGGTGGTGAATGCAGCTAATATTGATAAAGATTGGCACTGGATAACCAAACACAATTCCATGAATGCTGATATGAAAAATCTTTCTGAAAATTTTTCTTTATTGGCTGTTCAGGGCCCAAAAGCGGCTAAAGCAATGCAATCCTTAACTTCAGTGGATTTAGAAAATATGAAATATTATACTTTTGAAGTTGCTGATTTTGCCGGAATAGAACATGTGATAATTTCTGCCACGGGCTATACCGGTTCTGGTGGGTTTGAAATTTATTGCAAAAATTCAGAAGTGGAACAAGTATGGAACAAAGTTATGGAAGCGGGTAAAAGTTATGGTATAAAACCTATTGGTTTGGCCGCTAGAGATACGTTACGTTTAGAAATGGGCTTTTGCCTCTATGGAAATGATATTGATGGTAGTACCTCGCCATTGGAAGCAGGGCTAGGTTGGATAACCAAATTCACTAAAGACTTTATAAATTCTGAAAACTTAAAAAAGCAAAAAGAAGAAGGCATAAAACGCAAATTAGTTGGTTTTGAATTGACCGAAAAAGGCATTCCAAGACAGGATTATGATATTGTTGATGATAATCATAAAAAAATTGGTGTGGTTACTTCGGGCACGATGAGTCCCTCGTTAAAAAAAGGGATTGGTCTTGGTTATGTTCCTATTGAATATGCCAAACCTGATACAAAAATCTTTATAGAAATCAGAAAAAAATCTGTTCCAGCAACCGTTGTTAAGTTGCCTTTTTATAAAGGATAATCCCGATAGCTTATCGGGATAAGCTATTAAATCTGAGACATTAGCTGTCCAAATTCAAAAATCGTTAACCTGTCCGTATCGAAAAGGTACTTCCGGGCGGGGTTCCTATTCTCTACTAGTTAATCCTCTAGGTTTTCTGCTTTTTCTTTTTCGCTGCCGGAAACAATACATTATTTAAAATTAATCTATAACCTGGAGAATTCGGGTGCAGGTCCAATTCTGTTTTTGGGTCTCCTACCCTATGTGTATAATCTTCGGGATCGTGTCCGCCATAGAAAGTCCACATTCCTTTTCCTTTTACGCCGTGAATATATTTAGCTTCGTCATTTACCTTGTTTTCACCCATTACCAACACGGTAGATTTAACATTAGCCCTATCATAACTTGTAGTCTGCCCCATAAAACCTTTGACCAGCAAGGTGTGGTTTTGAGTTAACATCGTCGGGACCGGATCCCATTTTGCAGAGTACTCTTGTAATGAAAAATAATCTTCAGTGCGTTGAATACGACGCTTTTGTGTCATATCAATGGATGAGAATTCATATTCCGTAGGACTTCTTACCAATCTAAAATCCGTAAATGCAAAAGTTTTGTCAAAATCAATTTTATCTTGGTAATTGGGTTCTGATGGGTCTCCATCAAACATAGCTTCGCAAATATCTACACCTTCTGCGGCTAAGGCAATGTCAAAACTATCGGTTGCAGAACACATGGCGAACATAAACCCGCCTCCAATAACAAAATCGCGAATTCGCAAAGCTACATCTCGCTTTTCTTCAGAAACTTTATTATACCCTAATTTTTTTGCCAATTTTTCAGCATCCGCTTTTCCTTCGATGTACCATGGTGCCGCCCGGTAAGAACCATAAAATTTTCCGTATTGACCCGTAAAATCTTCGTGATGTAGATGTAACCATTCGTATAATATCAATTTATCGTTCAAAACCTCTTCATCATAAATAACATCGTAAGGTATTTCGGCATAATTGAGCACCATGGTAACGGCATCGTCCCATGGCATTTTATCTTTAGGGGAATACACTGCAATTTTAGGGGCTTTTTCCAATGTAACCGCTTCCATATTTTGTGATGGACTGGCAATTAGTTCCAAAATTTGCATGGCTTCCGTATCGGAAATAACCTCATAAGAAACCCCTCTGATTTTACATTCGTTTCTGAATTCCTGAACATCTTCCAACAAAAACGAACCTCCTTTATAATTGAGCAACCATTTTACATCGTTGCCCTTTTGTAAGGAAAAATAGGTAATGCCATAAGCCTTTAAATGATTTTCTTGGCTAACATCATCCATAGGGATTAAGATAAACGATGCACTAATCGTTTGACCAATCAATAATATTGCAGTAATTATGATATGTTTTAATTTAAAATTCAAACTTTAAAATTTAAGAACGCAATGCGTATATATTATAACATCAAATTTACAATTATTAAAATTAATTTGAATAAATTGCATTATCAATCTTTTTAATCATGACCAAACTCAAAGCTGTTTTCTGTTGTTTCATCCTTTTAGCAACCTGCTCCTGTCAATCTCCACAAAAAAAATCAGGTGATTTTAAATTACTGCCATTACCCCAAAAATTTGAAATTAATGGCAATAGCTTATTAAAATATAATAACATAAAATCCTATTTTTCATTAGATACCGAATTACCTGTACTAGGCAACTTATTAACAACCATTACGGATAATAAAAAACCTGAAGGAGCAGATATTATTTATAATATTGACACGACCTTAGCTATTGGTAATCAAGGTTACAAATTAACTATATCTAAAAATCAGATACAAATTACGGGCAAAGACAAAGCAGGTCTGTTTTACGGATTTAAAACGCTTGAACAATTGCTTCAAGATGCGAAAGAACAAGATGTTTACTTACCTGAATGTTCAATAACCGATTTTCCGTTACTTAGCTATCGCTCTGTACATTTAGACATAAAACACCATCTAGAAAAAACAGATTACTATTATCAATTGATAGATAAGTTGGCCAGCTACAAAGTGAACGGGATTATTGTAGAAATGGAAGATAAACTCAAATACGAAAGACAGCCCGAAATAGCTTCTGCAGATGCGTTGAGTATCGGTGAATGGAAAAAATTATCTGACTATGCCAAAGAACGACATATAGAGATCAGTCCCTTAATTCAAGGACTGGGGCATGCTTCTTTTATCTTAAAGCACGAAAAATACAAACATTTACGTGACGATCCGAAAAGTGATTGGGCCTTTAATCCATTAGATCCTGAAACCTATGAAGTGCAATTTGATTTTTACTTAGATGCCATAGCCGCCACACCGCATGGAAAATACTTGCATATTGGTGGCGATGAAGTACATACAACTGGACGAAATTCTGGTAAATCTTCATTGGAACTACAACTAATGTGGCTTAATAAAGTCTGTAAATTTGCAGAAGAGCACAATCGAATTCCTATTTTTTGGGACGATATGCCATTAAAATTGGCTGATGTTTATAAACCTATGTTCGATGTAAATCTCAACCAACAAGAAGTGGATAGTATCTGGGCTAAAAATGAGCATAAACTATCCCAATTTTTACCGCTTTTCCCTAAAAATTGTATTTATATGCGATGGAATTACAACAACTCTGAAGCACTGGGGAATGCCAAAGCAATGGAATGGTTTCGCAATCACGGCATGGAAGTTATGGGAGCTACCTCAGGACAAACTAGATGGGTATTGATGCCCCAAGAAGAAAGTAATATGGATAATATTAAATCGTTTGCTCTTTCGTCAATAAATAATGACTTAAATGGGTTGCTTTTAACCTTATGGGATGACGACTCTCCGCATTTTGAATTGTACAACCGTGGTATTATTGCCTTTTCAGAATACACCTGGACTGGTGAAAAAAGAACAAAAGAAAATTTAAAATCGGCATACCGTCAAAGGGAGTTCTCTCATGAAGTTGCTGGAGCTGAATTTGCATTTATAGACAGTTTAGAGAAACCCGTTGCTTTTTGGAAAAATGCCTTGTTAAACGGAAACAGACGCAACTACTTAAAAAGTAACAAAAGTGCAATTTCGGAAGACGTGATTGATTTGCCCGACCCAACTAAAAAAGGAGCATGGAGCGATACCCATAAAGTCCGTTTAGATAAGGTTCAAAAAATGTTAACAATAAATGATAGTGTTTCTTCAAAAATTACAGCCTTAAAATCAAAAGCCAATAGAAATACTTATACTTTGGAGGTTTACGAACAGGTGAATAAATTGACCACATATACATCTAAAGCTCTGTTAGCTTTAAAAGCTTATGACAATTCTCAAAATAAGGATCAAGAATTAGAAGCTGTTCAAAACCTTAAACAATTAAAAGAGGAGTTCACTAACTTAAGAAGCGAATTTGAAAGAGTATATGGTAAAACACGAATTCTGAAGAAACCAGATAATTACATTTTAGACCAAGACCACCATGTACATTTAGCCAATCAAAGTATATCGTTCGATTGGCAATTTTATGCGGAACTATTGTTCTTACAAAAATTGGATAAGGAGTTGTTGAAGAATGTAGAAAAGATAGTGGATTAATTAACGTGACTTCGAAGTAAAAAAATTATGTCAGTTTGAGTGTTTTTACGGGAGCAAAAGTGTATCGAAAACAAGTAATTTTTATAAAAAAAACCTAATTTCGATAAAATTTTCTTCAATTCATTGCGAAAAACCACTCAATTTTACGACTTTATATAAACAGAACGTTATATTAAACTCACGTTAACTATAACTACGACCCCATTACGGGCAGTGTATTAAAAGTAGATTATCAAAAGAACAATGCACTGGAACGTTATATACATAGATACGATTATCACAATGCCACGGACCAACTGGTAAAAGTAGAAACTTCTACCAATGGTACCGACTATACCGTACAAGCCGAATATTCCTATTACGAAACCGGAGCTTTACGCCGCACCGTATTGGCGGAAAATTTGCAGGGCATAGATTATATTTATAACTTAGCGGGACAGCTAAAAGCCATTAACGATCCGGATGGTAACGACCCCGGAAATGATGGTAACAATGGCATCAGTACAGATGTATTCAGTATGACCTTAGATTATTATACAGGCGATTATAACCGTGCCAACATCCATACGGCAACCGAGGGCAAGGACCAGTACAATGGCAATATAAAAGCCATGACCTGGAAAACCACGGGTGCTGTTGCCGATGGTATGGAAACCTATTATTACGATTACAACAAAAACAACTGGTTGGCAAGTGCCGGGTTTTCTGCTCCCGTGGATGGTAGCGGTACGGCCTTGACCGATATAACCCGAGATGCCGCGGTAACCGCCAACGAAGATGTAACCGCAAGAAACAGCATAACCCTATTACCGGGTTTTCATGTAGCCTCGGGTGTAATGTTTACCGCTAAAATAGACCCCAATGCCACAGGTGGGTCAAATAGTGGTGATTATAATGTAACCAATTTAACCTACGACCAAAACGGAAATTTGTTATCGTTAAACCGAAACAAAGACACTCAAAACGGCAACAACCGTATGGATGAGCTGACCTACCATTACAAGCCCAACCTAAACCAACTGGACCATGTTACGGATAAGGTCGATGAAGATGGTGTAACCACCAACGCCGATGACATAAAAACCCAAGCTGCCAATAATTATGTTTACAACAGCATTGGGCAATTGGTAAGCAATACGGAAGAAGGTATTAGTTATATATACAATACCAGCGGATTGGTAACCGAAGTGCAAAAGGACAACCAACCGCTTGTGAAATTTTATTATAATGACAAGGGTTACCGTGTACGCAAAGAAGGTTTTGTAAATGGTACGGTAACAAACACCGAACATTATGTTAGGGATGCCTCGGGCAATACCTTGGCTATTTATAACGATAATGTATTAAAAGAAATGCCCATTTATGGAGCAAGCCGTTTAGGGGTCCATTATAAAGATGGCAACAAGGATGTTTATCAGTTGACAGACCACCTCGGTAATGTACGTGCAGTCATTGCAAAAGTTAACAATAGTGCCGCAATCTCTAGCTCTACTGACTATTACCCATTTGGAATGCCAATGCCCGGCAGGCAAACCATTGGCGGTGAGCTGTACCGTTATGCCTACCAAGGGCAAGAGAAAGACCCCGAAACCGGGAAAGAAGCCTTTCAGTTGCGGCTTTGGGACAGCAGGATCGGGAGGTGGTTGACTACCGATCCATATAGTCAATTTCATTCTCCTTATTTAGGAATGGGGAATAATCCGATTAATGGGGTTGATTCTGATGGAGGATGTTGGGATGAGTTCGGAAATCCTTGTCCAGATGGAGCACTTGGAGATGTTTTCACGGATTATGATGGCGTGGAATGGACTTTTGGAGAAAGTGGTTGGGATACAAACGCTTTTGCTTCTTCAGCTGTTTTCTTAACAGATTATTCTAGGTTATTGAACGATTTAGGTACTGGACTAACGATTGGTGGATTTGGTATTGCTAATTTTGAGAGGGCAATTAGTAAGTCTCTCGCTAATAGATCATATGTAATAAATACAGGTAGAACTTTGAATCAAATAGATGATGTTGTTAATTTTAAACCTCAAAATTTTGATGATTATTTAAGAACTGCTTCAAACTATAAAGGAGAATTGAGAATTGTAGATACAGAGTTAAGAGCAACATTAAATGCGTTAAGGGGTGGTGTAAAGTATTTGGGATATGTTGGAAGTGTTGGGGGAGGAATAGTGTCTTATGTTGAATTTTCCGAAGGAATAATTTCTGGAGAACAGTTTGCTGTAGATATCGTTATGACTGGGGTCGGCTTTATTGGCCCTATAGGTGCTGGTGTCTCGGCCTTTTATTTCATTGTTTTAAGAGATAGTAGGAATATGTACTTATTGCCATTCGAAAGATATGATGTTTACAAAGACGACTTTATTAGAAAGGACAATATAAAGGTCAATCTCAATATTCATAAGAATTTAAATATTAAGGTAAAATGAATTTAAATGTTTTTTTTGTTATTATTTCTAAGTTATATATTAAGTTTTCCAAAAGAGAAAATGATTGGTTTTATTTACCAATTCTGATTCTTAGTTTTTTAATAGGCATTAATATATTAACGCTATCAATGTTATTCATTAAAGTACATCCAGCGATTATGATATTTTTCGTATTTCTGTTATTCTTCGTTTTGATTATTTACTATAAAAAATTTAAGGATAATAAATTATTAGTTATAAATTATAAATTATCTAAATGGAATTATATTTTTACATTAATGTTCCTTATTATAGATTTTTTATTCTTATTTTATATATTAAAATATGTTAGAAGTTTGAATATGATAAACTGACTGGGTTTACGACAAACCCCGCTCCCGCTAGCCCGCTCGGCGAAGTGTAAAACAAATATAAATCGGTACGCTGTGCGAATGTCCCCTGACTTCGCACTTTACTTTAAAGGAAAGCATAAATTAACTTCATTAATGTTAGGAAAGTATTTTATAAGATTGTGCCATTTCGTTTCACTACATTCGCAATAACTTTAACATTTAACGCGTAGAGGGAAGTCAAAATAAAACACAATAGGGTTATGTGAATATTCACTGATTTCTCACAATTGTATTAAAAGTATAAAGGAAGTCATTTTACTATCAAAATTGATCAAAACATTGGTTAAACCAATAGTTTTCAATATATTTACCCTAATAAAAAGCTAATGAACTATGAAGAAAATGTTACTCTTATGTATGGTTTTGCTATGGGTATCTTGTAAAACAGTACAAGTAAACCAATTGGCACAAAAAACTACCAAAATAGTGGTAGAATTGGGTACTATTGGTGAGGTAAATAAAAAACTAGAAACTACCGTTTTTCAAACCACCGCGGTGCCTAATTACCAGCAAAAAATTAGAATCTCTGCCAATATTGTTGCTTTTAACAACAACACGTTTAATGCGTATGCCAAAGCAGCCACACAGCAACATCAAAAAATAAAGGTTACGTATATAGATTCTGTTGCCAATAAACCTGGCTATGCCAATTTACAAATTTTAGACAAAGTTCAACTAATCAATGAGCTTAATGCAGCACATAACAAAGGTGTAAATGCCTATTTGCAAAACACTAAAAACAACGTACTAGTTACCAAAGTTTCCGCTTATTTTGACAGTATAGACTTGCAAAATATTTCACAGGCAGAAGAAGTGTATCTAATCAATAACAAACCCCAAAAATATAGTCTGGAATTGGTTAAAAACGGTAAGGTTTTTTCCAATATAGATGTATCCAAAGCAGTACCATTTGCCTATCGCACTTCCGCTTTTTGTTGGAAAAAAGAAAGAGGTCAAATCAGTATTGCCAATTTGGTAAAACAAAATGAGAGTTGTGCCAGAGAAACCTATAGAAATGTAGCCAAGTTGAATAAAAAAATAGATTATTTTAAATATTAGAGCTTTGCTTTGCTAGGCCTTACCGTCTTTGCGAGGAGGCACGACGAAGCAAACTCATAAAGTGTAGTGATGTCATTAATGGGATTGCGTCACTACGCTCGCAATGACAAGTACCCCCGCTCCCGCTAGTCTTTGATTAGTGGAGAATATAGCAAGTAAAAATGTTATAGATAAAATCCACAAGTTATATCCCGATAGCTATCGGGATGGCGGTAGTTCTGAATAATAGGACTATATTAAACCAAAAACATATCTAAAATCTCAAGTCCAACATCTCATATCTAATCATTTAAAACGGCACATCCCCATCATCATCATTTACAACATCGTCAAAAGCATCACTTGGGTTTTGGGGTGTTATAAAATCGTTCATTTTAGATTGAAACTCACTTGAAAAAGATTCTTCTAAATCTGAGAATTCTGCCAAATGACCTGTAAATTTTAATCGGATATTTTCCAAGCCACCATTTCTGTGTTTGGCAACAATAAATTCAGCTTGTCCTTCACACGGGCTACGTTCTTCGTCGTCCCATTCGGTATGTCCATAATACTCTGGTCTAAAAATAAAGGAAACAATATCGGCATCTTGTTCAATAGCACCAGATTCACGTAAATCGGACAACAACGGACGTTTACTCCCTCCACGGGTTTCTACCGCACGAGACAATTGCGATAATGCAATTACGGGAATACTTAATTCTTTGGCCAATGCTTTTAAGTTCCTGGAAATGGTAGAAATTTCTTGTTCTCTATTGCCACCGCCTTTGTTTACATTACCAGCGGTCATTAATTGTAAGTAATCAATAATAATTATTTTAACACCATGTTGCGAAGCCAATCGTCTTGCCTTGGCCCGTAAATCAAAAATGGATAACGATGGTGTATCGTCGATAAAAATAGGTGCTTTGGATAAATTTTTTACTTTAACGTTCAGTTGCTCCCATTCATGGGGTTGTAAATCGCCTTTTCTTAATTTACCAGATGATATTCCCGTTTCACTGGAAATCATCCTCGTTATTAACTGAACAGAGCTCATCTCTAATGAAAAAATGGCAACGGGCGTGTCAAAATCAATGGCTACATTTTTTGCCATGGACATTACAAATGCCGTTTTACCCATACCCGGTCTTGCCGCTAAGATGACCAAATCGGAAGGTTGCCAACCAGAAGTTAAGGCATCTAATTTTGAGAATCCTGACGGAATACCGCTCATCCCTTCTTTATTGGAAATTTCTTCTATCTTTTTAAGAGCTTGGGAAACAAGACCTTCTGCCGCTTCTGAACTTTTCTTTAAATTCCCTTGAGTTACCTCAAATAATTTGGTCTCTGCAGAATCTAACAAATCAAAAACATCTGAAGTTTCGTCATAGGCCTCGTCGATAATTTCGCTTGAAATACTTATCAAACGCCTTTGAATATATTTTTGAATAATGATACGTGCATGGAACTCGATATGTGCCGATGATGCCACTTTTTGGGTAAGTCCGACCAGATAAAAATCACCACCTACGCTGTCCAGTTTGCCTTCTTTGCGAAGTTGGCTTGTTACCGTCAATAAATCTATGGGTTCAGATTCGTTAAACAGGGTAAACATGGCATCGAAAATGAGTTGATGTGCCTGTTTATAGAACGCATCGGCATGTAAAATGTCAATAACATCATCAACACCTTTTTTATCGATCATCATTGCCCCTAATACAGCTTCCTCAAGGTCAACTGCTTGTGGTGGCAATTTGCCTTTTTCTAGGTTAATTAGAGTGCCTTTATTAGGCTTTTGTGTTCTGACAGGTCGTAAATTTTCCATTGGAACAAAAGTAATTTTTTCTTTATCAATTATACCCTAAAGTACAATTATATTTGAACAGAAACTGTTAATAAGTGATATTTTTGTTAATAAGTTTTACACTCTGTTTTTTTGAGTATTTTTGACCAATGAAGGAACTCACCCAATATCAAATACTTAGCCTATTATTACCTGTACAAATACTTTTAGTACAATTTATTTCATATTTTCCGAATGTTGTTGAACGTTATTACTCCAATGGAATTTATCCATTTATTTCCAGCATTTTTAGAATTGTTTTTGGTTGGATACCTTTTTCCATTGGCGATATTTTTTATTTCTTGTTAGGATTATTTTTGCTCATCAGCATAGTAAAATGGATTAGAAGCAAGTTTAAAAATACAATGCAACAGCTTTTTAGATTAGGTGCTTATTTATCCGTTTTTTATTTTTTCTTTCATTTTTTGTGGGGATTGAATTATTACCGAAATTCTCTATACATAAATTTAAAACTAGAACGAAAACCATATACTGTTGAACAGTTGGGCAATTTGACCCAAAAATTGTTGGATAGGCTCGAACATACCCAAAAAATATTGACAAAAAACGATACTTTACCTATAATTGTGCCCTATTCCAACACTGAAATTTTGGAAAGAACACAGTTGGCTTATGACGCTCTTGCCGAAGATTATCCCGAATATAAATACAAAACAGTGTCGTTAAAAAAATCATTGTTTAGTTTGCCATTGAGCTATATGGGGTTTTCTGGGTATTTGAACCCCTTGTCGGGAGAGGCACAAGTAAACAACGACGTTCCAAAAGTAAATTTACCTACAATTAGCTGTCATGAAGTTGCCCATCAATTAGGTATCGGATTTGAAAACGAAGCCAATTTTATCGGTTTTTTAGCGGGAATAAAAAGCCGCGATCCTTATTTTAATTATTCTTCAAATTTAAAAGCATTTCGGTTTTGTGTTGCTGGATTGCATTATCTAGATGAAAAAAAAGCCAATGAATTCATAGAAAAAATACCCAAAGGAATATTTAAGAACATCAAAGAATCAGAAGAATTTTGGACTTCCTATCAAAATAAATTAAAACCGTTTTTCCAACTCTTTTATGATGGTTACCTCAAGGCAAATCAACAAAAAGAGGGATTGAAAACCTATAGCAGAATGGTTGATTTGTTAATTGCTTATGACCAAAAACACGGAATTTAACTTGTTAATTAAATTCTTTAATTATCTCTTATATATATTCTAATAATTCTTATTTTTAGCTTTTTATCATAAAATCTAATTGATTGTCCTTAATTTGACATAATGGGTTCGTCACCCTGTCCCGAAAGCTTTCGGGATTGTTTCAGGGTCTCATTTAATAAATAGTTGAGTGCCAAATAGTAATGAGATGCTGAAATCGAAGATTCATGAATTCAAATAAGAAACAATAGAAAATCTATAAATAAACGAGTTCAGCATGACGTTAATCTATATTATTACTAATTATGGATATTCAAAAATCTAAACTATCAAATGAAAAAACCAAACTTCTCACTCTATTTTAATTTATTCTTATGCTTGACTTTTTTAGGTTTTACCGCAATTTCTGCCCAAGAATATTTTCCTAAAAATGATGGCGTTAAAACCAAAAACAACAATTTTATAGCATTTACAAATGCAACTATAATTGTAAGTCCCAAACAGACCATTAAAAATGGCACCCTGCTTGTTAAGGGTGAAAAAGTAATTGATGTTGGGGGCAATATTACAATCCCCAAAAATACTATTAAAGTTGACCTTGACGGAAAAAGTATCTATCCTTCTTTTATTGATGTTTATTCTGATTTTGGAATCACAAAACCTAAACCACAACGGGGTAGTTTTGGCCAAGCTCCACAATATGACACCAATAGAAAGGGTTATTATTGGAACGAGCATATCAGAGCCGAAACCAATGCATTGAATGTTTTTAAATTTGATTCAAAAAAGGCTGAAGATCTACGTAGTGTGGGATTTGGTATGGTCAACACGCACTTACAAGATGGTATAGTACGCGGTAATGGTGTTTTGGTAGCGTTAAACTCCGAGGGTTCTGATGCAAATAGATTGTTGGATGTGAATTCTTCCCAATATTTATCATTTAATAAAAGTAATGCTTCAAGACAAGTCTATCCTACCTCGTTGATGGGTGCTATGGCCCTGTTACGTCAACTTTATTTGGATGCGGATTGGTATGCCAAAGGAAATGTTGAAACCAAAGATTTAACACTCGAAGCCTTTAACCGCAATAAAAATTTAAAACAAATATTTTATGCCGGCGATAAGCACAATGCCTTGCGAGCGGATAAAATTGGAGATCAATTCGGAATACAATATACCATTGTTGGTAAGGGGAACGAATATCAATTGATTGATGAAATAAAAAATACGAATGCCACTTTTATTATTCCGTTAAATTTTCCAAAGGCTTACGATGTTGCTAACCCTTATCAAGCTGATCATATCAATTTGGAAGATATGAGGTATTGGAATCAAGCACCGACAAACTTAAGCGTATTGGCTAAGAACAATGTGCCTTTTTCAATTACAGCTTCAGAGTTAAAATCTCTAAAAGACTTTACCAAGAACTTGCAAAAGGCCATTGATTACGGATTGGATAAGACCAAAGCATTAGAAGCCCTAACTACAATTCCCGCACAAATTTTAGGAAAAAGCAATCAGATCGGCACATTGAACAAAGGAATGCAAGCCAACTTTTTAATTACTGATGGCGATATTTTTAATTCCAAAACCAAGTTGTACGAAAATTGGGTACAAGGCACAAAAAATGTGATTAAAAATATGTCCGTTAAGGATTTATCGGGTTCTTATACCCTGAGTTTAGAAGGTAAAACCTACGATCTTACTTTTTCTGGAGATGCCGAAAAGCCCAAAGTATCCATAAAACAAGATACTATTAAATTAAAAGGTAGTGTTACTTATAGCGATAATTGGTTGGGATTAGTTATTATGGACAAAGAGAATGTTCATAAACTGAATGCCAGAGTTCATACCAATACAGATAATATCAATGGAGATGCTCATATGGCTAACGGAAAGATGGTAAGTTGGTCGGCAATTAAAAAACCGTCCGAAGAAAAGAAAAAAGAGGAAAAAGAGGATAAAGGGGGTAAAAAGGTTTACGATGTAGTGCCGGTAACCTATCCTAATATCGGTTATGGTTTTTTAGAAAAACCAAAAGAAGAAACCATTTTATTTAAAAATGCAACGGTTTGGACCAACGAAAGTGAAGGCATCCTTAAAAATACAGATGTACTTCTTAAAAATGGTAAAATTGCAAAAATTGGTTCTAATCTATCTGCTGGTTCGGCTAAGGTGGTGGATGCCACTGGAAAGCATTTAACCTCGGGTATTGTTGATGAACATTCCCATGTCGCTGCTCAATCGGTAAATGAGGCTGGACAAAATTCAAGTGCCGAAGTTACCATTGAAGATAATATTGATAGTGAGGACATCAATATTTATAGAAATTTAGGGGGCGGTGTTACTACCATGCAAATCTTACACGGTTCCGCAAATCCAATTGGTGGTCGTTCGGCCATTATAAAATTAAAATGGGGCGAAATTGGTGATGACATGATTTATACCAATACGCCAAAATTTATAAAATTCGCTTTGGGCGAAAATGTAAAACAATCTCGATATCCCACAACAACAAATAGATTTCCTTAATCTCGAATGGGTGTGGAACAGATGATAACCGATTATTTTCAAAGAGCGAAAGAATATGTTGCCCTTAAAAAAAGTGGAAAACCCTATAGAAAAGATATTGAAATGGAGGTTTTGGCCGAAATTTTAAATAAAGAACGCTTTATTACAGCACACTCTTATGTTCAGAGTGAAATTAATATGCTAATGAAAGTAGCGGAAAAATTCGATATTAACGTCAACACATTTACACACATTTTGGAAGGTTATAAAGTAGCCGACAAAATGAAAGAACATAGTGTAGGTGGTTCAACTTTTTCGGATTGGTGGGCTTATAAATATGAAGTAAATGATGCTATACCTTATAATGCTGCCATAATGCACAACGTTGGTGTGGTTACCGCCATCAATTCTGATGACAGGGAAATGTCGCGGCGTTTAAACCAAGAAGCTGCCAAAACCATGAAATATGGTGGTGTTTCAGAAGAAGAAGCCTGGAAGTTTGTTACGTTAAATCCCGCAAAATTATTACACATTGATGATAGGGTCGGTAGTATTAAGGTTGGCAAAGACGCTGATGTAGTACTTTGGTCAGACCATCCGCTTTCCGTTTATGCTAAGGCCGAAAAAACCATAATTGATGGTAAAGTTTATTTTGATCTTGAAACTGATAAACAAAAACGAGAAGCCATTAAAAAAGAACGCAATCAACTGATTAATATGATGTTGCAAGAAAAAAATGGTGGTGCTCCAACGCAAAAACCTGAAAAGAAAGTGAAACCAGAATTGCACTGCGATACTATTAACAATTAAAATAAAACCAATGAAAAATTTTAAAAATATATTTCTAAGTCTGTTGTTGGTAGTTTCCATTCAACTATCAGCACAACAAACTCCAGCTAATGCTCAGTCTGAAACCTTAACTATTGTGGGTGCTACCGCACATATTGGCAATGGTGAGGTAATTGAAAATAGCGTAATCACTTTTGAAAACGGGAAAATTACAGCTATTGAAAAAGCATCCGCCGGTAATGCAAGTGGTAAAATAATAGATGCTAAAGGCAAGCATGTATATCCCGGATTTATAGTGCCAAATTCCACTTTAGGGTTGGGTGAGATTGATGCCGTTAAGGCTTCTGTTGATCAATCAGAAATTGGAGGAATGATTCCACATGTACGTAGTTTAATCGCTTATAATGCAGAATCTAAGGTAGTTGAAAGTATGCGTCCGAACGGTGTATTATTAGCACAAATTACTCCAAAAGGTGGTAGAATTTCTGGAACGTCTTCCATAGTACAGTTAGACGCTTGGAACTGGGAAGATGCCGCAATTAAGGTTGATGATGGTATTCATTTAAATTGGCCAAATAGTTTTTCTAGCGGAAGATGGTGGATGGGTGAAGACCCAGGCGTAAAACCTAATAAAGATTATAGTAAACAGGTTGATGAGATTAAACAATTTTTATTGGGAGCTAAAACCTATAATTTAGGGAATAAATCCCCCAAAAATCTGCCTTTTGAAGCTACTTTGGGCTTATTTGATGGTTCTAAAAAATTATATATTCATGCGAATGACGCTCGGCAAATTATTGATGCCATTACTTTCACTAAAGATATGGATATAAAAAACGTGGTTTTGGTCGGTGGTTACCAAGCCGATAAAACCATTGATATATTGAAAAAACATAATATTCCCGTTTTAATTCAAAGAACCCAAAGTTTGCCAGACAATAATGATGATGACTATGATTTACCCTACAAACTACCAAAATTGTTGGTTGATGCAGGTCTTTTAGTCGGATTAGAAGGAACTGGACGTATGGAACGTATGAACAACCGAAATTTACCTTTTTATGCTGGACAAGTTGTCGGACAGGGTTTGGATAAAGAAAAAGCCCTTCAATTAATTACAGGTAATACCGCAAAGATATTAGGAATTGAAAAAGATTATGGCACCTTAGAAGTTGGTAAAAGTGCCACTTTATTTATAAGTGAAGGTGATGCTTTGGATATGCGAACCAACCAACTAACACACGCCTTTATTGATGGGAGAATGGTAAGTTTAGAGACACATCAAACGGAATTGTGGAAACGGTATTCGGATAAATATGGTAAATAAAGCCCATCCCTAGCCCTTCCCAAAGGGAAGGGAACTAAAACTGCAAAAAATAGCAGAACATAGATAAAAATAAGGGAAGTTCTTATGAGATTCCTGTATCCGCAGGAATAACAGTTTTTAATAATCTTGAATTTTAAATTTTAAATCTAGAATCTTTGGTGCATAAAGAAATAACAAGCACACATAACAGTTTTATAAAAGAAATTGTTCAGCTACAGAGTAAGTCCCGCGTTAGAAAAAACACGGGACACTTTGTTATTGAGGGTAAGCGTGAAATATCTTTGGCTTTAAAAGGAAATTATAAAATATTGCAAGTGTTATATTGTGATGAAATTTATGGTGGAAATAGCATCGACAATTACCAGTCTGAAATTACCCGCCTGCCGGCGAGGCAGGTCAAAATAAGTAAAGAGGTATATCAAAAAATTGCCCAACGTGATTCTACAGAAGGAATCATGGCCATTGCGGAAAGCAAAAATTTTAATTTATCATCGCTACAATTAAGAAACAAAAATCCATTAATTTTGGTAGCGGAAGCACCGGAAAAGCCAGGAAATATTGGAGCATTATTAAGAACTGCAGATGCTGCCAATGTGGATGCGGTATTGATTGCCAACCCAATAACGGACATGTACAATCCGAATATTATCAGGTCTAGTGTGGGTTGTGTTTTTACAAATCAAATAGCAACTGGCACAACTAAAGAAATTATTCAATTTTTAGAATCTAACTCAATTTCAATATTTTGTGCAGCATTAACCGCTTCCAAATCTTACGAAACTGTTGATTATACCAACCCATCTGCTATTGTTGTAGGTACAGAAGCAACAGGATTGAGCGACGAGTGGCTTCAAAAATCCACACAAAATATAATTATACCGATGCAAGGGCAAATAGATTCATTAAATGTTTCTGTTTCGGCTGCAATTCTTATTTTTGAAGCGAAAAGACAACGCAAATTCTTATGATCCATTCAAAATTTCTGTATTTTTTCTTAATTATTTTGCTTTTAACCAGCTGCGGTGCCTCTAAAAAAGCTGCTGCTGTTGCCAAGGTTGAATCCGAATTGGAAAAACAATATCAGCTCTATGAAGGTGTGCCTTATAAATATGGAGGTACAGACAGAAGGGGTTTTGATTGTTCCGGTTTTGTGAGAAAAGTATATAAAGATGGATTAAGAACTCAACTGCCCAGAACCACAAAAGAGATAGCCACCATGGGCAGAAAAGTATCTAAACATAGGTTAAAACCGGGCGATTTGGTATTTTTTAGACCTTCGCGAAAATATAGGCACGTGGGTATTTATGTCGGCGATAATCTTTTCATGCACAGTTCTACATCCAAAGGAATTATGAAATCCAACTTGGACAACTCTTACTGGAAAAAGAAATTCCGATACGCCAAAAGTATTTTAATATACTAATTGAATGACCGCACAAACTGTATTTTACATTATAATTGGCATTTTAACGTTAAATTTTGTTATTGATAAATACTTGGATTATTTAAATGCAAAACATTTTGATGATGAAATTCCGCCTTTGTTAGACGATGTTTACGATAAAAAGGAATACGAAAAATCACAAGCTTATAAAAAGGAAAATTTTAAGTTTTCGAGCCTTACAGGTGCTTTTTCTTTTGTGTTGACTATAGCATTTTTCTTTTTTGAGGGTTTTGCTTATGTTGATCAATGGGCTAGAAGTATTAGCGACAATCAAATTGTAATTACACTTGTCTTTTTTGGAATTATTATGTTTGGTAGCGACATTCTTACCACGCCCCTCTCCTATTATAAAACCTTTGTTATTGAAGAAAAATATGGGTTTAACAAAACCACTAAAAAGTTGTTCTTTATAGATAAAATTAAAGGATGGTTTTTAATGATAATCATAGGCGGTGGAATTTTAGCGTTAATTGTTTGGTTTTATCAACAAACAGGCAAAAATTTTTGGATTTATACTTGGGCTTTCATGGCTGTATTTTCCATATTTATGACCTTGTTTTATTCTACGTTGATTGTTCCATTGTTCAATAAACAAAGTCCACTCGAGGAAGGTGAACTTAAAACGGCGTTAGAAAATTTCGCCCAAAAAGTGGGTTTCAATCTCGATAAAATATTTGTGATAGATGGTTCCAAACGTTCCACAAAAGCCAATGCCTATTTTACAGGATTTGGAAAAAAGAAACGCATCGTACTGTACGACACCTTAATCAATGATCTAGAAACTGACGAGATTGTGGCGGTTTTAGCTCATGAAGTTGGGCATTATAAAAAGAAACATGTTGTTTTCAATATGGTAAGTTCCATTCTTTTAACGGGGTTGACTTTATACATACTTTCCTTTTTTATTGATAGTAAATTATTGGCCAATGCCTTGTCGGTTTCTGAACCCAGTTTTCATATTGGTTTAATTGCGTTTGGTGTACTGTATAGTCCTATTTCTGAAATTACGGGATTGATAATGAACATCTTCTCCAGAAAATTCGAATACCAAGCCGATGATTATGCCAAATCACATTTTGGTGCAAAACCTTTAACGGCCGCATTAAAAAAGTTATCAAAAAACAGTTTAAGCAATTTAACACCTCATAAAGCTTATGTTTTTATGCATTACTCCCACCCTACGCTGTTGCAGCGGGTTAAGGCTATGTTGTAGGATAATTTGATTTATGGTTAAAAAGATTTAAAGTTCCTGATTTAAGTTTCGATGTTTGACCATTTTAAAATTAGTTATATTTGTATAAATAATCTATCAATTATGGTAACTGTATTAAAACAAGGTGCAACAAAACAAAGCATCAGAAAGATTTTAGAAAAACTGGCGAAAGAAATTAGGCCAAAAGGTGTTGATGTTTACAAGTATTGTGGTAAAATTAAATTAGATAAAGACGCTTTAACCATTCAAAGAGGACTTAGGAATGAATGGGAGTAAGTTATTTTTAGACACTAACATTATTCTCTATTTATTGCACGGAGATAAAACATTGGCAGAAGTTTTGGATCAGAAACAATTGTATATATCTGTTATAACTGAGTTAGAATTGTTAGCATAAAAAAACATTACCGCTAAAGACGAAAAATTATTACTGAATTTATATCACAGTGTAAGGTCATTAATCTAAATAGCACAATTAAAAAAGACACAATACGTATAAGAAAATTGTATCAAACTAAACTACCTGATAGCATTATTATAGCAACAGCATTATATTTAGATTTACCGTTAATTACTTCTGATATCGAGTTTAAAAAAATTGACGAACTCACTCTTATACATTACGAGAACAACTAAATTCCGCTGGTTTAGAGCAGTGCAATGACTTATAATTGAGATGAAATCCCAACTAATTGAGTATATTTGTTTATTACGTTTAAGTTGGCAATTATGAAATACTTAATTTTATTTCTGTTTTTTTTATAACCTTAGTTCCGTTGGACAAGAGATTATTATTGGTGACTCTACAGTAGTTAACGAAATACAATTAAACACACCCCAGATATACGAGAATAAGGATAAAACATATTTTTTTCTAACAAAAAACCTTTGCGTAAAATACAAACACATGCTACAAACATCATAGCCCATTCCAACAAAAGTAATATCAATAGGGTAATTGCTACTAGTACTACGTATAAGGGTCAGCTTTCAACAGAATGGTATTTTTTAAATGACAAGTTAATTTTTGCGTTTGAAAGTTTTGAATATTTTAATAAAAGTGATAGCCAAACGGATTGGAATAACTTCAAAGGATTTGAAGCTTGGGAAAGCCGATATTATTTTGTTAATGATTTTATCAAATATCAAAAACATAAAGGTGGAAAAAAACTTAGATGGAAACAAAGAACCTACAACCGTGTTTAAAGATGGAAAAGTATTTTAAAATATGTTAAAGAGAATATAAAAGAATAAAATTTACTGCTAAATTCAGAAGTTTTAACCCTAATAACTACTAACTTCAAAACATCAGAGAATTAATGATTTTTGGTATATTTTCTTGTTCAGGAAACTGCAAAAAACTATAAAAACCAATGAATAAAACAATATTTGAAATCACGAAAATGGACTGTCCATCGGAGGAAAATCTCATCCGAATGAAATTGGACGGAATTTCAAGTATAGCGAATTTAGACTTTGACATCCCAAACCGAAAATTGACAATCTTTCACAACGGAGAAATCGACCAAATCGAAAAGTCGCTTATCGAATTGAATTTAGGCGGTAAGAAAATCTCGACCGAACAGACTGATCAAACGGAATTTAAAGAAAATAAGAACCAAAAAAAGCTACTTTGGTCTGTCCTCGCCATAAATTTCGCCTTTTTCATTATAGAAATGACATCAGGAATTATCTCAAAATCGATGGGATTGGTTGCCGACAGTTTGGATATGCTTGCGGACAGCTTTGTTTATGGTATTAGTTTATTTGTGGTTGGTGGAACGCTGATTAGGAAAAAACGAATTGCAAAACTTGCGGGATATTTTCAAATTACACTTGCAATTATCGGATTTGTAGAAGTTTTAAGACGGTTTTTTGGTGCCGAGAAACTTCCTGATTTTTCGACAATGATTATCGTTTCAATTTTTGCACTTATCGCAAACGGAATATGTCTATACATTTTGCGAAAATCAAAAAGCAAAGAAGAAGCACATATGAAAGCGAGTATGATTTTCACCTCGAATGACGTGATTATCAATTTGGGAGTTATAATAGCAGGTGTTCTAGTTAATTGGCTAAGTTCCAATAAACCTGATTTAATTATAGGAACAATCGTTTTTATTTTAGTGATTCAAGGTGCTTTTCGAATTCTAAAATTAGGCAAGTAAATATAATAACTTGTCTCTAATACCCATACCAAAAAAACTTGCCCAATAAAAATGTTTAGATTACTTTTATTCTATGGCATATACCGTAACCGTAGAGGAAGAAAATAAAGAAATAGCCAAACGCTATAAAGAAATGTTGCATGCTACGTATCAACACCTATCAAAACAAGATAAGGAAATGATACGGAAAGCTTTTGACGTGGCTGTTGATGCCCATAAAGACCAACGCAGAAAAACGGGTGAACCTTATATTTATCATCCTATTGCAGTAGCTTCCATTGTGGCAAATGAGATTGGTTTGGGGGCAACTTCCATTATGTGTGCCTTATTACATGATGTAGTTGAAGATTCCGACGATTATACTTTTGAGGATATTGAAGGGTTGTTTGGCGAAACCGTTGCCAAAATCGTGAATGGTCTTACTAAAATTTCGCGTTTAAATAAAGATCAAGAAGTTTCTATCCAAGCGGAGAATTTTAGAAAAATGCTCTTGACCTTAAATGATGATGTCCGAGTAATTCTGATAAAAATTGCCGATCGTTTGCACAATATGCAAACTATGGATGCCATGCCATACCATAAACAGATAAAAATATCTTCTGAAACGTTGTACATTTATGCACCTTTGGCCCATCGTTTGGGATTGTACAATATTAAGACCGAGCTAGAAGATTTAGGCTTAAAATATACAGAACCAGAAGTTTACAACGATATTCTCACCAAAATAAAAGAAAGTAAAGAGCAACAAGAAGAATATATAAAAGCATTTACCGAAAGTGTTCAAAAAGCTCTGGACAAAGAAAAATTTGATTATGTAATTAAGGGTAGAACCAAGTCCATTTATTCCATCCGAAAGAAAATGTTAAACCAAGGCGTTTCTTTTGATGAAATTTACGACAAGTTTGCCATTAGAATTATCTATAGTTCCGAGTTAGAAGATGAAAAATTCAATGCCTGGAAAATTTATTCTATTATAACCGATAGTTTTAATCCCAACCCAAACCGTTTACGTGATTGGATAACACAGCCAAAATCTACGGGATACGAATCTCTGCACATTACGGTTATGGGCCCAAAAGGTCGTTGGATTGAAGTTCAGATCCGATCTAGAAGAATGGACGAAATTGCCGAAAAAGGTTATGCCGCACATTTTAAATATAAACACGGCAATGAAAAAGAAAGTGGACTTGAAAATTGGTTGAATAAATTAAAAGAAACGTTAGAAAATCCTGATGTAAATGCGGTTGATTTTGTAGAGCAGTTCAAATTGAACTTATACGCTAAAGAAATTTATATTTTCACACCTCAAGGTGATATAAAATCGTTGCCAAAAGGAGCAACTCCATTGGATTTTGCTTTTGCCATCCACACCGATGTTGGTTTAACATGTAGAGGAGCCAAAGTAAACGGCAAATTAGTTCCGCTAAGCCACACCTTAAATAGTGGAGATCAGGTAGAAATTATTACCTCTAACAGCCAAAAACCAAAATTGAGTTGGTTGGATTTCGCTCAAACCGCACGGGCAAAATCGAAAATAAAGAGTGCCTTAAAAGAAGATCAAAAATTGGTAGCAGAGGAAGGTAAAGCAGCTTTAACGCGTAAATTAAGGCATTTAAAAATTCCTTTTAACGAAAAAACAATAAACGAGTTGGTCAGTTATTTTAAATTAAAGACCAGCCACGATCTTTTTTACAGATTTGGTAACGGAGCTATTGACAATCAACAACTCAAAAATTTTGTAAGTCAGAGAAGTAATGCTATTTATAAGTTTTTTAAAAACACCATAAAAAGAGGGGATAAAAAAATAGTTGACGATAAAAATGATGAGTTAACAGACAAATTTGATTTACTTGTTTTCGGTAAGGACGAAGAAAAATTAGCCTATAAATTAGCTCAATGCTGTAATCCAATTCCTGGGGATAAAGTTTTTGGTTTTGTAACCGTTGCTGACGGAATTAAAGTGCATAAACAAAATTGTCCGAACGCAATAAGCATGCAATCGCAATTTGCATATAGGGTTATCACCGCCAAATGGATAGATTCCACACAACAAGAACACAAGGTTATCTTAAAATTAACAGGTATTGATCATATGGGCTTGGTTAATGAAGTTACGCAGGTTATTTCCAGCAATATGCACGTAAATATTTATAATATAAATATTTCTGGTGGTCAAAGTGTCTTTTCGGGTCATATAACCGTTGGTGTTAAAAACAACGATCAGCTGAGGAAATTAATGGAGAAACTAAAGAAAATAGAGGGGATTGATAAAATTCAACGTTTGAATAGTTAATTAAGTTATTAGTTCAATAATTTACTGAATAACACTTGTTTAACAGGGAATAAACAAAATGAGTCCTCCCCTTATTTTCAAGGGGAGGTGTCGATAGGCGGAGGGGTTTCTTTGTTCAAAAGTTGTTAAATTTTTTAGCAGGCGGATAAGAAATACTTGTTTTTTAATTATGAACTGGTATAATCTTTTCTCATTTTGCTAAAAAGAACCTTTTTCACCCACTTATTGTCTTTTTTTCTTTCCTTAGCTCTGCTAAGCAACTTAAAAAAGTCTTCAATTGGGCAAAAAATAATTTATTTTCGCTTAAACGCCAAAAGTTTAAACCAGTTCATTAAATTTGCTTTTTAATCTAAATTAGATATGGATAATTCTAAAAATCAGGAAATTGTAAAAAGTGTTTTTACCAATTTTTTAGAACAAAATAACCATAGAAAAACACCCGAGCGTTACGCTATACTTCAAGAAATCTATGATCACAACGATCATTTTGATATTGAATCACTTTATATTTACATGAAAAATCAAAATTATCGTGTAAGCAGAGCAACGCTTTATAATACCATAGAATTATTGTTAGAATGTGGGTTGGTTAGACGACATCAGTTTGGTCAAAATCAAGCTCATTACGAAAAATCTTATTTTGACAGACAGCACGATCATATTATTCTAACGGATACAGGTGAGGTAATTGAATTTTGCGATCCTAGAATTCAAACGATTAAAAAAACCATAGAAGAAGTTTTTGATATAAAAGTTAACAAACATTCACTTTACTTTTATGGGGAGCGAATCAAGGGTAAAAAGAAAGAGAAGACGACTAAAAAATAATCGTTTTAATAAAGTGGGCGGGTAAGTTTCAAAAGATTTCTCGTGCCTCGAAATGACAGAAAGTAATTAACAATGGGGCTAATGCCTCGAAATGACAACAATAAAAAATAACGAATTACAACATGGTTGATTTATTACTCGGTTTGCAATGGGGCGACGAAGGAAAAGGTAAAATTGTAGATGTACTTACTAAAAATTACGATATAATAGCTCGTTTTCAAGGCGGTCCAAATGCAGGACATACCTTAATTTTTGATGGAAACAAGCACGTTTTACATACAATTCCCTCGGGAATATTTCATGATAAAGCTGTAAATATTGTAGGAAATGGTGTGGTAATCGATCCTGTTATTTTTCAAAAAGAACTGGAGAATCTTTCACCCTATAATATCGATTTTAAATCGAAATTATTAATATCACGTAAAGCCCATTTAATTTTGCCTACACATAGGTTGTTAGATGCCGCTTCTGAAACTTCTAAAGGGAAAGCCAAAATTGGTTCTACCTTAAAGGGCATTGGTCCAACGTATATGGACAAAACCGGAAGAAACGGAATGCGTGTGGGTGATTTAGAATTGGAAGATTGGAAAGACAAATACAAAGCTTTGACCGAAAAGCATTTAAAAATGCTGAATTATTTTGAGGTTGATATTCAATTTGACCTTAAGGAATTGGAAAAACAATTTTGTAAGGCCATTGAGGTTTTAAAAGAACTTACCTTTATCGATAGCGAAGAATATTTATTTGAAGCTATGCGAAATAACAAAACCATTTTAGCAGAAGGTGCTCAAGGTTCATTATTAGATATAGATTTTGGTACCTATCCGTTTGTAACGTCTTCTAATACTACCGCTGCCGGTGCATGTACCGGATTGGGCGTTGCCCCAAATAAAATTGGTGAGGTTTTTGGAATTTTTAAAGCCTATACCACGCGTGTAGGTTCTGGTCCTTTCCCAACTGAATTGTTTGACAAAGATGGCGAAAGAATGGCAAAAGTAGGCCACGAATTTGGAGCTACTACTGGCAGACCACGCCGTTGTGGGTGGCTGGATTTGGTTGCCTTAAAATATGCAGTACAGATTAATGGTGTAACCCAACTCAATATGATGAAGGGTGATGTACTTTCTGGTTTTGACACCTTAAAAGTATGTACTTCTTATAACTATAAAGGTAAAGAGATTACGCATTTACCTTATAATATAGAACCCGAAAATGTGAGTGTAAACTATACCGAGTTTAAAGGATGGCAAGCTGATCTTACAAAAATGGAAAGTGCCGACCAATTGCCAAAAAACCTAATTACCTATATAGATTTTATTGAAAAAGAACTGCAAGTACCAATTAAAATTGTTTCGGTTGGGCCGGATAGGAAGCAGACGATTTTTAGGTAGGGGAAGTTTTAATTTTGACTGCAATGTGATTATAACTATGCTGTAGATAATTGAAAAATAATTAATGGAATTGAAATCACTTTTTGGGTTTATCTTAATGTTCCTTCTAATTTCTTGTGGATATTCGGAACAGAAACGACAAGAGAAATTGAAATTCGATGCTGAAACAAAATCCAACGAGAAAAAGTTCTATTATCCTGAACCTTATGATAATTGGTGGCGAAGCTATCAACCAAATCTTGAGAATAGTGAAGGTTGGATTAAAAACAATTGCGACGAGATATATCCCGACAGCTTAAAGGTTTTAGTACTTAGGCAAAGTATATCTCACAAAAGTTGGGGGTTTTACAAAGGGACATTGGACGTAAGACTTTTAGATAATGGAAAAGAAATTCAAATTAACTTTGATTGTTTTATTCCTGACCTAAAAAAAGGAGAATGGCTGAATAATACACAATAAAAGTTCCAACTTTAGTGATGAGTTAAAAAAACTGAATAACATAACAATTCTCGTAACAAACCAAACAACCAATGATAATACACCCAAAAACCCGCGGATTTATATGTATCACAGCTCACCCCGACGGTTGTGCAAAAAGTGTTCAAAATCAAATTGATTATATAAAGTCTCAAGGTACAGTTGACGGTCCTAAGAAAGTTTTGGTCATTGGGGCTTCTACAGGATTTGGTTTGGCATCGCGAATAACCAGTGCGTTTGGTTCAAATGCCTCTACCATTGGAGTATTTTTTGAAAAACCACCTGCAGAAGGTAGAACGGCATCTTCTGGTTGGTACAATACCGCTGCTTTTGAAAAGCAAGCTCATAAAGAAGGGTTGTATGCAAAAAGTATAAATGGTGATGCTTTTTCACATGAAATTAAGGAACAAACCGCTCAACTCATTAAAAAAGATTTAGGTAAGATTGATTTAGTAATTTATAGTTTGGCATCGCCTGTTAGAACGCATCCTGATACTGGTGTTCGGTATAAATCCGTCTTAAAACCAATTGGAAAATCATACACCAATAAAACTGTCGATTTCCATACTGGTGAGGTAAAAGAAATATCTATTGAAGCTTGTAATGAAGAAGAAATAGAAAATACAATCGTAGTAATGGGTGGGCAAGACTGGGAAATGTGGATTGATAAACTCAAAAAAGAAGAGTTACTTTCTGATGATTTTAAAACCGTTGCGTATTCATACATTGGTCCAAAACTAACTGAACCCGTATATAGAAAAGGTACCATCGGAATGGCAAAAGACCATTTAGAAGCTACGGCTTTTAAAATAACCGATAGTTTAAAAAGTATAAAAGGTAAAGCTTATGTATCGGTGAATAAAGCCTTGGTCACACAATCCAGCTCTGCTATTCCCGTTATTCCGTTATATATTTCCTTACTGTACAAAGTAATGAAAGAGGAAGACGTTCAAGAAGGTTGTATTGAACAAATCTATAGATTATATAAAGAAAGATTATTTCTTGATGAAGTGCCTATAGATAGCGAAGGAAGAATACGAATTGACGATTGGGAAATGCGTGACGATATTCAAGAAAAAGTGGCTAAATTATGGAATGAATCAACCACAGAGTCATTACCAAAAATTGGGGATTTAGAAGGGTATCGTGATGAATTTTTCAATCTTTTCGGTTTCAATTTTGAGGGAATCGATTACGATAAAGATACCGATGAAATGGTTATGATTCCCGGATTACAATAAATTTAAAGGTAATATTCTAACCCATATTAAATACGATTAACAGTCCCAGAGGGACTTAACATGGGTAGAAAAGAAAAGAAATTGGTAATCAACAATATCGTGCCGTCAGGTACGAAACAGAAATACAACATATATTGTACCTCACGGCACAATTTGGATTGGACGCAATATTTGTGCAACCCATATGTAGTTCCTAACGGAACATAAAAAACAATGAAAGTTCATGACTATCGTAACAGAAACAAAAACATAATATGCTAAAAAAAAGTATCCTAACAACCCTCATAATTATAATAACTTTTACAGCTTGTAAAAACAAAAAGGAAACGGACACCAAGGTAGAAGACCTTATTTCAATTAACGATTTTGACAGCATCGCTATTCAAAAATTACCTTATGCATTTGCTTTTGATAAAGATTCTATTTTAGATTATCATTATACGTTAGAAGCTTTTGAGCAAAATGGAAAAATCGACAAGAATGCAAAATTAAATACTTATTTTTCCGATTCTACTGCCTTTTTAAAGGATGAGGATTTAATGATTACAGAAAGTAAAAATTATCCTTATATAGGTGAAGGCTATTTTTATACACGTTTACCCAATATTAATGATATTAAAGTGCTTATTTTTACTTATCACAATACAGAAGAACCAGAAACCCTACCCTATTTTGAACTTCAAACTTTTAATGAAAACAATAAAGTAGTAGATAAATTGATTTTGGCAGGTGGTATTAATTACGACTGTAGTTGGGACAGGCAATTTTCCATTGACAAAGATTATAATATTATTATAATCGATAACGAATCCTGTTTTGATCCTGAAGACGAAAAACAAATCTTGACCAAAACCGTTCAAACTCAATATAAAATTGGAAATGATGGTCAGATTGAGCAATTGATTTCTGAGGAGGCGGTGTAGTTGTGTAAGCTATTACACAGAGATACTGAAAGAAAAAAGAGATTCACAGAGAAATGTCCCATCCTAAATCCTTTCCTAAGGGAAGGACTTCCACACGATAATATTTAGAAAAAATATAATTTTTTCTTCGTAACTTGTATTCCGTACCTCGTACTTTCTTTATTGCAACCCAACTTTATAACCCTTCAACGCTCTTTCTCTAGCAAACTTGTGCTCAACCATAGGTTCAGGATAACCTGAATCAAATTCTGGAATCCATTTTCTGGTATATTCTAAATTTTTATCAAATTTTTTTAATTGTGTTGTCGGATTAAAAATTCTAAAGTATGGAGCGGCATCGCAACCCGTTCCGGCTGCCCATTGCCAATTACCGTTATTGGATGACAATTCGTAATCCAATAATTTCTCGGCAAAGTAGGCTTCTCCCCATTTCCAGTCAATCAACAAATGTTTGCATAAAAAACTAGCAGTTACCATTCGCACCCTGTTGTGCATATAGCCCGTTTCGTTCAATTCACGCATACCGGCATCAACTAAGGGATAGCCAGTCGTACCTTCGCACCAACGTTTAAAATCGGCTTTATTGTCCCGCCACTTTATGCCATCATATTTTGATCTGAAATTATTTGTGACCACTTTTGGAAAGTGGAACAATATCTGCATAAAGAACTCTCTCCAAATCAATTCACTTAAAAAAACCGCATTTTTTTCATTAGCCATTACAACTAATTTTCTAATGCTTATGGTACCAAATCTTAAATGAGGTGATAAATATGAAGTTCCATTTTTAGCAGGAAAATCTCGATTTTTATCATAATCTGAAATAATATTCAAATTAGGAGAATGAACTTTCTGTTTGCTTTTTACAAACCCAATAGTTTCTAATGTTGGGAATAGTGTTTCATATTGACAAAATTGATTCCAATTAAGTATCTCGTTTTTTACACTGTCTAAGTTATCATTTTTAAATTTTTCAAGCCACTTATTTTTATAAGGTGTATAAACTGTATAAGGATCTCCATCTCCTTTTAAAACTTCATCTTTTTCAAATATTACTTGGTCTTTAAAATTAGAAACTTCAATATCATTTGAACTCAATAAATCAGTAATTTCTTGGTCTCGTTTAAGGGCATAGGGTTCATAATCTCTATTATAAAATACGTTTTTTACATTAAACTCAGTAATTAATTCTTTCCATATGTCTGCTATTTTCCCTTTTTTAATCAATAAGGAGCTGTTCTTCTTTTTTAGCTGTAGGTGGATATCTTTGAGTGATTTGTAAATAAAAGAAACCCTTGCATCGTTTTTTGGTAAATCTTCTAAAATATCATTGTCAAAAATAAAAATAGGCAATACCGGTAATCCACTTTTTAGGGCAGCATTTAAACCTACGTTGTCTTCCAGACGCAAGTCGCGTCTAAACCAAAATATGGTAATCTCATTTTTCTTCATACGTTCCAAATTTTTTTTCAATCGCAAGGATTTGATAATCAAATATTTCTTTTAATTTATTCTTTATAATCAAGCTGTTAGCGATGGCTCCAAGAAACCCAAATGGAGGTTGGTAGCTTACAATATCTTTCATTAAAACTCCGTATTCAATAGGCTCAATTATATGTTGATGATGCCATAAAGCATAAGGGCCAATACGTTGTTCATCAACAAAATACCGTTTATCTCTAACATGAGTTATTTCAGTGACCCAAGTTGTTTTTATACCCAACAACGGACTCACCTTGTAAGAAATAATCATTCCTTCATACATTTTATCAGGAAGATTTTTTGAACTGATATCAAAACCCATATAATCGGGAGTTATTTCCTTGAGGTTTGCTGGTGAAGAAATAAAATCCCAAATTTCATCAATCGTACAATTGATTTTTTGTTCTTTATATAACTGATAAAATGCCATTTATTTATTGTTTAAAGCTTCTATCTTTTTCAATACTATATCGGCTTCTGCATATTTAGTATCACTTGCTTTTCGGTTGGTAGTAGATAAACGATGTGATTCTGCTAATAGCTTTTTATACCTATCATTTAACTTTTCCACCTCTGATTTCTTCTTGAATAATCCAAACATATTTTAAATCTTTAAGGTTACTATACCACAGTCCATTTCAAAAATTTGTCCCGATATTGAAGCTGCGTTCTCAGAAATTAAAAATTGAGCCATACCCGCGACTTCATTTGGATCTAGATATTTTTTTAAAGGATGTCTTTCTATCATTTTTTCTTTCATTTTATCGTTTCTTAACAGGTTTTCTGCCAAACCAGTATCGGTTACCGTAGGTGCAATGGCGTTAACTCTGACCGTTGGTGCCAATTCTGCCGCTAATGATTTTACAAGCCCTTCTACCCCACCCTTTGCTGTAGCAATACTGGCGTGATAAGGCATACCTAACTTTACAGCAACCGTACTAAATAACAATATAGAAGGATTGTTACCATTTTTTAAGAGCGGTAAATATTTTTGGATGGCACGGACAGCACCTAACACATTAATATTAAAATCATCTCTAAAATCATTTAAACTTAATCTTGATATTGGTTTTAAATTAATACTTCCAGGACAATAAATTAGAGTATCAATTTCATCCATTTCTGGCAATTCATCTTCCAACACATTGCATTGATACTGATGTAAATTTTTATGATTAATATCAGATGGAGTTCTACTAATATTTGTTATTTTGTTTTCGTCTATTAGTCTTTGCACAATGGAATTGCCAATACCTTTGCTACCTCCTATAATTATTATTTTTTTCACATTCTCCAATTTTAGTTAAACCTTCACTAATTTATTGATCATACCATTAAATATAAACCCATGGAACGGCCAAACACTATACCAATAAAACCGCCCCAACAATCCTTTAGGTCTAAAAACCGCACGTTGATACAATATGTTTTTTATAACGGTAAACTCAAGCCAAGCCTCTCCCGGTAATTTCATTTCTGCATAAAGCAATAATCGCTTTTCCTTTCTATTTGCATATAATACTCGCCAAAAATCTAAAGAATCTCCAGCACTCAATTTAGAGGGGTGGGTTCTACCCCGCCTTAGCCCAATACCACCTAACAATTTATCTAAATAACCTCTTATTCTCCAAAGAATATTTCCATAATACCAACCATTATCACCTCCTATAGACCATATTTTTTCGATGGTTTTTTCCTCATTTTTCACTTCCCTTTTTTTAACATCCTTATAGCAACCAGAATGAGGAACTTCAATATATTGTGATAATTTTTTATTGAACCGACCACTAATAAAAGAATCTTTCCAGCTTGAGACGCTACTGTTCTGCTCAATTTTTATAAATGCCTTTTCTACGGCTTGTTTATAAGATATAGGATCAATATTTAAAATTTTATTAATGTTACTCGATTTGCCTATAACTTCCACTTTCATGCTATCGACTAAACTTATTGCTAATTTGTACGAAGTTGCGGTTATAAAATACAACCAATAAGAAGATAACTTCGGTGTCATTACAGGTACAGAATAAATGTATCGTTTAAACTTCCTTACTTCAGCGAATTGCAAAATCATCTGTTTATAAGTAAGTACCTCCGGGCCAAAAACATCGTAGGAATTATTATATAATTCTGTTTTACCTATTGCTTTTGATAGAAAAGCCAAAACATCTCTTATGGCAATATATTGCGATTTGGTTTTTACCCATTTTGGTACAATCATTAAGGGTAACTTTTCAACCAAATCTCTAATAATTTCAAATGAGGCACTGCCGCTTCCTACAATTATTCCCGCTCTGAAAGTGGTTAGAGCATACTTTTTCGATTGTAATGTGTTTTCTACTTCTTTTCTGGAAGCTAAGTGTTTGGATAAACTACTATCATTGACAATACCACTTAAATAAATAACTTGTTCAGCATTTGTAGATTCGATTGCCTTTTTAAAATTTAAGGCACATTGTTGTTCTAATTTTTTAAAATCTTTTGTGTCAGCGGACATCGAATGAATCAAATAATAGGCTACATCAATATCTTTTGGAATCTCTTTTAATGTATTTTCTTTTAAAAAATCTACCTCTATCAACGAAATGTTTTTATTGTTTTTAACCACCTCTGGTACTCTACCTTTATCTCTTACACAACAAAATAGATTATGGCCTAAATCCAATAATATGGGAATTAACCGTTTGCCAATATAACCAGTAGTACCTGTGAGTAGAATATTCATACAGTTGCTTTATTTTTATTTGTAAACAATGATGATTTTTTGATTTTTTCAATCAAAACAATACTACCAAATAGCATAGTAAATGCATAACCTATATCTTCAATGGGCATGGTTCCTAACCGAATGCCTAAATTTTCTGAATTGTTGTACCAAACAACAGGTTCTTCAATAAAACTACCTGTTAAAATTCCGTTTACAAGAAGCATTGGAATCAGAATAATTAAAAAAGTGATGTAAAATATAGGTAACTGCCTGTTTTTTGTAAAGTAGCTGTACAATAATAATACTGATAAAATTATATAATTATAAAAAGTATAAGCTTTATCATAATTTTTAATAGCAACAATTAGTAACAGAAGAATTAAGCTAATGGTAATAATATTAGTTATTTTTATGGATAATGAAATCGTTGGAAAAAAATATTGAAAAGCATAATGGATAAAAATACTAGCGTAGGGAATACAAATAAAAAACAGCCATTCTTCAATTGGCAGACCTAAAATGCTTAAACCAACCAAATAATTCTCATTAAAACCCCAAATGCCATTTTTAGTGAAGTTAATATCCCAAATTATAAAGAAGACTCCTACAATTATTATAGATAAAAAAACTTCTTTCCACCATTGAATAAAACGCATTTTTTTTTCAAAACTGTACAAAAACGGAATGCTCAGCGAAGCTAAATTTAATATGAGATAGAGTGACATTTATATCTTAAAATATTTAAATGGAACGAACAACATACCAAAGCATTCTCCATCCTCCTTACCCAAATGTTTATGGTGGACTTTATGTGCTTTTCTAAGTCCAATAAGGTATTTGTTTTTTGTGTTTTTAAACCATTTAAATCTTTGATGGATCAGCACATCATGTACTAAAAAATAACAAGTGCCATAAATTAGAAACCCTAGTCCAATAAAAAACAAAGAGTTTAAACCGTTATGAGCCAACCCGAAATAAAACAACAAAATACTGGGAATGGCAAAAATCAAGAAAAACACATCGTTTTTTTCAAATTTATGCGGATATTTAGGCTGGTGATGATCTTCATGAAAATACCACATAATACCATGCATTACGTATTTATGTGTTAACCATGTTACTGCTTCCATACATAAAAATGTAATTATTGTTATTGCTATATATTTTAAAACCAGCATACTATTTTACATTAAATTTAACTTGTAAGTTACAAAAGATTTAGCCAATAGACTTATTTTACGTGGGTTTGAAACCCTGATTCTTGTATTTAAAATTTGTTCTGAGGGCGTTCTTTTTAATTTGTTCAATAAAGTTCTGTAATAGATGTAAGCGGTATAAACACCAAATTTAGCTTCTTTTGGCAAGTTCAAAATTCCTTTATAGGCTATTTTAAAATCATCTTCTATTTCTCTAATAATTTTTTGTTTTGAATCTAAATCTAGATTTTCGAAATGAACTTCAGGAAAGTAAGAACGATTTAATACTTCAAGATCGTCTTTTAAATCTCTTAGAAAATTTACTTTTTGAAATGCCGAACCCAACATCATTGCCGATTCTTTAAGCTCATTGTATTTTTTTGAGTCTCCATTAACAAATACTTTCAAACACATTAATCCTACAACATCGGCCGAACCATAAATATACTCCTCATATTCCTTCTCTGAATAATCGGTCTTTACCAAATCCGATTTCATACTCTTTAAAAAGGATTGAATCAGATGGTCATCAATATTATATTTTTTTACAGTAAGCTGAAAAGCGTTCAATATCGGGTTTAAACTTATACCTTCATGATATGCTTTATAATAATCTTTTTCAAATTCGTCTAACAAATGTGCTTTGTCAAAATTATGGAAAGTATCTACAATTTCATCTGCAAAACGCACAAAACCATATATACCATAAATGGCATTGCGGATAGAGGGTGCAAGCATTTTTACAGCTAACGTAAAAGACGTGCTGTAAGATTTTGTAACCAATTTGCTACAACCCATTGAAACATTTTTAAACAATTGATCCATCTGTTTTTGGTTTTAATATTGGATAGTGTTTTTGTATTGAACTTGCCGCAATTTTTCCAGAGATTAACGATGGCGGTACACCAGGTCCTGGCACCGTTAATTGCCCTGTAAAAAATAAATTCTTTATTTTTTTGCTTTTAATTTTAGGGCGTAAAAAAGCGGTTTGTGTAAGTATATTGGCCAAGCCATAGGCATTTCCTTTATAAGAATTATAATCTTCTATAAAATCCTTTACACAGAAAGATTCTTTGAATAGAATATGTTCTTTCACTTTTTGGCTAGTTAAATTCTCGAACCTTTCAATAATGTGATTAAAATATTTCTCGCGTATTTCAGGCGTATCTACAATACCCGGAGCAATTGGAATTAAAAAAAAGCCCGCTTCTTTATTTTCTGGTGCAAATGAGCCCTCCGTCAAGCTTGGGAAATTACCATAAAACAATGGTTCTTTTGGCCATGATGGCTTATCGTAAATTTCAACGGCATGCTTATCAAAATCTGTATCAAAAAACAATGTATGGTGCGATACATTTTCTATTTTCTTATCAAAACCCACATAAAACAATAACGATGACGGAGCAAAAACTTTTTTGCCCCAATAGCTTTCTGAGTACTGTCTGTATGGTTTATCCAATAATGTTTCTGTATGATGGTAATCTGCACCACTCAATATAATATCTGCTTCCAATAAAGTATCATCCGTTTGAATTCCGACCGCTTTATCGTGTTCAACTACAATTTTTGAAACATTTTTACTTGTTTCAATATTAACTCCTAAACTTGTAGCTAAACTAGTCATAGCCTTGATAACTTCGTACATACCTCCTTTTGGGTGCCATGTGCCCAATCCAAAATCGGCATAGTTCATAAAATTGTAAAATGAAGGCGTATTGCTGGGCTTTGCACCTAAAAACAGTACTGGAAATTCTAATATTTGAACAAGTTTATCGTTTTTTATCTTTTTTCTTACTTGTTTTCTTATACTAGTAAAAAACTGATTTACCCTTTTAATGGTTACAGGAGTGATTAATTCTGCAATTGAATTCCCTGGTTTATAAACCAAATCTTTAATGGCAACATCATAATTAAATTTTGCTGAATCTATAAACTGTTGCAGGTATTTAGAACTTCCCGGTTCTACTTTTTCAAAAGTTTCTTTTATTGCTGTTAAGTTGTCAGCAATTTTTATACTATCAGATTTTCCAAAATAAACCTGATAGGCAGGGCCTAACTTACTTAACTCATAATAATCAGATGATTTTTTGTCAAAGTCGCTAAAGAAACTTTCAAAAACATCGGGCATCCAATACCAAGAAGGTCCCATATCAAACTTAAATCCATCTTTTTTAAAAACTCGTGCTCTACCGCCTATGTTTTCATTTTTTTCAAGTATAGTGACATTGTAACCCGCTTTAGCAAGATAACAAGATGCGGCTAACGAAGAAAAGCCTGAACCGATTATGATTACTTTGTGTTTCATTTTGTTTAACAAATATAATAATTTATTAAACAAAATGAAATTTTTACGCTAAATAATTTCCAAAACTTTTTTGAGCGAAGATATCGCTTGAATTTTTGGGTAGGGAATCTCTTTATCATAATCAGCAGCTCTTTTGCCTAAGAACCAAAAGTTATTATTCGTATTTTTTATTAAATCATCATGTATTTTTTCCAAATAATCGTCTATGGTATTTTCACTTGGTTCTACTGTAAAATAGGAAATAAAATGTATATTATTATACAATAATTTTAAGTCCTCTATAGCCTCTATAGCAATGTTTTGACCTAAATAAATAGAATGGTAACCTCTTAAGGTTAATTCGTAGTGCAAAAATAAAAGACCTAATTCATGTATCTCGTTCATCGGCAAAAACAAGACAAATGTTTTGTCATTTTCTGTAAAATTAGATACTTGATTTCGTTCAATATTTGTATACAATTTCTGCATAATCAAATTTGAAATAAAGTGTTCATGTATTGGCCTTATTGATTTGCTCTGCCATAAAAAACCTATGTGATCTAATAGAGGAATAAAAACTTCTAAAAATATCTCTCTAAAAGATTTATTGGCCAACAATTTATTGTAGGCATCGTTAAACAAAACTACGTTAAAATTAAGCATAGCCAATTTAAAAGAATTAATAGCCCCTTCTTCCATAGCCTTTTCTGCAACAACTTCCTTTGCTTTTAACAACAATGTATCTTCTGAAAATTTTGCGATTTTAGAAATCTTGTAACCATTATTATAAAGTAAATTAATGTTTAAAAGTTTAATGAAGTTATGCTCGTCATAATATCGTATATTAGTTTCGGTTCTGGAAGGTTCGAGCAGATTGTACCTCTTTTCCCAGATTCTAATGGTATGTGGTTTAATACCGGTAAAATTTTCTAGATCCTTGATGGAGAATTTAGTCTTAATATTGTTTAACATAGCTGGTAAATATTTAAACAAATATACATTTTTTTATTTATTTGGGTATTAGCTGATTATTTTTATCCTTAACAAGTGTAACAAAGTTTACTAGAAAACTACTAATTACTTGAAATCATTAACCAGTGAACAAAGCGTTAGAGCATAAATTTATTTCAGATTTAGAAGAAAATCAAAATATAGTGCATAAGGTATGTAGAATCTATACCAATAACAAGGATGCTCATAATGATCTATTTCAAGAGATTAGTATTCAACTCTGGAAAGCATACCCCAAATTTAGGGGCGATTCTAAATTTAGTACCTGGATGTACAGAGTTGCCCTTAACACCGCAATAACCTTGTACCGAAAGTCTAAACGCTCAATTAAAACACAGGATTTTGAGTCGGTTCTGTTTAAAATAGAATCGGTTGATTATGATGATACCGAAGAGGAACAATTGAAGCTATTGTACAAAGCAATATATCAGTTATCTGATATTGACAAGGCTTTAGTGCTTCTTTATTTAGAAGATAAAAATTATAAGGAAATTTCTGAAATGATGGGAATAACCGAAGTAAACGCGAGGGTAAAAATGAACCGTGTAAAAACTAAATTAAAAAATATACTTAATCCTTAAAAACTATGGATCAATTAGAATTATTAAAAAAGGATTGGAAAAAACAAGATGGTGCACTGCCAAAATTATCTAAAGAGGCGTTGTCTAAAATTATTCATAAAAAATCGTCTTCAATCGTAAAATGGATCTTTATAATTAGTGTTTTAGAATTGGTTATTCCGGTTGTTATATCATTATTTACAGGTAATGCTAAATCTTCCGTTACAATTGAGAAATTAGGTTTAACAACATTCATTAATACATTTTATGGTTTTTATTACGTTGTGCTTATATGTTTTGTTTATTTCTTCTACAAAAATTATAGATCAATTTCGGCTGATGAAAATCCTAAAGTTCTAATACAGAACATTTTAAAAACCAGAAAGATTGTTAAATATTATATATGGTTTAATTTAGCCTTGATCCCAATTGTGTGCTCAGTTGTGTTTTATGGTTTCTTTAAATCTGACGTGTTCTTGAGCCAAATTCCAAAAGACACTAATATGATTGTTGTTTGGTTACTATCTTTATTTATAATACTTATTATGGTAGTATTGTTTTGGTTATTTTACCAATTATTATATGGAATATTATTAAAAAAATTGAATAAGAACTATAAGGAATTAATGAGTAACGGAGAAAATTTATAATATATCCAAACTACCTTTTCCTTCTCTTATCACCTCAATTTCATCTTGCGATAAGTCTATAACCGTAGAAGGTTGGTTATCGCCATAGCCTCCATCAATAACAACGTCCACCAATTTTTGCCATTTTTCAAAAATCAGTTCTGGGTCGGTAGTGTATTCTATCACATCGTCATCATCACGTATAGAAGTTGAGACAATTGGGTTACCCAATTCTTTAACAATAGCCAACACAATATTGTTGTCAGGCACTCTAATTCCCACAGTTTTTTTATTCTTAAAAGCTTTTGGCAAATTATTATTGCCTGGCAAAACAAAGGTATAGGGTCCGGGCAATGCCCTCTTCAAAATTTTATAGGTGGGCGTATTAATTTGTTTAACATAATCCGAAAGGTGGCTTAAATCATTGCACACAAAAGATAGGTTTGCCTTGGCTAGTTTAATGCCTTTGATACGTGCAATTTTCTCCATTGCTTTAGCGTTAGTAATGTCACATCCCAAACCGTAAACGGTATCGGTTGGATAAATAATCAAACCTCCTTTTCTAAGCACTTCAACTACTTTGTTGATTTCTTTGGGATTAGGATTGTCGTTATAAATTTTTATAAATTGTGCCATAAAAACTGGATTATGAAAAGTAAAATTAGTCAATTATTATTTTCTCTATCGACAATAATACTTTTGTTTATTTCTTGTACAGATGATTCCTCGTCTCCGGAGACCATTTTGGAAAAATCGCAATCCAAAGATGTTTCCTATGGAGATCATCCACAACAAAAATACGATATTTATCTTCCAAAAGGAAGAACTTCCAAATCTACCAAAGTTTTTATATTGGTGCATGGTGGTGGTTGGATTGAAGGTGATAAAAACGATATGAATGCTTTTATACCAGAGTTACAAAAGGAATCACCAAATCATGCTATTGTCAATATCAATTACAGATTGGCATCAGAAGGCAACAGTCCTTTCCCGATGCAAATTGATGATATTAAAGCTATTATAGCTGATTTAAAATCTAAAAAAGAAGACTATCAAATATCCAATCAATACGCGTTTATTGGTTCAAGTGCTGGTGCACATTTATCTATGCTATACAGTTATGCTTACGATATTAACAATGAAGTTGATATGGTCTGTAGTATAGTAGGCCCGACAAATTTTACTGATGATGCCTACGTAAATGCTACTGAAATTACATATGCTTTGCTGGCACTTCAAATACAAAACATTACTGGAGTATTATTTCAGCAGAATATGCAGTTTTATAGAGATAATAGTCCTTACCATGTGGCCACTACTTCAGCACCACCAACTATTTTATTTTATGGAGATGAAGACCCATTGATACCTTCATCACAAGGTAGAGATATGCACGAAAAACTAGATGAATTGGGCGTGACCAATGAATTTACTATTTATACCGGAGAAGGTCATGGATGGACCGGTGAGAATTTATTGGATACAACTGTTAAATTGAGGGCTTTTATTAAGGTTCACTTTTAAGAGCTAAAAAAAGTATTTATTTTAATTTCTGCTTTGCTTTTTTCAATTCAAAACTTTCACCTAGATAAACCTTTCTGACCATTTCATCTTCAGCCAGTTCTTGAGGTGTACCTTCTTTTAAAATTCCACCTTCAAACATTAGATAGGTCTTGTCGGTTATGGCAAGTGTTTCCTGAACATTATGATCCGTAATTAAAATGCCAATATTTCTATCCTTTAAATGCGAAACTATACTTTGTATATCTTCGACGGCTATAGGGTCAACACCTGCAAAAGGTTCATCCAATAAAATAAAATTTGGGTCAGAAGCCAAAGCCCTAGCAATTTCTGTTCGGCGACGTTCACCTCCAGAAAGCAAATCACCTCTATTTTTTCTTACATGACCAAGACTGAATTCGTCAATTAAAGATTCCAGTTTTTCTTTTTGTTGTTTTTTGGATAGTTCTGTAAATTGCAAAACCGCCATAATATTATCTTCCACGGACAGCTTTCTAAATACCGATGCTTCTTGAGCCAAATACCCTACACCTTTTTGGGCACGTTTGTACATAGAATCGTCGGTTATATCTTCATTGTCTAAAAATATTTTACCTTCATTAGGTTTTATCATTCCCACAATCATATAAAAAGAGGTGGTTTTACCTGCTCCATTTGGACCTAATAAACCAATGATTTCTCCCTGTTCAACTTGTAGGGAAATTCCTTTTACAACTTTTCTGCTACCGTAAGTTTTTTCAATATTTTCTGCTCTTAAAATCATTTGCTCTATTTAGCAATTTTTATATTTATCATTTAAACCAACATTATTCAAAATCATGGGTATAATTTTTTCCAGTCTTTTAATTTTAGTTTCTTGACGTTTTGCACCTGAAATATAATCGGCAAACTCTCTCTTTTTTCCATCTGATAAAGCATCAAATTTGTTAGCCAATTCCTTATTATCATTTAAGAAAGTCGCCAGTTCCTGGGGAATTAGCAATGGTTTCTTTTTAACTGAAACCTTTACTCCTTTCTTTTCAACTTCAATTGCTTCTTTAATATAAGCTTTTATTAATTTTCCATCTAATTTTGAATCCTGTTCAAAACGCCATTGCCGCATTACTGCCGTTTTTCCTTCTTGAGCATTCAACAAGACTTTATTTTTATCTTTCAGTAAAGCTCCTTTAAAAAACCACAATCCATAGTGGGCTTTAAATGCACCAATACCAACCACATTTTTTCCGTTTAATGTATAGGTAGGCATTCCCCATTTAATTGTTTCATTTAAGTCGGTTGACATAATTATTTTTCTAAGAAAGATTATTTCTTCCGAAAAATTTTTATGCTTTATTATATATTGTTCAACCTTTGGGTTCATAACTGTAAAAATAGATAAAAAAAATTAAGCCTTAGCTGCTCTTTTTTTCTCCTTACGTGCAATTACAACAGCAATAAATATACTTACCTCGTACAAAATAGCCATTGGTATGGCCACAATAAACTGACTAATTACATCAGGAGGGGTTATAATGGCAGCCAAAAGTAGCAATACTACAATTGCATACTTTCTATACTTTCTTAAAAACTCAGGAGTTACCAAGCCCATTTTTGCTAAGAAATAGATAATGATGGGCATTTCAAAAATTAAGCCTGCTGCTAAGACCGAAGCTCTTAGCAAACCTATATATGAACTTATATCGATATTATTACTTACTTCTTGGGCAACACGATATGAACCCAAAAAATTTATGGATAAAGGTGTAATTAAATAATAACCGAACAAAACACCAAGAAAGAACAACAGAGAAGAAATAATAATAAAACTCCTAGCATGTTTTCTCTCTTTAGCATAAAGTGCCGGTTTTATAAATTTCCAAATCTCCCACAAAATAAATGGAAAAGCAGCTATAAATCCTACTGTAATAGAAGTCCAAATATGTGCGGAAAATTGCCCCGCCATGGTTCTACTTTGCACTATAAACGGAATGTCATCAATACACAGACCATTGGTGCCAAATTTTTGGGAAAGATTACATAGGGCCTTGTAGGTATAAAATTCAGGATTTTTTGGCAGTAAAATAATCTTCTCGAATATGAAAGTTTTCATTAAAAAAGCAATGGAACTCATTATAAGTATTGCCAGTGTAGAACGTACCAAAGTCCATCTTAACACTTCAAGATGATCTAAAAAGGACATTTCGTTTTGTTCTTTCCCTTTTAATTTTTTAGCCATTTTATATAATTCCTTCTTTTAATAAATCATGCAAATGTACTACTCCTTTATATTCACCCTCATCAGCTACAAGCAGTTGTGTAATATTGTTATTTTCCATAATGTCTAAAGCGGCAATTGCCATAGCATCAGAGGCTATTACTTTAGGGTTTTTTCCCATAATATCTTTAGCGGTTAAGGCAGTGAAATTATCATTATTTTTAAGCATTCGTCTTATATCCCCATCGGTAATTATACCAATTATCATCTTATTTTCGATTACGGCAGTAGCACCTAAACGTTTCTCTGAAATTTCAATAATTACATTGGTTATAGAATCATTAGGCTTTACAGCTGGTTTAGTATTTTTTTCTATCAAATCTGCAACTCTAAGGTATAATCTTTTCCCAAGAGTTCCCCCGGGATGGTATTTTGCAAAATCTTTACTGGTAAAGTCTTTCATTTCCAATAAACAAATCGCTAAAGCATCACCTAAAACTAATTGTGCAGTTGTGCTAGTGGTCGGTGCTAAATTATTTGGACAAGCCTCCTGTTCCACAAAAGCGTTTAAGACAAAATCTGCCTGAGTTGCCAAATAAGATTGTACATTACCGGTAATGGCAATAATTTTATTTTTAGAATCCTTTATTAATGGAAGTAATACTTTAATTTCAGGGGTATTACCACTTTTAGAAATACAGATAACTACATCATCCTTTTGTACTATGCCCAAATCTCCATGAATAGCATCTGCCGCATGCATAAATATAGAAGGTGTACCCGTAGAATTTAATGTGGCCACTATTTTTGAGGCAATATTGGCACTTTTACCAATTCCGGTAACAATTACACGACCTTTTGACTTTAGTATAAATTTAACTGCATTTTCAAAATCTTTATCCAAAAAATTTATTAAATTCGCTATCGCCTTACTTTCAATAGTAATACTTTGTTTGGCAATTTCTAAAATATCTTTTTTAGTGTTCAAATCAGGAATTATTATTATATAAAAATAAAGTGGTATCTTTAGTTGCAAATGTATCTAAAATTATAGAATTGGTTTAAATTTTTTGTATTAAAGCGAAAATTAGTTGTTTTTTGTTTAATTGAAACCTTTTTTGAGTTGCATAGCACCGCTACGGAAGGAAAAAAGTTAAAAAGTAGGCAAAAAAGTGCATTTTTTTAGCTGATGCAAAAAGTTTAAACCAATTCATTGACAAATATATAATAAGAGTGACAAATTTAAACTTACACGACGCCTTAAAACAATATTTTGGCTTCTCCAAATTTAAGGGATTACAAGAACAAGTTATTAGAAGTATTATTAATAAAGAAGATGTCTTTGTTATTATGCCTACAGGTGGTGGAAAATCTTTGTGTTACCAGCTACCCGCATTAATTCAGGAAGGCACTGCTATTGTGGTTTCTCCATTAATCGCCTTAATGAAAAATCAAGTTGATGCCATAAGGGGTATTTCAGAAGATGAAGGCATTGCACACGTACTTAATTCATCATTAAACAAGGGTGATGTGGCCAGGGTTATGAACGATATTAAAACGGGTGTAACCAAACTATTGTATGTGGCTCCGGAATCATTGACCAAAGAGGAATATATAGATTTTTTAAAAACACAGAAAATATCTTTTGTAGCCATTGACGAGGCACATTGTATTTCTGAATGGGGTCATGACTTTAGGCCTGAATATAGAAATCTTAAAAATATTATTGAACGTATTGATAACGTACCCATTATTGGGCTTACGGCTACGGCTACACCCAAAGTGCAAGAAGATATTTTGAAGAATTTGGGCATTACTGATGCCACAACTTATAAAGCCTCCTTTAATAGACCTAATCTATTTTATGAAGTAAGACCTAAGACCAAAGATGTAGAAAAAGATATTATCAGGTTTGTTAGGGGTTTTAAAGATAAATCGGGTATAATATATTGTTTAAGCAGAAAAAAAGTAGAAGAAGTTGCCAATGTTTTAAAAGTGAACGGAATTAAGGCATTGCCTTATCACGCTGGGTTAGATGGAAAAACAAGAGCCAAACATCAAGATATGTTCTTAATGGAAGATGTTGATGTTATTGTTGCTACTATTGCTTTTGGAATGGGTATAGACAAACCTGATGTGCGTTTTGTTATACATCATGACATTCCTAAAAGTTTAGAAAGCTATTATCAAGAAACAGGGAGAGGCGGTAGAGATGGTGGCGAAGGCCATTGCCTTGCTTTTTACGCCTATAAGGATATAGAAAAGTTAGAAAAATTCTTATCTGGCAAACCCGTAGCCGAACAAGAAATTGGTCATGCTCTATTGCAAGAAGTGGTTTCTTATGCCGAAACCTCAATGTCTAGACGAAAATTTTTATTACACTATTTTGGTGAAGAATTTGATGAAGCAAATGGTGAAGGGGCAGATATGGACGATAATGTCAGAAATCCTAAAAAGAAAAAAGAAGCCAAAGATGAGGTTAAAGTATTATTGGAAACCATAAGAGACACAAAAGAAGAATATAAGTCCAAACAAGTTGTAAATACTTTAATTGGAAAATCCAATGCGTTATTAAAATCTAGGAGAACCGATGAACAATCTTATTTTGGTATAGGAAAAGACAAAGATGGTGCGTTTTGGATGGCATTGATTCGACAAGTTTTGGTAGCAGGATACATCAACAAAGAAATTGAACAATACGGTGTGCTGAAAATTTCAAAAAAAGGATTGGATTTTATGAAAAATCCAACCTCTTTTATGATGACCGAAGACCATGTTTACGGGGACGGAGATGATAGCAATATTATTACAAATAATAAATCTTCGGGTGGAGGTGTCGATCAACAATTAATGGCTATGCTAAAAGATTTACGAAAAAAAGTGGGTAAACGTAAAAGTGTACCTCCGTTTGCCGTTTTTCAAGATCCTTCGTTAGAAGACATGACTATAAAGTATCCCGTTACAATAGAAGAACTCTCCAATGTTCATGGTGTTGGTGACGGTAAAGCGAAAAAATTTGGTAAAGATTTTGTAGAATTGATTCAACGCTATGTAGATGAAAATGATATTACAAGGCCGGACGATTTAATCGTAAAAACAACTGGGGTTAACTCTGCTTTAAAATTGTTTATAATCCAAAATACAGATAGAAAACTGCCCCTGATCGATATTGCAAAATCTAAAGGTCTGACTATGCTCGAATTGACCAAAGAAATGGAACGCATAGTTTATTCCGGCACAAAACTAAATATAGATTACAGTTTAAACGATCTATTGGACGAAGAGCAACAAGAGGAAATCCACGATTATTTTATGGAAGCCCAATCAGATAAAATACAAGAAGCTCTTGATGAATTTGATGGGGATTATGATGAAGAAGAATTACGATTGATGCGAATTAAATTTTTAAGTGAAGTGGCTAATTAATAAAGTTCAGCGTTAAGAAAAATTGATAATTTTCGTTAAAGACCCATATAAATTCGAACAGATTATTTCCTTTCCACATAACAATCGGCAATTGTTACTGCTAACAAATTTTTAATGTCCAAGTATTTGCGTCCCCAAAAAAGCTAAAGCAAACCCCATTAATACCGCTATGAATTTTTGAATATTAAACTTATGGTTTTGAGAACTTTCAAAAAGGATAGCTGTGGCAATATGTAAAAAAACACCAACAATTACTCCGGTAATTTCTGTGTGGTAGTTTTCAAATAAAGATGTGCCATTACTGAATAAAAGTCCCAATGGGCTCATCAATGCAAATAAAAGAATAAAAGTGTAGATCAGTTTTTTTGAGAGTGAAGTTTGTAATAAAAACACAAAAAGCACTACTGTAACGGGTATTTTGTGGATAACAATGGCCCATAAAAGCAAATTACCATTGACCATGTTTAACGGTATTCCTTCTAAAAATGCATGAATGCACAGACTAAAAAACAATAACCAAGGTATCTGTTTTACATGAGAATGCTTGTGGTTGTGAATATGTCCATGTTCTGCTCCTTTTGAAAAATATTCAAGTATAGTCTGAATTAGAATTCCTACAAGAATATAAATACCAACGTTTTTTTGATGTGATTCAAAAACTTCGGGCAATAAATGTAAAACCGTAATAGATAGCAGGTACGCACCACTAAAAGATAATAAAAGTTGGATAATTTTAGTGCTAGGTTTTACAGCAAGTACAATAAGTACACCTGTAAAAACGGATAAGATTAAGGCTACAAAGCTCATTCTAAAATCAATATTAACCGGCTAGAATTTTCAATATCAAAACCCTCTAATAAATATGAACCAAAAATATGTTTTAATTCTAAACCTACTGCCTTAAAATATATTTTTAGCGTATCTAACGGTAAAAATTTTATATTTTCTTTATAAAAATGTTCCTTACCATCCGCAAAAAAACGAATATCTTTAATTATTGCATTCCCATCCACGGTTCTGCTTATATGAAAATCAATATCGTTTTTGTTTATGGTTTCATTGTAAACAATAGATTTTTTAACCTGGTTAACATTCATAAAATCAATTACCAATACACCATTCTCTTTTAAACCATTTTTTAAGTTTTCTAAAACCTGAATATTGGTATGTTCGTCATCAAAATAACCAAAACTTGTAAATAAATTAAAAATGGCATCGAATTTAGTTTGAAATGGTTCACGCATATCGTGTACTTCAAAATGCAAGGTCTTATTTTCAAACTGTTTAGCAAAGGCAATACTGTTTTCGGACAAATCAGCACCAATTACATCATAGCCTAGATGGTTTAAAAAAACAGAATGTCGCCCCCTACCACAAGGTAAATCTAAAATTTTGCTGTTTTTTTTAAGTTTAAGAAAAGAAACCAGATGCCGCATAAAGACTTGGGCTTCATCATCATTTCTATCTTGATACAAAATATGATAATACTTTGTATCAAACCAATCTTTAAACCATTCTTGCTTTTTCATTATGGGTTTTAAAAAGGCAAAAGTAGTGAATTGATTTTAGGTTGCAGGTTCAGATTTTGAAAATTACCTACTATGAGTCGTACTTGGAAAATAGCATCTAAATAGAAGTTACTATCAATATCATAAACGAACCTAACCGATAATTTAGAGCTGTATTTTTCTCATCCGAACCTGCCTTTTTACATAACTTTGTAATTTTAAAATTACACCAAAATAGTTGTTCCTTTTGATGTTTTATTATTTTGTTCATCAAAATAAAAATCGACCCTCCCTAAGTTTATTCCATAAGCACCCACTTGATTTACAAGCATATTTTTTCCCGTCCATATTTTTAACAATAGTTGGTTTTGGTAAAAACGTATGCGTATGACCCCCAATAATTAAGTCTATATTTTTAGTAATCTTAGCTAAATTCAAATCAGATATCTTATCTGGGTTATTTCTATAGTAATACCCCAAATGCGATAAACAGATAATCAAATCACATTTTTCTTCATCTTTTAATTTACTGGTGATGTGTTGGGTTATTTCTACAGGGTTTAAGTATCCTGTTTCCTTATACATTTTTTTATTGACTAATCCTTCTAATTTAATGCCTAAACCAAATATTCCTATTTTTACTCGATCTTTAATTATAATTTTATAAGGCTTTACATGGGTATCTAAAACTGTATTTTTAAAATCGTAATTGGCAGAAACAAAATCGAATTTTGCATTTGGTAATTGCTTAAATAAACCATCTATTGAGTTGTCAAAATCATGATTGCCAATAGTTGCTATATCATATTTTAACATACTCATGAGCTTAAATTCAAGTTCACCTTCAAAATAATTGAAATAAGGTGTTCCTTGAAAAATATCTCCAGCGTCTAATAATAATGTATTTTGATTTTCTTTTCGTATTTGTTCAATCAATGTAGCTCTTCTAGCAACTCCCCCTCTATTCGCATTCCTACTGTGATTTGCTTTAAAAGGTTCAATATGGCTATGGGTATCGTTTGTATGTAAAATAGTAATATGGCGTTGCCGTTTTCCGGTAAAAGAGGTTAATGTAAATCCCCCAACCATTGTTAACGCTGAACCTGCTCCTATTTGTTTTATAAACTTTCTTCTTTTCATATTACTTAATTGTTACACGGTTATCAATTGCCGTTATTAAAGTATCTGTTTGCTTAAAATAATCGATAATGGCATCTCTTACCTTGTAGTCTAATTTTGTTAGCTTTTCTGGATTTTTAAAAAAATCCATTTTATCACCGCCACTTTGTAAATAGTCTGATGTTAATATATTGTAGGTTTTGTTTTTGTCGAATTTTATATTGTTAATTTTTAGAGTATAATGATTTTTTTTAATCAGTAATGCTATGTTTTTTGATAAAGGGTGTGCTTTTTTATTTTTAATAAAATAATTAATTCAATTACTTTACTACCTGAAAGGTTTACAACAACAAGTTCATTTTCAAAAGGCATTAATTTAAAAGCGTGTTCTTTTATTATATTTCCAGCTGGAATTGTTGCACGTAATCCCCCATGATTAAACATCGCAAAATCTATAGATGTATTTGTTTTCTCTTTAAAAATTGGATTCGCCATTTTAAAACACATGTCGGCCATTAAATTTCCTAAACTACTCTGCATTTCCATGCTTTCTTTGGTTAAGTCCGTCGGTGTATAGCTCAACACTTTTTCCATTTCGCGTGTCACTTTTTCTTTATAGGGTTTAATAATACTTTTTATCTTTGCAGAAGATTGGATAGTGCTATCTATAGCAATTGTTTTTGCAGTTATTCTAATGAGGTCTATATCTGTTTTTTTGCAAGAAGCCAGTAAAAGAAAAAAGCAAAGAAAATGTAATGATTTCATTTAACTAATATTTGTCGGTAATTTAAAAATTATGGAATTATACCGTTTTATTCGATTAATATTCCTTTACAGTCGGTAAGAATATAATTAAAATGTTCTACATCGTCTTTGTTTAGTTTTAGTGTTCCGGTTATAGCCACTATATTATCGGTTTTAAAACTTGGTTTATTTTTAAATTGAACTTCTATTGCCGTTTCTGGTCCACCTACCCCACAGAAAAAACAGGATGACATAGGCCCTTTCGATAAAACAAATAATTTTTCATTTGGGTCTATATTTAAAAAGTAGCCCTCAATGGTAATTAGTTTTCCCTCTAACGCTTTTACTGAAGAAGAAAACTCTGGATACTTAAAATAATCATCATATTCAGGAAAATATTTAACTGTAAACTTAACTTTTGATAAATCTTGCCAAGTAATTTCTTTTTGACAATAACATATAGAAAACGATAAGAGTATAATCAAGGTTGAAATTTTATTTTTCATTGCATAAAATTGTTGAGATATTCATTTTTATTAAGTGCAATAATCCTTTCTTTCATTTTTATACTGACCTTGTTCAGCAATACTGTCTTTCTAGCTCATAGAAAACCACTAATTACAGTTACAGATAGATTTTTCATTTTATTTTAATATAGATAAAATCTACACTTCTATTTGATTTGATTTAGTTTATTCATTTTTTCGATTAAATCGCCTGTAATCGCAACAACCGCAGGTTTTGGAATATTGTCTTCATCAAAAGGCCATGTACTGGTTGGGTTGTTCAAATCTTTAGTTTGCTCTCCCGGGTGCTGAACACTTAAAAATAATGTTTTTCCATCTGGTGAAAACCAAGGACCGGTAAGTTCTGCATCTTTTGGTGCCGATGCCACCTGAATTACTTTCCCTGCATCTTTACCATGTCGTGGAATTACAAATAGGCCATTATTTTTAAAGGGCATATAGGATTTATCTTCTCTGTTCATAGCACTTCCGGACATATCTGAAGTTATCCAAAGATTTCCTGATAAATCGAACGCTAAATTATCTGGACAAGAAAAACCGCTTTCTTCGCCACCAGCTTTATATGTGGAAGCCTTAAAGGTTAAAGCATCAAAAGCTCCGTTGGTTTCTTCAATTTTCAGAATAGAACCATGAAAATCGTCTTTACCATAGTTATTGGTCAGCGAAACAAATATATTTCCAATGACAGGATCTATTTCAATATCCTCAGGACGATTTAACTCGGTAGCACCCAACAATTTTGCTGCCTCTCTAACTCTAATCAACATCTCGGTTTGATTTTTAAATTTGTTTTTTAATAAAGGCTGGTTTTCCCAATCCAAGGCTAACCATTTTCCATTAACCGCATCTGCTACATATAGTGTTCCTTCTTTTAAAGACCCCGGTTTAGAAGAAATAAACTTGTATAAATGTTCATTATTTTTATCGTCTCCAGTATAAGCAACTACTCGTTTATCTTCAAGTTCATATAACGTACAACACTCATGGGCAAACCTTCCCAAAGCAATATGTTTTTGTGCCGTTCCGTCATTTGGATTCACTTCAACCACCCAACCATAATGTTCTGGCGGATAATTATAAAAGTTTTCCCAACCTTGCCAACTCGATCTGTGACTAGCTACATTATTCTCATCATATTCGGTTTCACCAAAAAAACTATCGTAGTTTTCTTCGCAGGTCAAAAACGTTTTCCAAGGGGTAATGCCACCAGAGCAATTACTATGTGTACCTATTACCGTGGTTTTCCCTTTTATGGGCGTATCCCAATTTAATCGGATTGGTGTTTTTGCGGTTATACGTCTATTAAAAGGGTCATTTTTAACCACTTTCCATTTACCGTTTTCTTCTTTAACCCGAACAATACTTCCACCCACGTTATACATTTCTTTATCTATTTGTTCTATAGTTCGATGCTCAGATGGGTTTTCATAGCTTCTACGATCGAAATCAGAAACAAAAAGCGGATTTACATATTCATGGTTTACCCATAACAAACCATCTTTAGGGTTATTATCATCAAAAGGAATAAAACAGGTAAAATCGTTATTGAATCCAAAAGTATCGGAGTCACTAATCTTATCGCCCCATTTTATGATTACATGATAATCCAGACCATTTGCCAATAGCAAATCATCTTTATCGGAAGGGTCCAAACCTTTTAAAACAAGCTTTTTAAGAGCAATGAGCCTTTTATTAGAAGTTGTGTTAAAATCTCTTGTTGGTGTAGTTGTACTACCACAACCTATTAAAAACGGGGGCATAAGCACAGTACCCAAACTAGCTTTTCCTATAAAGGAAATAAATTTTCTTCTATTGTAATCCATAGTGTTCTTATTTTAAGTAGTCTACACGCGATTAAATTAGTGGTTTTTATTTTTTAATTTAAATGATGCTTTTTTAAACAAACTAAATTAGAATATATAGTAGTGAACACATCCTTATCATTCTCATATATTTTATTGACTATTTTAATAGGCCAGTTTGATAGACTGGTTAATTGCAATTCCATTCCTTTTATTTTTTTATTCAAATAATAGGATAGAATTGTGAATTGACGATTGCCTTTTTGAAATGCTATTTTAGAATGTTCCTTTTGCCTTCTAATTTCGCTATAGAAGTTACTTAATGCCCCAATATTAGAAAATTCTTCATTCCCCAATGCATTCAAAACAATTTTATTCTCCAAAGAAAGTACAAAATAAATTTCTTCGATTTTGTGCTTTCTAATAATTTGTTTTATGGACTCTATTGTCTTGCAATCATAAATAAAGATACACCAAGTGAAGTATAAAAATAATTCTCATACTTAAATGTATTGTTAATGGTATGTTCTAGGTAATCTGTAGAGCAGATAAGGAAAAAATATTTTTGCATTTGGTCTATGCCCTTGGATTATATGGAAATGATGAATGATGTAAATCAATTTTCAACTCTTCATCAATTAATTTATAGCCAAATGTATATTCAACTTTTGCTTCATTACCGTCTAAATCGATAAAAAAGTAATTTCTCATTGCAATGGCACAGTTTTCTTCCAAAATAAGATTGGAATTTTCAAACCTTACTTTTGTCCAAGGTTGAATAGCAAAACCTTTATCCTCTTTACATGCACGGTTTTCTCCCGCAATAAAATAGAACAAGGCCTCTGGTTTTGTAGGCCTAAACTGTTCTATTTCACATTTTGTTGGTTTAAATGAAACCGCCCCAGCTTCAAAAGCATAGGCAGTATCAAGAAACTCATTTGCAAATTTCTCACATTCAGTTCTATTGCCCTTAAGACTACCTATTTTCACTACACCATTGCCCCAGTTGTTTTGAGCCTCTATTACTTGTTCTTTTGTAATCATTGTTCAAATTTTTAATTGCAATTAATATTATTTACTGTTGTATTATTTTTAAGAATTCATTTCGAGTAGATTGTATAGATAAGAACCGCCTTGTCGAGGTTCCATTCTAAAAAAATCTATTATTTCAGGTACGTTTTTCCAAATGGCTTCATCCAGTTTGCCATCTAAAATTATTTTTTCTTGGGTTTCAATAGCTGTTACTACTGGTGCATTCTCAGGTGGTGGAAAATTTTCAGCCTCTTGAGCATTCAAGCAATTTCCAAAGCATAATAATATTAGAATATAATTGTATAGCTTCATATAAAATTATTTAGAACAATATCGTATGTTATAAAAATGTCCAAGAATAATTAATGATGAAAACAAGAACATCCCATATTCAAAAATTTCAGAATGCTCTTCCAGCAATATTGATATTACAAAACCAACAAAAGCTACCCATAAAAAAACACTAGTTCGTTTAAAAAGTTGTCCATTGGTAGCTTTATATATTGAAATAAATGTTATTAAGATAAATAGGTAAGCAATTATCGGATGATGCAAAAAACCTATACCCATTGTTAGCAATGTTGGTACTGTAAGACAATGAATTATACAGAGAAAAGCATTCGCCATTCCTAATTTATCTGCCCAAAGTATCTTTTTCATCGGTGTCATTTACTAAATTTTTTGTTGTATTCTAAATATTTTTCTTTATCTACTTTAACATCATTCCAAATGTCTAAAACCATTGTTTCAATACGTTTATCAACTAAATTTTGAATATCGTCCCTGTAGGTTTTATAGTCATTATAATGGGTATGAGAAAGATGATTTAGCTTATTCTGAAAATAAGTTATAGGATTGAACCAATAGGTTTTTGAAATAAATTCATTTTTAGATTGATTATCTTCTTCTATACTAGCGGTTGCATCTTTCATTGCGACATTGATTAATGCTTCAATTGAATTTCGTCTTGCTCTTTTTATACTAATGGTGTCTTTTGAAATCTCAGTTTGTTTTAAACTTGGGTACATTTTAAAGAGCTGTACATCGATCAATTCGTCTGGTAGATTATAGATTTCTTCTGTTTTGTCCCTTTTGACATCAATTATGTCTATCATTAAATTGGTTGGTTTTTCTATAGCTATCCATTGTTGAATAGCAGCAGGAATGATAAATGCAAAAAGCAACCAAACGCCAATCATTTGTAAGGTGTTTGAAACGGTATTCTTACCATATTTTATAATTAAAAAATAAATAATTACCCAAAATAAAAGATAGATCGATATCCATAAAAAGATATTCCAAAAAGCAGTACCTCCAATAAATACGTTGGTAAGTGAAGCACCATAAAGCATTACCCCAAATAATGTAAATAAAAGTAATATGCTGTAAAATACAGTTCTTGATAGTATCCACCAGTTTTTTGAACCTGTTTGCACAAAAACAAGCGGTAAAAAACCTTGTTCAGCTTCTGAACCTTTGATATTATAAAGTAAGACCAACAACAAAAGCGGTAATAGAAATAGGACTACGAACGAAAAATCTAAAGTACCTGACTGGACACGCTCTGGATTGGCAATTTCTTTTGCCATATCTGTATCGAAAGGACTGCTTGAGGTGCTGATAGCTTTGTAAAACCCGTAGTGTTCTGTCTGTCCGATATTATAAACTATGGCTGGTGAAGGTTTTTTAAAATGATAGGTGGGTGTGTTCCAGATAGCCCAAAATGGTTGTGTATTATCTACCCAAGGTCTATTCTTTGGTCCTTTTTCTCCATTTTTAAAGTAAGACAGTATCGTCTTCTTTTCGGTTTCTGCTTTTTTATTGAGCCTTTCTATTTCTGTATTTTGCCTTTCATATAAATCTGCACCATTGTGCATACCATAAATACTTGCTATTATAAAAAGTAACAGTGCAACAATTTTAAAAGGACTACGGACAAAATGTTTCCACTCGTATAAAAATATGCTTAAATTTCTCATACGATCTGTATTTTTTTAGTTCCAACAGCAATAAGGATAATTACAATAATTGACCATAATACAAGTAAGCCTAAATCCAACATATAATTTGATAAGACGGTGGAAACTTGTATAAGTTTATGATTGAAATCAGGAATAGACTTAAAAAATTCATTATCTTCTTTCCAGCCCCAATTACCGGTTTTTGAACCACCAAAAGTTTGTTTATCGTTTAACATTTTAATAAAAACCCTTCTATAATTTTCCACTTGTAACAAAAACTCTTGATGATGCAAATTATCACTTGCCATAAAACCCATACTTGTATTTTTCAAGGAAATAAAAGGATTAACAAAACCCCCTAATTGAAAGCTCTGTTTCTGTTTTTGCAATAATTTGCGGTTGTTTCCAAAATGTTTGTCCCAAACAATATTTCCATACTCTTCATCGGCTTGCATACGCATACCATCAAAATTTATGGGCAATTGAGATAAACTATCCACACCATAATCTTTTAAAACTTTCTCTTTTAGTGCTAGCCCTCGTTTATCAGCGGGATTGTGCCCATCAATACCTTTTGAGCGGTCTTCTTTCATAGCAGAAGTAAACTCATTTCTACTTGGTAATTTATGCCATTTTTCAGCAGAGCTCATTAAAATATTCGGTAAAAACATGGTCCAGATTATCCAAATACCTAACATAGATGTTAAGGCTAGTGTTGCGTTTTGCCAACGTGCGGAAAAGAAAACCGTGAGTCCACTAATTATAAAATAATATAAAACGTATGATAAAAAGAACAATCCTGTTCTGGTTACTATTTCTGCAGTTAAACTTTGAAAATTTAAAATTCCATATACTGCAATGACAAAAATTAATAACAAAATACCATACAACCAAACGGAAACTGTTTTAGACACAATAATCTGTAGAGGTTTCGCACCTTGCATGACGAGCAATTTAAGCCTTCCGCTTTGTTTTTCGCTACTAACTGAGGTAAAGGCCAAAAAAATCAATAGTAGTGGAATCATGTATTGTAATAAGAGCGAAGGTTTTAGCTTTCCAAATCGAGAGATTGCCTGCATTTGTGAAGCTTCGGAATGTACTATTTCATTTTGCACGTGTCCTTCAACTCTAATCACATTTCCAGTAACACTATTAACACCTTCATCAAGACTACTCAATAAATTAGAAGGTTTAAATATATACGTGCCATAATGTGCAGCACTATGAGGATTCATCTCATCAATACTTACCCATTGCTGACGTACGTGGTCTTTAGCATTTTTGTGTGTTTGCTCTTGCTTTTGTGTTTGATAGTTCCCTAAAGAAACAGCTACAAATAAGATTAAAATAAACGCAACACTTATGCCTAAAAAAATACGACTACGGACTAAAAATCGCCATTCGTTTTTGATGATGTGAAACATAATATTCGTATTAGTTTTTCATAAATTGAAGGTACAATGCTTCAAGTTCATTAGCACTTACATCTTTACTATTAAGTTCTTTTACTAAAATTCCGTTTTTTAAAATCCCGATACGGTTACAAACTTCACGAACACGAAAAATATCATGTGAAGCCATTAAGATAGTTGCACCTTCTGAAGCTAATTTTTTAAGAAGCATAGAAAGTTCGTTGCTCGCCATAGGATCTAAACCACTAGCGGGTTCATCCAATAAATAGACTGTTGCTTTTTTTGCGTAAGCAATAGCAATACCTACTTTCTGTCGCATTCCTTTGGAATAACCACTCACTTTTTTATCGTGTGCCTCATTTTCTAATCCACAAGTTGTTAAATGGTCTTCTAGCTCACTATTAGAATATTTTAATCCAGCCAACTTGCAGAAATAATCTAAATTTTCTAAACCGGATAAATAAGGATAGAGATTTACGTTTTCTGGAATATAGCCAACAAATTTTCTGGTATCTTGGGCATTTTTGCTAGTATCTAAATCATTGATTTGTACCTTACCTGAATCTGGACTTAAAAACCCCAATAACATATTGATTGTTGTAGATTTACCAGCACCATTTGCACCCAAAAGCCCTAAAATTTCCCCTTTTTGAACCTCTAAATTCAAATTTTGAACAGCAAGGTTTCCTTTAAATGATTTGCTAACGTCTAGTAATCGTACCATAAAATTATTATTAATGCAACTGAGTTGCGAAATTATAAAATAAAATTTGTAATTGCAACTTAATTGCATTAATTTTGTATTATGGGAATAATCAGAAAAACAAAAGCTGTAGCTTCGGTACTTCAAATCTTTGAAAGAAATAGCGAAGCTAATTCTGTTGTAAATCTAATTGAACTCTTAAAAGATGAAATGAATAAAACCACTGTCTATCGTATTTTAGATAGACTTGAAAAAGATGGTGTTATTCATTCTTTTAACGGGAAAGATGGTTTAAAATGGTATGCTAAGTGTAAAGGATGTTCTGCTCATCATCATTCTGACAAGCATCCACATTTTCAATGTACAAAATGCAATAGAGTTGAATGCTTGTCTGTAGAAATCAAAATACCATCTATAAAAAATCATAAGGTAGATGCTACAGATATACTTTTAATGGGACAATGTGGAGTTTGTTCTGCTTAAGTATTGGTTATAAAAATTAATTTGATTCTTATTTCGCTAAAACAATTTCATCGCAATCCTTAACTTCTCCATAATAAGTTTCTCTATATTTATGTAAGGTCTTTATTGGAAATCCGAATATATATTTTTTAATATAAGTAACTCTAGCTTTTAGCTGCCCCATATTTTTTGTATATCGCATTTCTGTTTTTGTTTTCCTTCTAACATATAGTAATTTCATCTATTTACATTTTACATTTCAAGGGTATAACCTAAACAAATATCACAGTTTTCCAAATTATGCGTCGATAAATCTTGTAGAATTACCATACTGATAACCTAGAAAGGTTAAACGTAGAATATTATAAAAAACAGGGCAAACAATTTTAATAAATGTATTTTTGAGCCATTATATTGATAAATTATTAAATCGAATATTGAAAATATTTATAAAGCTCTGATAATAAATAATTTATAAATATTTAACATCCTGTAAAATGAACGAAAATTTTAAAATGTTGGCCAAAACCCTTTTTGGTTTTGAAGAAATTTTAGCTAAAGAATTGCGAAATCTTGGTGCAATGGACATCAAAGTTGGGGTAAGAAATGTAACTTTTGTAGGCGATGTAGGTTTTATGTACAAAGCCAATTTAGGCTTAAGAACCGCCGTAAGAATTTTAAAACCCATAAGACAATTCAGAGTTAACAATGAAGATGATCTGTACAAACAAATACAAACCATTAAATGGGACAATTATATTGACGTAAACGGAACTTTTGCCGTTGATGCCGTTGCCAATGCAGAAAATTTTACCAATTCGCATTACGTATCCTTAAAAACGAAAGATGCCATTGTCGATTATTTTAGGGATAAGTTTGGTAAACGACCAAACATAGATTTAGACCATCCCGATTTACAGATAAATATTCACATTCAACATAAAAACTGTACGGTTTCTTTGGATAGTTCTGGAGATTCATTACATAAACGAGGCTATAGAAGTGCAACCAATATTGCTCCAATAAATGAAGTATTAGCTGCGGGATTGGTATTAATGACAGGCTATGATGGCACACAACATTTTATTGACCCCATGTGTGGTAGCGGTACTATTTTAATTGAGGCTGCCATGATTGCCAATAACATTCCAGCCAATATCAACCGACGTGAATTTGGTTTTGAAAAATGGAGCGACTTTGATGCTGACTTATTTGATACCATCAGAAATTCTTTGCTTAAAAAAGCGAGAGAGTCAACTGCAAAAATTATTGGTTATGACAAAGCCCCATCAGCCATATACAAAGCTAAAGACAATATTGAAAATGCCAATTTGCAAGAGTTTATAACCATTGAACAAGAAAACTTCTTTAGAACGGAAAAAGAATTGGAGGGTAAAACCATTATTTTGTTCAATCCGCCTTATGGAGAGCGACTGGAAATTGATGTCCCCGTTTTTTATAAAGAAATAGGCAATACGTTAAAACGCGGTTATCCTGATACGAATGCTTGGTTAATTACTTCCGATTTCGAAAATGGATTAAAAAACGTTGGTCTAAGAACTTCAAAAAGAATAAAGGTTTTTAATGGAAAACTAGAATGTAGATTGGTTAAATACGAAATGTACGAAGGCAGTAAAAAGGGGAAGTATATGAAATAAAAAAACTCAAGCGTTTAAACTTGAGTTTTTGTAGCGAGAGGGGGGCACGATCCCCCGACCTCCGGGTTATGAATCCGACGCTCTAACCAACTGAGCTACCTCGCCATTTTTTAAGGTTGCAAATATAAAAACAAATTTATCAGTCGCAATAGTTCTTTTGTATTATTTTTTATCATAAAAAGTTTTTTTTAAATTAAGATAATATATATATTGCCCAACCAAGCTAAAAATTGACCTATGGCCGATAAAGTTAAATATAGTATAGAGTTTGTAATGCACTCTTCGCCTGCATTTTTATATCAATACCTATCAACCCCTGATGGATTGAGCGAATGGTTTGCAGATAACGTAAATTCAAGAAGCGATGTTTATACCTTTATGTGGGACGGATCAGAAGAGCAAGCAAAAAGATTGTCATATAAGACCAACGAACGTATCAGATACAAATGGCTGACCGATGAAGAAGAAGGTACTTTTTTTGAATTTAAAATAGTTGTTGATGACTTAACTTCTGACGTGTCTTTATTGGTAACCGACTTTGCCGATGATGAAGATGAAGTTGAAGAAGGCAAAATGTTTTGGGAAAACCAAATTTCTGAATTAAAACAAACAATTGGGGCATAAGCCCCACCCGTAATTGCAAAAAGCAATTCCGACCTCCCCCAATGGGAGGTAACCCAAGATTATACTCTTGGGAGCCAATTTTATTGCAATGATAAACTACAACGGTAACCTCACTGAAAACCCACCTACCTTAAGTATAAATAATAGAGCATTTAAGTATGGAGATGGATTATTTGAAAGTATAAAAGTTACGAATGGTAACGTAAACTTTTTAGAAGACCATTATTTTAGGTTAATGGCCTCCATGCGAATGTTACGCATGAATATTTCTATGGAATTCACCTTAGAATTTTTTGAACAAGAAATTTTAAAAACTGCCTCGGCCAATAACTTAACCGATGCAAGGGTTCGCTTTACAGTAAATAGAAAGGATGGTGGATTGTATTTACCAACCACTAACAATACTCATTTTTTAGTAGAAGCAAATCCATTATCCGTTACAGTAAAAACAACTTATCAAGTTGATCTTTTTAAAGATTATTATGTTTTTTCTGGAGTATTATCAACTTTAAAAACCAATAACAAAGTGCTAAATGTTGTTGGTAGTATTTATGCTGAAGAAAATGGATTGGACAATTGCATTTTATTAAATGAAAAAAAACAAGTTGTGGAAGCCTTAAATGCGAATATTTTTCTAGTTAAAGAAAAAAATATAATTACTCCTCCCCTTTCCGAAGGATGTTTAAAAGGGGTTTTTAGAAAAAAATTAATAGAATTCATTTCTAAAGATAAAGAATTTAACGTTGAAGAAAAAGAAATTTCACCTTTTGAGCTTCAAAAAACCGATGAAGTTTTTTTAACGAATACCATAATCGGAATTCAACCGGTCACCAAATACCGAAAGAAAACCTATTCAACTATGGTTTCTGAATATTTGCGAGATAATTTTAGTAAATAGTAAAAACACTATTCTAATTCAAAAACTACTTTTAACTCAAAAAATTCATCATAAGGGTTAAAAGTTGTCCAGTAGTCATTGAGCTGTCTATAATCTACTAAATTTACTATTGCACCCACTTTCTTATCAATTTTTGCCGCAATTTTATTCGCCCTAATTTTTGCATCTTCCAACGCCGCTTCAGTTATCTCATCATAAGATTCATCATCAATAATATACTTACATTCTAATAAATTTATATAAATACCGGGTACCTTAATATCCAACAATTGCGAAATTTCTTTTTGCGATTCACATTCGTATTTTAGCATTGTACCCTCTGCTTGATAGTTGTAAGTTCTGAATTCAAAAGTATCTTCTACAAATTTGTTTACATCAACACCGTTTTCTACCAACGCCAAATAATATTGGTTTTTAATTTCTTCTAAATCTGAAACTTCTTCATCGCCATAGGGGTTTTGATTCACCTCTATACTTATTTTTGCTCTGTATCTAGAAATTTTTCTTTCTAATTTTACTGCTCCACTTACTTCGATTGTTTTATGCATAGTGTTAATTTGGGTTGATTTTTTTAGCTATTGCTCCACTAACTCAATATCTTAAAATAAACGTAGCTTTATTATTAATAGTATTACTAAAGCTAAAAAACCCAACCTGAAATACACAACATATTACAGATTGGGTAACATCAACTAACCTACTTTTATGTTATAATAGTTCAAATACTACATTGATTCTTAAATACTCATCTTTAGGTGAATAATAAACCCAATCTTCGTAGGTATAAGAATTATCAGAAATCATAGCAATTTTCCCAACTTTTCTATTCGCTTTTTTAGCAATTCTGTTTGCTTTGTCCTCGGCCTGTTCTAATGCTTTTTCAATTAAATTATCGTAAAGGGCATCGTCCAATTCCATTCTGTACTCCAATCCGTTATTGGTTACTCCATTAACTCTTGCACTTAAAACTTTCTGAACCTCTTCTTCAGTAGTTGCTTCGTAATAATATACCGTGCCTTCTCTTTGGTAATACATACTGAGGTACTCAATTTTTTGTTCTTTTAATTTGTTTGGATCAATACCTTTTTCTTTAAGCTTGTCGAAATATTTTTCTTTTAACTCATCTAACGTATTACATTCAGTATTTCCATAGCCCATTTGGTCTAAGCCCATAATTAATTTGACTTTATAAGCTTTAACCTCTTTCTTAAACTTTACGCTACTGCTTACACTAATAGTATTTTTAGTGCTTGAATTTCCTTGTGCAAATGTATTTGCCGCTATCAGTAATAAAACTGCAATAATTAATTTTCTCATTTTTTGTAGATTTTAATGTTTATAATAATTTTTTATATGAACATGAATGAAGCTACGATCATCCAAGCTCCAACAATAAGTCCTAATACTCCTAATTCTCCTTGTTTTGGTGCAATTTTCTCACGAATCATTGCTGCCTTTTCTTGTGCTTTAGGATTATTACCTAAAAATAATTTATTGATTTGTCCATAGCCTAGCATAAAGCCTAAACCAGCTTCTACAACACTACCTGCCAACAAGGTTATCCACCAGATTGGTGCAGCCGTTAACCAGTCCATATTTAAAAAGGCAGATATAATTCCCCATACGCCCCAGAAACAAAATACTAGACCGATCCAACCTTGGTAAGGTTCAATTTTTGCCAATAATTCTGCTGCATTTGGCTTTTTTGATAAGATTAATGATGGCACCGCTATGATGCTTAACAATACTAATGAAATTCCGTAGATCATAATTGTAATTTTTTAACTGTTATTATTTATTGGTTATTAATTTGATTACAAAAGTGCACCAGAAAGGCAAGGTGTAAAACACTAGTTAAGGGTAAAATAACACCCCTGAAAATTGGGGGAAGATTAGTGGGAAGAGTTCAATAATCAGTCAAATGAATAAAGATTGGCGATTGATGATTGACGATTTTGAATTTTATTATAAAGGATATAAATAACGAAGTGAGGAGAAGTTATATTTAAAATTTAGAATTTTTCTATAAAAACCTACGATATTTGATGGAAGTTGTTTACTCAATAATGTACATAGAAAGAATCCGTTTCTTCTCCATCATCAATCATTTTTATTTTTATGTCAAATAGTTCGTTTAAGATTTTTTCTTTAGTTTGATTATCGAATTCTGAAAATTCTAATTCCTCAATATGCTCAGAAATTTTATCTCCTGTATGCCATTTATTCGCCACAATTTTTTCAATTAGAACAATCAATTCAGGTGGAGGCACTTCTTGTTCAGATTTATACCAAATGAATTCCTGTCTTTCATCCAAATCAGACTCATCATAAATGGCTAATCCGCTTATTGTGCTTTTTGTTTCATTGAACAATTTAATCTTCTCAACTCCATAAAGTTTAAGATAAGACTTCAAAAAATTCAATCGTTTTGAATGTTCCATTTCAGTTTTTAAAATAATCCATTTTCTAATCCAACAACCCCAACTGTATGCGTATTTCCTTAATCTTCTACTAGTCTAGACTTTTCTTTTTCAGCTTGCTTTTTCTCTTCAGCTTTGGTATCAATTTCTTGGATCAATTTTTTTAATGATGACTTAATTTTATCGGAATTGCTCTTTTTTAACATCAAATTGGCCTTACTCTTCATTCCACCATAATTGGCATCAGGATATAAGGCGATTAATTTCATAAAGTATTTGTCAATTCCTGCCGCTAGTTTATCTTTTCCTTCTTCTGTAAAGGCCTTTTCATCATTTATTCTATCTATATAATTGGTGTAATTACTTATTAAAGTACTTATATTGGAATTAATTCTATTCTTGGTACTATATGAATTTGGGTCATCTGCATTTTCTTTTATTTGTAGGTTCCCTAATTCAAAATAGCTTAATTGAAGACCTAAACCAAAATGCAAGACAGCGATCATTTCTTTATCATATAGGTAATTATCTTTGCGGTCTAATGCATTATAAAGCCGTGTCATTTCTCTCCATTCTTCAAAGAATTTTTCAGCGACAGTATTACGATGTTTTATACCCAATTCATTATCATTAAGCACTACTTTATAATTCTCTTCATCAGTTAATTTTTGTACAATAATTCTTGTTTCTGGATCTTCAAAAGTGGGTAATTTATCATCTCTCTCATAACCAAACTTATATTCACGGACTGCATCGTTATAATCATTCACATCCCAATAGCGTTTATCTACCGGAAAGTTATGTTTATCAGATGAACAATTAGTTAGTGTAAAAAATATTATTGCAATTAGAGTGTAATTAATCTTTTTCATTAAATTTTATTTTTGGGTCCTTGAATTCAATCAACAAATTTAGTAAACTATCAATATCTTTCTCATATCTTTTTTGTTCACTCAAAACATAACTATGAAAGGTGTTATAATCATATTCTTTTTGATAATTTCTTTCTTCATTTCTAGCTCTTTTAATTATTTCTACAATCTCACCTTTATCAAAAACCTTAAGATCTGAAATTCTTTGTTTAGCCTTTCGAGCAAAAAGTTCTGTTATCTTTATATGATATTTCTCATGGCTCAACAATTCTTTGCTATCTGTATTTTTATTATAAACGAAGGAACGCGATGGATAAAAAAAAGATTGAACAGAAACTGAATTATCACCAATTTCACTTTCAATAGATGTAACCACATATGCAAAACGCTCACTACCATAAAATTTCTTTTTGAAAAATTCCAATCCTCTAAAATTTTCAAATGTTATTTTATCGTATTTATCAAAAGTGAGTGGTCTTTCATAATCTAAAAAGTTTGTATGGCTTAAAATTCCAAATCCAAGAATTATTGGTATCAAAATAAGAATACTCAGTTTTAGAACTTTAATAAATTTTTTAAGCGGTATCTTATTCCCTTTTCTTCTTTCTTCAATAACTAAAACCAATTGGTAAAATAAAGGTGAAAAGTAAACTATTAGAATAAGTACTGCAACTAAATTTTCATCCATTGTACTTCAATAAAATTCTTCTTCATCATCTTCATTTTCTAATCCAACAACCCCAACTGTATGGCATACTTCGTCAACCCCGCAAGGTTACGGACTTCTAATTTTGAGATTAGGTTTTTTCTATAACCTTCTATGGTATGTTTACTTAAAAATAATATGTCGGCAATTTCTTGGGTAGTATGCTCTTCAGCTATAAGTTTTAAAACTTCTTTTTCTCTGGTAGTTAAAGTGGTAATTACGTCTTTCTCCTTATTGAACATACTTTCCATATAAGCTTTTTTAATACTTTCAGAAAAGTATTTATCTCCTTTTAAAATGGTTTCAATGGCCTGTATCAATTCTCCTTGGTCGGCATTTTTAGGTACGTAGCCGTCCACTTGATCTTCTGTTAAGGTATGAATGGTTTTGGAATCGTGCCGCATACTTACCACCAAAGTTTTAATATGCGGGAAGTTTTCCTTTATGTATTTGTTGAGCTCAATACCGCTTACATCGGGCATATTAATATCGGTAATTATCAAATCAACGTCTTTGCCCCCACTGTTATCAAGGTATTTAATTACGTTCTGGCCGCTATTTGCCGTCATTGCAATTTCAAAATCCGATTCGTTAGCAATGATGCTCAACAAACCATCCAAAAACATTTTATGATCGTCCGCTACTATTAATTTATACTTTCTTGCTAGTGCCATGTTGTAAAGGTATTTCTATGGTAACAGCTGTACCACGGTTAATTGATGAATCTATATTTAATTGGGCTTTTAATTTATCTAAGCGGCTTTTAATATTTTGCAAGCCTATGCCCGTAGGTGTTTTATTTTGGTCATAACCAACGCCATTATCTTCAAACAACAATTGTAATGAATTATTATGTAGATTCAAATGAATTTCAACATTTTTTGCTTTAGCATATTTTAAGGTATTGGTCAATAATTCCTGAATTATATTAAAAATTTCTACTTGTATGCTTTCTTCAATGGCATTTATTTTTTCAATAGGATGGGGCATAAAAACAATATCTTGGTCTGAAGATTTGTCTAGCTTATTAATATATTCAGAAATTAAGGTTGTAAAAGCGTTTTGACTAAACTTACTGGGTATTAGATTATGTGAAATTTCTCTTACCTGCTGATAGGTATCATCAATTTGGCTGATAATAGCAGTATTAGAGTCGCTTTTATAATTTACATTATTCATTTGTAGTTTTATAGCTGCTAAATTACCACCAATGCTATCATGCAACTCCCTTGCAATTCTGGTACGTTCTTCGTCTTGTGCTTCTACTGATGCTTTTACCAACTTTAATTCCTGTTCTCTAATTAATGAACTTACTTTCTGTTTGTTGAGTTCTTCTTGCTGGGCATTCAATTGACTTTGAGCCTGAAGTTTCTGGTAATACACAATTAATAAGGCAGATATCGGGATTAAAAATATTAAAAAACCGATTAAAAAGGCATACTTTATGGTTTTTTGTCTTTTTATTTCGCTTTCTTTTAGCAATTGTTCTTCTTGTAAACTATTAATTTCATTTTCCTTTTGTAAGGTTTGATATTGAATTTCCAATTCCTTTATTTCTTTGCTTTTTTGTTCTTGGATAATTCTATTTGAAACACCAACATATTGCGTCATTAAGGCATAGGCATTCTTATAATCTTCTTGGTCGCTATATAAATCAACTAAACTTTGTAGTACTTTTTTTTCTAGCTCCATTCTATCCCATTGTACAGAATTTACATGAGCTACAGACAATATCATTTGTGCTGCTTGAAAATTATCAAGACGTTTATAAACATCGCCTATTCTCAACACCGCATCAATATACAGATCGTAATATTTGTTTTCATTAGCCGTGTTCTTAACTTCTTCAAAAAGTTTTAAAGCTGAATCTGTCCTGTTGCTCACGGCATCCATTGTGCCTAAATTTAACTTTATTTCTAGAGCTAATTTTTTATCTGGTGCTAATTCAAGATCAATCAAGGCATCGTTATAATATAAAGTACTCTTCGTTATGTTTCTTTTTTGATAAAAGATATCTCCATAATACTTTTTTGCCAAGCCTGTAAAATAAGTGTTTTTGCTTCCTTCAATAGCATTATCCAACAACGGAGTGGCTTTTTCAAATTCTTCGTTCTTAATATATACCGAAGCCAACCCCAAAGAATGAGCGAAATACAAATAAGGACTGTCCGTGATTTTGGTTATTTCCAAGCCCTTGAGATAATATTTCATGGCTTCCTCGTAAAGCCCTTGTAGCATTTTTCCTTTACCCAAAATGGTGTAAGCTTTTGATAAATGCAAATTGTCTATTATACCATCTTTTTGATTGTTGGTGGCTTCATCTTCAAGGTATTTGCCATAATAATTTACAGAGTCCGTATTGCCTAATTCTATATGAACCTTTGCAATTTCCTCAATAAAAAAAGCTTTATCACTAAATTCTTTAGCTTCTTTTAGTTGTTTATATAGAGAATCTGGAGCTCTGTCATACGTTTTCCCAAAAAAGGTGTACCATTTTTTTTCATCATCGTCTTTTTGGGCAAGGCTCAAAGTTGACGAGAACAAAACAACAAATAAAACTATACTAAAAACTGGCTTAGGCATTTGGCTAAATTAACTCTTAAAACTATATATATTTTTATTTAACTTTTTCCATCTCCGCTTTCAACTCTTCAACTTTTTCAGGAAATTTTTCAGCCAAATTAACCTGCTGTCCCATATCATCTTTAACATTGTACAATTGATAAATAGTATCTCTACCCGTTTCAATATTTGTGAATTTACCTGTGCTTTTTGGACCTTTATGTGGTGGAATTAGAATCCAATCCCCTTTACGGATTGAAACACCGTTATTTCTACCTAAAATCAAACTTTCCCTACCTTTTTCTGATTTACCCAATAAAGCATCTATAACATTTTGACTGTCGTCCGTCGTGTTTTTTTGTCCCGTAAATGCCGCAAACGAAGCCGTCAAATCCATTTGCGAGACCAAAGCGTCAGAAATTCCTGGCTCAATTGTTCCTTTCCACATAACCATAAACGGTACGTGGGTTCCAGCGTCAAAAAGACTGTACTTACCCCCTCTTAAACCACCAGTTGGTGTATGTTCCCCATTTTTTTCAACAGCATCTGTTTGGTACCCGTCGTCCAAAACCGGGCCATTATCACTAGAAAAAATAACGATAGTGTTTTCCGTTAATTTTAGTTCATCCAAATAATCCAACAATTGTCCTACGGCCCAATCGGCTTCTACAATTACATCACCTCTGGGGCCTAAAGTTGTTTTTCCTACAAATCGAGGGTGTGGCACTCTCGGCACATGGGGCTGGTGCAAACTGTAAAACAAAAAGAATGGCTTTTCCTTATTACGGTCAATAAATGCTTTTGATTCCCGTAAAAAATCGTCTGACATATCCTCATCGGTAAACAATGCCGATTTACCGCCACGCATATATCCTATGCGTGAAATACCGTTGTGAATGCTCATATCATGTCCATGACTGGGATGGATTTTTAACAGTTCAGGATTCTCTTTTCCTGTGGGCTCGCCCTCAAAATTTTTGGTGTAGCTGACTTCTATAGGATCGTTAGGATCTAAACCAACAACACGATGGTCTCTCACATAAACCGATGGCACCCTATCATTTGTAGAAGCCATGATAAACGATTCGTCAAAACCAATTTCTAGTGGTCCAGGTTTTATATCACTGTTCCAGTCCATATTTTCATCGCCCAAACCCAAATGCCATTTTCCTACAACACCTGTGGTGTATCCAGCTTCTCTTAACATGGATGGTAGCGTTTGTTTGCTTGTATCAAAAATTAAAGGGGCATTTCCGGGCAGTACCCTTGCATTTCCTTTTTTAAACGGATAATTGCCCGACAATAAAGCATACCTGCTTGGTGTGCAAGTGGGCGAAGCGGCATAGCCATTCATAAATTTGATGCCCTCATTGGCAATTCGGTCAATATTTGGTGTTTGTAAAACGGTACTTCCGTAAGCACTTACATCACCAAAACCCAAATCATCTGCATATATAACTATTATGTTGGGTTGTTGTTTTTCTTCTTTTACTTCTTTCTCTTTACATGAGATTATACTCAAAAACAATAATAAAGAAAGCATTTTTGTAATACTAAATCTTGACATATCTATGCGGATTATTAAACAATGGTTAAATATAATTCAATCTTAACAATTCTAAAATTATTAAAGACATATAACTTAAATTGTTAATTGAATGTTTATATTTATGCAGTTTATCTAAATTTGAAAAGCTCTTGTCTAAAAAACACTTCATTTTTTAAATTTATATTTATTTTAGAAAACATTAAAAAACTAGATTCCCAAAATGCATAAACTAACCTACTATTTTTTACTTTTCTTTCTAGGATGCAATTACTTACAGGCTCAAGATAATGGTAAACCGAATGTAATTGTAATCTATACCGATGACCAAGGTGCGGGCGATTTGGGTTGTTATGGAGCTGATGATATTTATACGCCAAACATAGATAAACTGGCAGAAAATGGTATCCGATTTACCCAAGCCTATGTTGCCGCTCCTGTCTGTGCACCTTCAAGAGCAGCATTGTTAACGGGAAATTATCCGCAAAGGGCTGGTGTTCCAGGCAATACTTCGGCAAGCACAAGTGCTACCGATGGTTTACCAGATGAACAATATACTATGGCAGAATTATTTAAGGACAATGGTTATAAAACGGCACTAGTCGGTAAATGGCATTTAGGAATGAGCAAAGAAAGTAGCCCCAACAACCAAGGCTTTGACTATCTCTTCGGTCATTTACGTGGCTGTATTGATAATTATTCCCATTTTTTCTTTTGGGAAGGCCCTAATATTCATGATTTACATGAGAACGATAAAGAAGTTTACCACAATGGAAAATATTTTCCCGATTTAATGGCTGAAAAAGTAGATGCTTTTATCGATAAAAATCAAAAAGATCCATTCTTTTTATTTTATGCCATTAATATGCCACATTATCCATATCAACCTACAGAAAAATGGCGGAAGTATTATCAGGAAATGGGTGTGCCTTTTCCAAGATCGGATTATGGAGCGTTTATTTCAACTATTGACGAGCGAATTGGAATGCTGATTGATCAACTGGAAAAATTAGGTTTGCGAGACGATACTATTATAGTTTATCAATCGGACAATGGCTATTCCACCGAAGTCCGTGCTTTTAATGGCGGTGGTAGTTCTGGCTCTTATCGTGGTGCTAAAAGCAGTTTGTTCGAGGGCGGAATACGATTACCGACAATTATAAGCTGGAAAAATAATCTACCAGAGAATAAAGTGAACAATGAATTTTTACTGAATACCGATTGGATGCCAACATTGACAAAACTATGTGGATTAAAAAGTAATAAAATACCAATTGACGGAATCGATTTATCTTCTATGTTAATAAATACGGAAGAGAAATCGCCTAGAACTTCTGCGTTTTGGAAATATGGAAACCAATGGGTTGTAAGAGATGGTAAATGGAAATTGATTGGATATCCAAAAGATACCTCTCACAAAGGGGAATTGGATTTAGAACAAGATGCTCTGTTTTTATCTAATTTGGACGAAGATGTTTCCGAAATGACAAATCTGGCATCTAAACACCCAGAAATAGTCGAACGCTTAACCAAACAATTTGTTAATTGGGAATATGGAAATGCAGATGATGTACCTAAAAAGGTAAAGAAATTAGACCATTTAGCTATTGATGCTTCTATAGTAAGTAGTTTACCCTTACATCCCAACTACAAAAATATTGAGGTGTTAACCGATGGAAAAAGAGGGTATCTTGATTTTAGTTCAGGACAATGGATTGGTCAGGAAGGAAAAGATTTGGAATTTATTATCGACCTGAAAAAAGAGCAAAACATAAATAAAATATCTTGTGGCTATCTACAAAACCTAGGCAATTGGATTTTTAAACCAAAACAGGTTTCTGTAAGCGTTTCACCAAACGGCAAAGATTTTAGTAAACCCTATATGATGATAGACGAAAATGAAAAATTAAACGACAACACCTTTAAAGGGAAATTCAGTTTAGAAAAATCATTAACAACCAGATATTTAAAAATTAATATTAAAAATATAGGTGTTTGTCCACCAGACCATGAAGGGGCTGGCAGTAATGCTTGGATGTTTATTGATGAGATAGAGGCCTCCCCCCAGCCCCCTCCGAAGGAAGGGGAGCATTAAACGCATAAAAATTCTTGAAATAAAGTACTTCAAATATGAAACATTTTAGCTCTATTATTGCAATTTTATTAACAGTTTTTCTATTTTCCTGCAACAACAAACAGAAGAACAACAAACCACAAACAGAAAAACCAATCCGCCCCAACATTTTATTTATCATGTCTGACGACCATACCTCTCAGGCATGGGGAATTTATGGTGGCGTTCTCAAAAACCATGTTAAAGCTCCGAATATTTCTCGTTTGGCAGATGAAGGTACGGTACTTAACAATAGTTTTTGTACAAATTCAATCTGTGTGCCTAGTAGAGCTTCCATATTAACAGGTAGCTATAGCAATAAAAACGGCGTTTATACTTTAAGTGATGCCCTAAATCCCGATAGTTTGAACATTGCTAAAATCTTAAGAGAAAACGGTTATCAAACCGCCGTAATCGGTAAATGGCATTTGAAAAAAGAACCCTCAGGATTTGATTATTACAACGTGCTGCATGACCAAGGACGTTATTGGGACCCTATATTAAGAACCAAAGATAATTTTCATAAAAAGCCTGAGGAATGGGACGTACACAAAGGATTTTCTACAGATGTGGTTACTGATTTGTCCATGAAATGGTTAGATACCATTGATAAAAGTAAACCTTTTATGCTGATGACACACTTTAAAGCTACTCATGAACCTTTTGATTTTCCTGAAAGATATGCCGATTTATATAAAAACGAAACCATACCGGAACCTGAATCCCTATTAGATTTTGGAAAGGAAACTACGGGCAGAAGTTTTGAAGGTCAAAGTTTGGACAATTTGGCTTTTCGCTGGAAACAAGCCACAAAAGATCCTGAATCTTGGTGGTGTGAATATCCAGGCTTACCATTCAGTACAGTGGGCATGGACAGCATCGCCGCCAGAAAACATACCTATCAGAAATTAGTAAAAGACTTTATGCGTTCGGGGGCAGCTATTGATGATAATATAGGCAGATTGCTCAATTATTTGGAAAAATCAGGTTTGGCGGAAAACACTATAGTTATTTATACCGCAGATCAAGGTTATTTTTTGGGCGAACATGGCTTTTTTGACAAAAGATTAATATACGAAGAATCTCTTCGTATGCCTTTTGTAATTAGATACCCGAAAGAGATTCCCGCTGGAAAACGCATCGACGATATTATTCTAAACATTGATTTCGCATCACTATTTGCAGATTATGCCAATGTAAAACTGCCTTCGTCTTTTCAAGGAAAAAGCTTTAGGGAAAACCTAAAAGGCAATAGTCCAAAAGATTGGCGTAAAACAGCATATTATAGGTATTGGCAACACTACCCTATAAGGCCAAGCCATTTTGGAATTAGAAATGAGCGTTACAAATTAGCTCTTTTTTATGGTCAGCCTCTTAATATGACGGGAGTTTCAAAAGAAACCACAGAACCTGCATGGGAATTTTACGATCTGGAAAAAGACCCTAAAGAAAACCGAAATGCTTATAATGACGAAGCGTATGCGGAAATTATCGCCGAAATGAAAATAGAACTGCAAAAACAAAGAGAACTTTATGGAGATACGGATGATAATTATCCTGAGGTACAAAAATTACTAAGTTCAAAATAAACTAACGTTTGTCACTTCGAGTATTTTCTTTGAAGCGACAGCGGAGAAGAAAATGTATCGAGAAGCATCACTCAAACTTACAGTAGAATCTTTAATCGTTTAGCTTATCCGCCTTTTTGCGGATATCGAGAAACATCGCCAACGAACATATAAAAAACATTAAATAAACAAAACCATGCCCAACAAAATTTTAGTTATAAATATCCTCATTGCATTTACGTTTATAAGTAGTAAGAGTCCAGATGTTAAGAATGTTTCACAACATATCGATACCCCAAACATTATCGTTCTATTTCCAGATGATATGGGTTATGGTGATGTGAGCGGCAACGGTCATCCCACAATAAAAACACCAAATATTGACAGAATTGCCAATAATGGTATTAAGCTGACCAACTTTTATTCAGGTTCGCCAGCTTGTACTGCAAGCCGTTATTCTTTATTGACTGGAAAATATCCGATAAAGTCCGGATTTGATTGGGTGCTTTACCCAAAATCCGAACGTGGTATTCATCCCAAAGAATTAACTCTAGCTGAAGGGCTTAAGTCCGTGGGTTATAAAACGGCAATGTTCGGTAAGTGGCATTTGGGATCTACAAAAATGGAGTATTTACCAATACAGAATGGGTTTGATGAATATATTGGGCTGCCTTACAGTAATGACATGATTCCTCCAAAATGGCCTGATATTCCCCTATTTCATAATAATGATACGTTAGAATTAAATCCTGACCAAACAAAACTTACTAAATTATACACTAATAAGGCTATTGAGTTCATCGAAAAAAACAAAGAAAATAAGTTCTTTGTCTATTTGCCTTATGCTATGCCACATGTTCCTTTGTATCCTGGAAAAGAATTTAAAAATACCTCAGAACGTGGAGAATATGGTGATGTGATTGAAGAAATTGATTGGAGCGTAGGCCAAATTATCAGTACATTAGAAAAATTAAATTTAGATAAAAATACTGTTGTCTTTTTTGCAAGCGATAATGGCCCTTGGATTATCAAAGGTTTAAAAGGTGGTTCCTCTGGATTGTTTAGAGATGGTAAAGGTAGTACTTGGGAAGGCGGTATGCGAGTACCTGGAATTATATACTGGCCAGGAAAAGCTAAACCAAACCTAAATACCACTATAAGTACGGTGCGAGATATTTACGCAACATCACTAAGTCTGGGAGGCGTTGAGTTGCCCGAAAATCATAACATGGATGGTAATAATCTTATTGAGCTTTTCTCAAATTCAAATACCAAGTTGAATGATGATAAACCTTTCTTTTTTTACGGACTGCAAAATGAATTGTATGCAGTACGTAAAGGGGCATGGAAATTTCATATTAAAACACATAGCCAAACAGGAAAAGATTATTTTGATGGGAAGCTACCGCTGTTATTTAATGTGAATATTGATCCCTCTGAAAACCATGATGTTTCTGATGATAATCCAGAAATTGTAAAAGAATTACAATCGTTAATTGACAAGCAATTAGCAAATGTTACAAAAACTTCAAATTATTTTGACAAATAAGCTTCAATAAAAAAAGAGTTAGACTTCTCTAACCCTTTTTAATACTAATTCAAATTACTCAACTTATTATTTTTGCTATTTCCCTATAAAATATTAAGTTTAGTTGATTTTATAAAAATATATAACTTTAAATACTCTTAATAAAGATTTCGACCAATGACGGTTTTGAAGCATTAAACATCATTTTTTATGATATTTCCTAAAGATATGGCATGTTTTTTAGATAAACATTTTAATATTCTTATATTTTGGCTTAATTTCCTTTGCTCTTAACAAAATAATTATACTTGAAAATATTTAAAGTTGGCTTTTAATTCAAACTATGTTTGATGAGTTTATCTCCTCAAGTATTGCCATTGCATTATTTTACGTTATTGGAGTTTTAGCTTTGGGCTTATGCCGGTAATTTAGATGCCAATTTAAATTTATATCTTGTGTTATATAAAAAGTAGATGATTAAACGCCCTCCAAAAAATTCTTAAAACGAATGATAAAAGCCAATAGAAAGAGCGGTTTGAATGGCGAAGTCTTTTCATTTTATGAAGGATTAAAACTACATCATTGGTTTTTTAGAAAAAAATATCCAAAATTTTAAAATTTTTAGCATCATGAATTTCAGAGCATATCTTAAAAAGACTACTTGCCTTTTACTTTTAACATTAGGTTGCTACTCCATTCAGGCACAAGAAGAAGTTGACATTCTAATTATCGGTGGCGGTGCAGGTGGTACTTCAGCAGCCATTCAGGTTGCTAGGATGGATGTAAAAGTATTAATAATAGAATCAACCCCATGGCTGGGGGGTATGCTTACCTCCGCAGGGGTTTCTGCTATTGATGGTAATCACAATATGCCTTCTGGTATTTGGGGAGAGTTCAGACAAAAATTATATGATTATTACGGTGGTACTGATAAGCTTTCCACAGGATGGGTAAGCCATACCTTGTTTGAGCCTTCTGTTGGGAATAGTATTTTACAAGAAATGGCTCAACTAGAAAACTTGAGTATTGCCTTTAATGCAGAATACAAAGCCATAACCAAAGAAAATGACCATTGGTTGGTTACCTATAAACAAAAAAGAAAATTAAAAACCGTTAAAGCTAAACTGTTAATTGATGCAACAGAAATTGGCGAATTATTGCCATTAGTGGGAGCAGATTTCCGACTGGGAATGGATGCCAAAAGTGATACCAATGAAAAATATGCTCCTGAAAAAGCCAATAATATCGTTCAAGATTTAACCTATGTGGCCATATTGGAAGATGTTGGGAATAGTCGCAATAAAAAAGGCTTGGTTAAAAAACCTGAGGCATATAACCCCAAAGATTTTGAATGTGCATGCAAAAGTGAAGAAGACGAAATGTTTGGTGCAGTTACCGATTGTCAGCAAATGTTGAATTATGCCAAATTACCGACACGGCTAGCCCAGAAAAATGAAGGTAAAAGCGGTCATAAATATATGATTAATTGGCCCAATTGTGGTAATGATTTTTATTTAAATTGGCCAGAATTATCTGTAACCGAAAGAGAAGCCAAACTTAAAGAAGCCAAAAATTTTACCTTAGGATTTGTCTATTATATCCAAAACCAACTGGGTTTTAAAAACTTGAGATTATCCGATGAGTTCGATACAAAGGACATGCTTCCTTTTATACCTTATGACAGAGAAGCGAGACGTGTAAGAGGCGAAGTGTTTTTAACGGTAAACCATTTGGAAAAACCTTATGAATATAATTTATATAAAACAGGTGTTGTTGTGGGCGACTATCCGATTGACCATCATCACAAAAAAAATCTTGATGCCCCTGAAATAGATTTTATAAATATTAGAGTGCCAAGTTACAACATCCCTTTAGGAAGTTTGATTCCAAAAAATATTGACAATTTTATCGTAGCTGAAAAAAACATAAGCGTATCAAACATTGTTAATGGTACTACTAGATTGCAACCTGTGGTTTTGGGTATTGGTCAAGCGGCAGGAGTATTAGCAGCAATTTCGGTAAAAGAAAATAAGAATCCTAATGAAATTTCTGTACGCCAAGTCCAAAATTCTCTGTTAAAAAACGGAGCATATATTATGCCCTTTATAGACACAAAACCATCCGACAAAGCTTTTGCCTCCATGCAACGTATTGGTGCAATGGGAATTTTAAAAGGGGTTGGCGTACCCTACAAATGGGCAAATGAAACATGGTTTTATCCTGAAAGAACTGTTTCTGAAGTTGAATGGATCAATGGGCTTAAACCTTGTTATAATGTAGATAAAATTCCAGCTTCCGGTAAGGGAATTACGTTGAAATTTATACAGGATGTTATTAAAAGGATAAACCCTGATTATTCTATTAATTCTATAAAAACCAATTGGAAAAAGTGGAATATTGAACAAGAACTAGACGGAAACATTTCTCTCAATAGAAGAACAATCAGCATTTTAACGGATAAAATTTTAAATCCATTTGAGATTGAAATTGACTTGCAAGGGTATATTTTAAAGAAGTAATAAACATTCTCTAACAATATAGCCCCCTTCTGAATTAGAAATTAGACATTAAATGTCTTCAACTATTTTAATAAAGCTATTTTCTTATCTTTTTTTGGTTTAGATTTTATAAATTCTATTGCTTGAAGAAAATTATTATTATTCGCTACCAAAATGACGCTTTTGTTACCCACCTTAATTGTTTTCATGTCTTTAGCATCGTATGGTGCATAAAATCCACTTTTAGTTGTAGGAATTGGTAAAAAATTACCTTTTCCATCTCCAGTCAAAAGTAAACCAATACTAGCATCGTTGCGGGGAGTTTCTATCTCCGAAACAAATAAGTTGCCTGAAATAAGTAAATCTTTATGCCCGTCAGAATCAAAATCATCTATTAAAATACTATTTACTGAAGATACTTGTGCTAGTGAAGGTAACGGTTTTAAAGAGTAATTTCCTTTTCCATTGTTCTCTATATATGAAGAAGCGAAGGTTTTTGCTTTTAAATTCAAAGCCTCTGCCAACGAATTTCCATAAATATTTTCTAAATTAGAGCTTCCAAATTCTTCATAAGTAGGGAATTTTTCCTTTAAAGACGGTATTTGTTGTGTAGAACAACTTTTTCCCCTTAACGGAAAAGCAACTCCGTGTTCATAATAGCTCAGCACAATATCCAAACTGCCGTTACTATCAAAATCATAGCTATAGACCTCAAAAGGTTCTTTCTCGTTTGCTTTATATTTATAATTGAGTCCTAGATTACCTACAATAATATCAGAATCCCCATCATTATCCATATCAGCGGTTTTAACTTCGTAATACCAACCTTCGCTATTTGGTATAGTCTCTTTTTTAAATGTCCCTTTTTCTGATTGTAAGAACATGGTTACGGGCATCCACTCTCCTACCACGATCAAATCTTGCAAACCATCATTGTTATAATCTGTCCAGCTTGCGGCGGTAACCATTCCCAAGTTTTTCATTTCGGGAGCTTTTTTATCTGTTGCATCGATAAATTTTCCACCAACATTTTCCAGTAAATGGCTATCGGTGGCATGTGGATATTTTTGTGGGGTCAATCGCCCACCTACAAAAAGATCTAAATCTCCATCTTTGTCATAATCGAAAGGCAGAACGCAAGAACCGCTAGTCAAATATTTTGGTAATCCGTTGCTCTTCGCAAATTTGCCTTTGCCATTATTAATATACAATCTGTCTTGCAAATTGATATCTCCTTCAGAAAATTCATTCCCTCCACTTACCACAAATAAGTCTAAATCTTTATCATTGTCAACATCAATTAAGGCGATTCCCATATCTTCACTTGCTTTATCTTGAGACCAAGCTCCATCCGTAATTTCATCAAAAGTACCGTTGCTATTTTGTAGATAAAGCTTCCCCGAAAAGCCTGCTGCTCCACCTAAAAAGAAATCTTCTTTTTTATCTCCATTTACATCGCCAACGGCAATAGATGGTCCAAACTGTGACATTTTGTGAGGTAATAAGACTTCATGGGCATAATCATCATATTCATTTTCTACGTGCACAACTTGACTTAAATTTAGCAACTGGGCTACATCTCGAAAATAAGCAGGTTTTTCCGTTGTTTTGGCAATTGTTTCTTTCTCCAATGCACTCAACTTTAATTCATGCAATTTGTTAATCTCCAAATTAGAAAGTGTGGAAACTGTTCCATCATTCCATTGAATAACCGCTTTGTCTATTTTATCTTTATTTCCAATACCAAAATGAATTACATCTTCGCTTTTGGACATAAATCCGCGTGAATTTGTCAATTGAGCAATTTGCAATAAGGAATCGTTTTTATATAATGTTATTTTTGTTCCGTAAATGGGATCGTTTTTATCTGAATCAAACTTAAATCGAATATAATTTCCTAATTTCTTTTCAGTGGTTGTATTTTTATAGAGTGATGCCATTTCGTTAATATTATTTACAACCAAGTCTAAATCGCCATCTAAGTCAAAATCGGCATAAGCAGCTCCATTTGAGAGCGTTGCAGCATCCATACCCCAATCTTTCACCTTGTTACTAAAAGTAAGATCTCCATTATTTTTAAATATATAATTAGGTAATTTATCTGTGGGAGCCATATGAACAAAATCCATTACATCAATCAAACTATTCGGATTTATTCCTTTTTGTTGAGCTACTCTATTTAAACTATCAACTCTTTTATCATATTTAGTCGTTAAATCACTATAACGGTTATTACTTACCACTCCGTTTGTAACAAAAAGGTCTTTAAAACCGTCATTATCAAAATCGGCCAATAGAGGTGCCCAACTCCAATCTGTACTGGTAACACCAGCCAATTGCCCCAATTCGCTAAATGTTCCATTGCCATTATTTCTTTGTAAAGTATTAAACATGTATTGGTAATGGCCGCCTTTATTAACAATGGCCCAAAACTGCTCTGGATTCATACCGCTCATATTGGTTTTAATGCGTTTATTATCTTCCGCAACCATATCAACCACCATAACATCTAAATTCCCATCGTTATCGTAATCGGCGATGTCGTTGCCCATACTAAAGTTTGAAATATGCTTTGCGGCTTTATGTACTTCATCTTTAAAAGTTCCATCTTGCTGATTTATATAAATATGATCTGCCACATCAAAATCATTAGAAACATAAATGTCTTGCCATCCATCATTATTAAAATCTCCAGTGGTTGCCGATAATCCGAAGCCAAAATTTCTGAGATTTGCTTTTTCGGTATAATCAAAAAATTTTCCGTTTCCTAAGTTTTTATATAATCTATCGCTAAAAACAATATCTGAAAATTGATTTATATTTAGCTTATCTCCAATATTGGGAATGCTTGGCGGTTGATTAACTATATAGACATCTAACAGACCATCATTGTCAAAATCGAAAAAAGTAGCTTGAATTGAAAAACCTTTATCATCTAACCCAAAGGTAGTAGCTTGCTCAGTAAATCTCTCATCTCCATTATTTATATATAACTGATTTGGACTTTTTTCATTTTCCAGATAGGTAAACCTACAAACATAAATATCTTGGTCACCATCGTTGTCAATATCTACAAAAGTTACCCCAGTTGACCAATTATTATCTTTTGTTATACCCGCTTTATCAGAAATATCTTCAAATTTTAAATTTCCATTGTTTAAAAATAATTTGTCCCTCACTTGATTTCCGGTAAAATAGATATCATCCAATCCGTCATTATTAATATCGCCAACAGCGACGCCACCCCCAGAAATAAATTGAGAATTAATCATGTGATTGTTCTCTCTGGTCTGCGTTACCGTGTTTTCAAAAATTAAATCAGAATCATCAGTAGATACTAATGAAAATAGTGTGTTTCTCTTTTCGCTATCAGATTCAAAAACATTACTGTTATTTTGGTTTTTTTTACAACCTACAAGTAAAATTATGAAAAGGCATGATATAGTAATCTTATATATATGAGTCATTTACTTTTTATTATGGTTTTATCCCGATTATTTTGCAAAATAAAAAAAAGAGTTGTTTTTGAGACCAAAAACAACTCTTTTTTATGTTAAATTAATGATTCAATTAAAAATTTGGTCCTCCAGTATCCCACCAAAGGCGTGTTCCAATTTCATCGGGACCACCAAGAAAACCAGTAGCTTCAGCAACTGAAGCAGCATTATTTTCTCTCTGGCTGGTTAAGAAAACTTGTCTTCTTAAGAAATCATTTGCTGGTATTACACCCCAATCTGCATTACTATCGTTTTTATAATTGTAAGGCAATTTTGGATATCCAGTTCTACGGTGATCTACCCATGGTTCAATTGAGTTTGTATAAGAATCAATCCATTTTTGGGTAATTATTTTTTCCAGTTTAAGTTCATCACTTGCTCCATCATCCCAAGCAACAGTATTTGTAATTCTGCTTACAAAATCATTAACAGGTCCTGGATCGGCTTTAGGATCATTATAATCTAGTGGTAAACTGGTATTGTCCGTCAAATAAGCTGCAGGACTACCAGCTCCCCAATCAGCAAATGATAAATTTACACCAGATTCATAATTCTCTTTTGCATCACCTGCACCAGCCCAACCTCTTAGAGCAGCTTCAGCCTTTAAAAACATTGTTTCTGCTGCCGTAAAAAATCGTCTGTTCGTTACTTCTTTAAAGTCTGAACTGATATTTGAATAGCTCAATCTATCCCCTTTTGCAACCAATAATGCACCATTTCTTATTCCTTTATAAGGATAATCTGGGTGATCAGGATATAAAGTATCATCAGTGGCAGGATCAAAAAACTTAGCAACTCTTGGGTCTTTATAACCTATTAAAATAGATTCCATAGAAGCACTCATTCTAGTATCCCCCCAACCAAAACTAATAGTTACAGGAGGAAAAACAGCTCCATACAATGAAATCATACAATTATCACCATTAGTCTCAATTAAACCTCCTGGTTCACTTAAGGCTTTTTCTCCTTGAGTTTTAGCCAATGCTGGATTTACTTTTGAAATACGTATTGCCAAACGCAAACGCAGACTGTTGATAAATTTATTCCATTGACCAATGTTTCCTTTATAAGTAGCATCAAATTTTGAAAGTCCAACATAATCGGTATTGGCATTAAAAACAGCTTGGATTTCATCTAACTGCGTAAAGAATGCGTTATACAAATCTGGCTCAGAATCGTACTTAGCAGGTTCTTGACCAAATTTTGTAAATATGACCGGACCATGGTATGCTGTTAATCTATGCATTCCCATTATACGAATTAATTTTGCCCACTCCACAAAAACAGGATAACCCTCAGCTTCTGCTACTTTTATAACTTGGGCAGAAGGAGACATAATTTGACCATAAATTCTATTCCAATAGGTGTTCCAACGTATATAATAAGTAGTATTATTTATACCACTAGTAAAAGGGGTTGGAGTTGCTAAATGCCTAACCCAAGAATCATGAGATAAGTTATGCTCAATTTGGTGACCAAATAAGTTCTTTAACATTGGTGGATAAAATGCACCCACATTGTTAAAATCTTGTGTCAATGATTCGTCGGTTATTTGATAAGGATTCTCATTTATCTCCTCAAAATCACCCGTACATGCACCCATATTAAATAAAAGTGCTGTTAAAAATATATATATTATTTTTTTCATATCTTATTTTCTTAAAATGTTAAACTTAAGTTTAAACCATACGTTCTTGTCGATGGTAAATTGTAATTATCCGAGCCAGGTTCGTTTCTACCTGTACTTTGAGATAATTCAGGGTCATATGGTGCATCCTTATGAAAAAAGAAAAGGTTATTTCCTATAAAAGACAAGGAAGCATTTTTAAGCCAATCAACACTTTCTACATTAAAATTGTAAGATAAAGATAATTGAGCTAATCTAATACTTGTTCTGTCATAAATATGAGCCTCATTTATACCATTTCTACCGCCTATGGCATCATAGTACGTAAAAGGATCAATTTGAGTTACAGCTACACCATTTTGTACTGCATTAATGGTTTCGAATCCTCTATCCCTTGCAGCGGCAGATCTTTCTGAAACACCGTTACCATCAAATAGAGCCTCTGTTTGGCTCACTGTATAACCACCGAACTTACCGTTAATCTGCATGTTCAATGCCCAGTTCTTATAGTTAACGGTATTACTCCAACCTATAGCATAGTCAGGTTCAGCATTACCAATAAGTTCTCGTGTTGCCGTTTTTCTTGGTCTTCCGTCGTCGTCGTCTAGAATGATTCTGCCTTCATCATCTCTTAAAAATTTAAAGGCATATAAATCACTAATAGCTCCTCCTTCAATTAATGTATATCTAAAACCTTCGGAACCACCCTGGCCAATTTGTTCAACACTAGGATGTAATTCAACAATTTTATTCTTGTTTTTAGAATAATTAATGGCTGTATTCCAAGATAAATCTTCAGTCGCAATTGGTTTACCTGTTAACGTCAATTCAACCCCTTTATTAGTAATTTCACCTGCATTTACAAAGAAGGAAGTAAAATCTTCTATCGGTTCGTTTATCTGGATAAATTGATCTTGACTATTTATATTGTAATAGGTAAAGTCAATTCCTAACCTACTTTGAAAGAATCGTACATCAAATCCAACCTCTGATGTGGTAATAATTTCCGGTTTAGCATCTGTAAATGGTTTTACAGTATTAAATCCAACCGACCCATCTGCATTAATTGTATGTCTTGGGAAAATTCTGTTATACGGTACTTCATTACCAATTTTAGCATAGGTACCTCTAATCTTTGCAAAACTAATTGCATCTCCCATTTCAAACATTTCGCTTAAAATTGCTGTCAATCCAACCGATGGGTAAAAATAAGAGTCATTACCCGTTAATGCTAATGTCGATGCCCAGTCATTTCTACCAGCAAGGTCTAAAAATAACATTTCTTTGAAGCCAATAGTTGCATTACCAAATACCGATTGTTTTTCAACCTGACTCGTTTTACTGTTATTTAAGTTAGATCTTACTTGAATTACATCCGTTAAATTTTCGAAGTAAAACTCATTTGCGTACAGCAATTGATCTTGAGCCGCACCTGGGTATACTCCCACACCATCACCATAATTAGTATTCTGATAGGTAGCTCCAGCTAAAGCTGTAAGCGAAAAATCACCAAAATTATTGTTGTAACTTAAAATACCATCTAAATAAGTACTGGTGTCACTATACCTTTCATATATCCAGTTTCCATTGGCAGCAACTGTTGTTGTATTACCACCACCATGACGTTTTGTTTCAAATTCTTTTACAGCATAATCAACATTACCTCTAAGTTGAAAAGTTAATTGCTCTGTAATAGTATAGTCTAAATTTAAACTTCCAATAACTCTTTTGGTTTTATCCTCTTGAGATTCTTCATTTAATAACCAATACGGATTTGTTTGATGGTGATCAACTACAAACCAGTTTTGTTCATAAACATTTCTATCGGTATTAAAGATTCTATAATTTTCGCCTCTAAAATCATCAATATTTCTATCTCTAGGAAACCAATATAATCCAGTTAACGGATTATTATAATACCCTGCACGGTTTCTATTATCTGTTTTTTCTTGTGCTAAAATAATATTAGAAGTAACTTTTACTTTATCCTTAAACAATTTAGTGGATTGCTTAAATGAAAGGTTATTCTTACCATAATCATTAAGCGGTGTTATACCTGATGCCGTGGTATTGGCATAAGAGAAATAAGCTTGCGTTTTATCATTACCACCACTTACTGAAACCGAATTAAAATAATTTGCTCCAGTTTCAAACCAGTCATCTACATAACTACTGTCATAATCTCCTCTAGTCGTTGACCAGTTTTCTTTACTACCACCTTCACTACCATATCTGTACTGTAGGTCTGGTAATTCAATAATACTCTCAAAAGTAATACCAGAATTTACTTTAACAACAGTAGTACCTGCTTTACCACTTTTGGTTGTAATTACTACAACCCCGTTGGCACCTTGACTACCATATAGTATTGCTGCATTTGCACCTTTTAGGATACTCATACTTTCAATATCATCCGGGTTTAATTGAGATAAACCATCCCCTTGGTCAACACCATCCCAAATGCCTGGTTGGCTTCCTCTATTGTTTACCATTGGAATACCATCAATTACAAATAAAGGTGAACTGTCTCCACTTAAAGATTTACTACCTCTAATTTGAATTTTGGTAGAACCTCCTGGTCCTGAACTACTTTTTCTAATTTCTACACCTGCAGCTTTACCAGAAATACTATTAACAAAGTTAACATCTCTAGAATTTGTAAGTTCCTCTCCACCTACAGTTTGCTGGGCATAAGCTAACGTTTTTTCCGCTCGTTTTATACCTAAGGCAGTAACTACAACTTCATCTAGTTGTTCTCCTTCCGATAAAGAAACATTAATTGTGGTTTGATTACCCACCACAACTTCTTTTTCGGAATAACCAATCATAGAAAATTGTAAAGTTGCCCCTTCAGAGACCTCTATACTGTATTTTCCATCAAAATCTGTGGTTGTTCCGTTGGTTGTTCCTTTTTCGATGACATTTGCTCCTGGAATTGGAACACCGGCTTCATCTGATACCGTACCAGTAATCGTTTGTGCTATTACCCCTTGTATAAAAAGTAACGCTACTAACGTAAGTAAATACCTAAATTTTTGAATCATAATTTATTAATTTGAGTTTATATGACCGAAATATAATTAAAAATAGTCTTATATTGCTAGAAAATTTCGACTAATGACGAATTTTAGACTACGGGCAACATTATTTAATTGATTCAATTTTTATGCATCAGCCATTTCGGAACGGGGCATCAATTAAATAAAAAAGAGGGCCACTAGCCCTCTTTTATTAATATTTTAATTATCAATTATTATTGTTTAGCATACCACAATTTAGTAGCTTGAACATCTTCACCTTGAGCTGCAACAGCGGCATTATAATTTGCCTCATTACTCGTCTGCTCACCAGTTCCATAACGCAACCTTTGTGGATATTTACCTGCCAAATCTCCATCAGCGAATATTGTTTGGTTGTTAACACCAGTAGCCAATTCTGATGGATAACCAGTGTCACGAACAACAGCCCAACCTTCAAAACCATCAGTATAGGTATTTAACCATCTCTGGATTGCAATTTTCTCTAACTTTTGCTCCATAGTCCCTGAAGAAATATCGGCAATAGCAGATTGTGCAATATATGCATCTGCATCACCGCCAGATATACCCCAGACTTTCATAGCTTCTTTAATTCCTTTTGCCAACATTTCTTGAGCATCACCAGTACCCATTCCTCTTACTGCTGCTTCTGCCTGTAAAAAATAAGCCTCTGCACTAGTTAAAACAATTTCAGGATACATGGAACCTGCATTTTTAGCTCTGATCACCAAATCGGAAGGGGTTGAGAAAAATTTGAAATTGGCAAAAGAAGACATTTCCCCTCTTAATCGTGTGGGTTGACCAATGTACTGACCAGCAGCTACGTTAAAAGTAACTTTATCTGCCGCATCAGTCCTAGTATAAGTCGCACCTGCTGCATCAAAGACACTTGATAAAAAATCTGCACGTACCCAAAAATTATCTGCTGGTTCTCCGCTATCTGGTTTAGTAATAGTCACTTCACCACCTTCAACAGGTTTAGCAAACACCGCCAATCTAGGGTCATTGTAATTTCTTAGGTGATCAATCAAAGTTTTACCCACGGTCCATTTAGAACCTAAACCACCAAAGTTATGCCAGACATCACCATAAGCAGCACTGCCCCATTGGCTAATTTTTTCATCTTTTTTCATCAACACACTGCCTGATGCGTCATCTAATAAATCCGCCCCCAAAGCTTGACTAATGGCATTGGCAGCAAAATCATCTCCAGGAGCACCAAGAGCCCTCATGCCTATTCTTAATTTTAGTGTATTTGCCAGTTTTTTCCATTTTTGCAAATCACCACCACAATAGAGGTCATTTTCTGCCAGGTCATTGATTCCTGTACCTGTTCTCTCGGCATCACCAATTGTTGCCATTGCGGCATCTAAATCAGCAATAATACCCTTATAGATATCTTTTTGTGCATCATATTTTGGCGTTACTATACCTTCAACACCAGCTTCACTGTAGGGGATCATTCCAAAAGTATCAGTAAACATCTGATAATAAAGCGATTTGGTTATAATTCCAACGGCGTACATATACTCGTTATCAAATTCTCCATCAGGTTGGGTAAGTTTTAGAAAATTATCTATACTTCCAAAAGCTCCCGACAACCATCCCCACGAGGCATTTGTGTATCCTGAATTATAACTATAGCCCAATCCATCATTCCACCATGAACCACTATGTCCGAAAGTAAAATGACCTGCATAACGGTCGGTATGAATCAACTGTGCTCTCCAATATGGAAAGCGGTTGGGACCATACAAATTAAATTGTGGCTCTGTGATAAAAAATTTAGCACTCACATCCTCTGCGGTAAACCCATTTGGGTTTTGATTGATCTCATCGAAATCACCGGTACAAGAAATTAATGTACCGACAAAAACAAGCAAACATAATTTAACAATATTCGTTTTCATCTGATAATATTTTATTTGATTTAATTTATAATATGGAATTCGCCAGACATACATCTTATAGGTTTTAAGATTAGTTATGACTCATTTCATATTTTTTAAAATTTAATATTTAAATTTAAACCTATACTTCTCGTTGTTGGTAGGTTGTAAAATAACAAACCTTGTGAGAAGTTACTCGTCGAATAACTTGATTCCGGATCGAAATTATCTATTTTCTTAGAAATAAAGAATAAATTTCTACCTGTTAAACTAATAGAAGCACTTTTTACAAAAGCGTTTTCCAACATTTTATTTGGAATTCTGTATGTCAACGCTACTTCACGCATTCTAAAGTTAGTTTGATCATAAATATAGTTTTCTGCGATACCACTTACAGAACCCCAATATTGTTGACCTGTAATATTTGTAGTGTTTTGTGTGTAACCTGCACTTGGATCGTCAGGATCATTTTGAATAACCCCATCAACAACTACGCCATCTTCTCTATACTTCAAGGTTCTTACTGATGTTCCAGAACCATCTAAAGCTGCATCGGTACCAGAATATACTTGACCTCCAATTCTAAAATCGATTAAAAAACGTAAACCAAAATTTTTATAGTTAATATTATTGGTAATACCACCTACATAATCAGGTTGATAGTTACCTAACTTAGACAGCTCACTTTCTGCTTGAGGTCTTCCTTCACTGTTTAGCAAAATTTTTCCAGCATCTGCACCTCCATCTTCAGGTACTCTCTTCCAAGTTCTACCATAAATATCACCATAGCCTCCGCCTACTGTGGCCCTAACCGCAACATCGCCACCATTGGTACCTGCAAATCCAAAATTTTCAAGGTCATCTATCAAAGATACCAATTTATTGTCATTTTTAGAAATATTAGCAGAAATGTCCCAACTAAAATCATCTGTTTTTACAGGAATACCCCCTAACAATAATTCAAAACCCTTATTCGTTAATTCCCCTACATTTTCCCTAAACCTATCGTAACCAGTTGAAGCGGGTACTGGTACATCAAAAATTAAGTCTTCAATATTAATACTGTAGTAAGAAAAATCTCCGTAGAAACGACTACCAAACATTTTAAATTCCAAACCAACTTCAGCTGAAGTAACAGACTCAGGTTTTAAATCTGGGTTTGCTTTTACCGAAGGTCTAGAAATTTGTACAAGGTCTAAATAACCGTTAGCTGCCAAATTAAAAGTTTCGGTTAATTGATAAACTCCAGTATCGTTACCAACTTGTGCCCAGCTTGTACGGAACTTTAAAAAGTTGACCGATGAATCAGAAAAATCAAATGCTTGACTAGGTATAAAACTTAAACTTGCAGATGGATAAAAATAAGATCTGTTATCAGCTGACAATGTAGAAGACCAGTCATTTCTTCCTGTTTAGTCTAAATATAAAAAGTTATCATAGGCAAACGAAGCCGAACCGTACAAGGAATTAACTTTCTTTTCCTGAAGTGGTGTGTAGGATTGTTGCGGATCCACTAAATTTGATACTGTAACCCTGGTAGGAATTTTAAAATCCCTCCCGTTGATTCCTATATTTTTTCTTGTTCTATACGAATGGTTACCACCAAAATTAGCCGATAAGTTAAATTTATCCGTCAAATCTTTGTTAAATACAAACAAAAAGTCTGCATTGGTTTCGGCAATATTATTTTCACTAATTCCCAAAGATCCTTTCGGTTGGAAATGATGCCCCCATTGGCTTACACCATAGGTATCATGCTTAACAACATCCGTACCTACCCTTGCAAATGCTGAAAGATATTCAGTAAATTCATAATTAACTTTAGCAAAGCCATTAACACGAGTTCTGGTGTCCTCATTAACATCATGGTTTAAAATCCAATATGGGTTACCTCCGGCAGAACTCCAAGTTATCACGTCGTAAGGTCTGTCAGGATTGACTGGATTTTCAATATCTTGAAATTTTTCCAAGTCTTTTATATCAATATTCCTAGGCATACCATACACATAAGCCATAATACCTTCTGTACCTTGAACAGCCCGATTATTGGCATCTTGCTGGAAATATGTAACCTTAGCATCTAAGGTTAATTTATCCGTTAAATTGGAAAAACCTCTTAAATTGAAGTTGTGTCTTCTAACATCTGAATTAGGTAATATAGCACCCGCTTTTGTATGTGTATAAGAAAATAATACAGAAGATTTTTCACCACCTCCACTTAAGGTAATTGAATTCGTTAAAGTTGATCCTGTTCTGAAAAAATCTTTTACGTTGTCAGGTTGTGCAGAATAAGCTCTGGTTTCTCCATTATAATACAATTGCTGAGAGCCGTCAAACTTTGGACCCCAAGATGAATTGCTCTTAACAGCGGCTAATTGTTCTTCTAATGTGCCACCAGGTGGTATTTGAGGAAAATTACCGTTACTACCCCTGCCATATTCATTTTGATATTCTGGCAATAATAATGGGTTTTCAAAAGTAGCACTTGAAGAAATGGTTACGCCTAGCCCTTGATTCATTTTTCCTTTCTTAGTCGTAATAAGTATAACACCATTACTAGCACGTGAACCATAAAGTGCAGCAGCGTTAGGCCCCTTTAAAACCGACATAGTCTCAATATCTTCAGGATTAATATCCGATACTCCCGTACCGTAATCTGATCTTGAAAATTCTCCACCTCCGTTACCAGCGGCAGAACCTATACCTGAATTGTCAATGGGTACACCGTCAACCACATATAATGGCTGGTTATTGCCCGTAATTGAATTGTTACCACGTATTACCACACGTGTACCACCAGCTGGACCAGAAGTAGATTGTGTTAATACAACCCCGGCAACTTTACCCGATAATGAGTTTACCACATTAGGCTCTTTTGCAACATTTAAGTCTTCACTGCTCAATTCGGAAATAGCATAGCCTAAGGCCTTTTTCTCTCTTGAGATGCCCAATGCTGTTACCACAACTTCATCAAGGGCTTCGGCACTTTCCGCTAAAACTACATTAATTGTTGTTTGTCCATTTACCGCAATTTCTTGGGCGGTATAACCAATAAAAGAAAATTGTAATACTGCACCTTCCGAAACTTCTATACTGTAATTACCCTCAAAATCTGAGGTTACACCGTTAGAAGTTCCTTTTTCTATGATGTTTACTCCTGGAAGCGTAGCTCCGTCCGTAGCATCAGTAATAGTTCCTGTTACAGTTGTTTGGGCGAACATAGCTTGAAAACCGAGTACGCAAACAACAAGCAACAGTTTCATTGCTTTTTGAATCATAATTTAATTATTTGAGTTAATATTATACACAAATGTATAAAAAAACCATTAATTCAACTATAATTTCGACGAGCGACATTCTTTAGCTTATGAACTGCTATAATGAAAATAATTTAGAATTTTATTTAATTAGTACTGTTATTTCATAAAAAAGAGCCTGATTGCTCAGACTCTTTCAAGTATTATAGCATTTGATAATTTTGAATATTTATATTAGCAAAATTTAGGTAAATTAATAGTTAATTTCCCCAATTAGGATCACATTCTTCCATGCAGTTTTTAAAAATATTAAGACATAATTCTTCAGTATAGTCAGAAGAAATAAAGGGAGGATTGTACATTAAAACCTCAGTAACATACGTACTACTTATTTCAATATTCCATCTTTCAGGTACAGTATTTGATATAGTCATATGTGACTGGATTGGTTGAAGACAAGCATGGTAATCATAGGCACATTTGTAACAACTAAAAGTGAATACTTTTTTAGAATCAATTACTTCTTCATTCATCATATTTTTGACGTATGTGGCAAGTTTTTTATTGGCTAATAGTTCCCCTTTAACGCGATCATCATTTAGTATCTTTTCCAACTGATACATACGGATTTTCATAAGAAATTCATTCTTTAAATCTTCATCCATTCCACCCAACTTAAATTTTGCTTTAAACCTTTGAGATAATTCTAAGTAATTTGTAAAATCCTGAGAATTTTCAAAACCAAAACTTTCCGCAGAATAAATCGAGTCAGCGTTATCTTCAATATAAGTTTTAGATAGTAGTTGTTTTTGTTTTGGATCTAATTTAAGATTCCAAAGAAACATTTTGAGATGATACTCATACAATTCATTAAAAATTGGACTCTTTATAGCTTTTTTCATAAGTTCGTTTATTTCGTCTTCTGGCGAAAATTTGATTTCCTTGGATTTATTTTCACTATAGTTTTCCAAACTAAATGAGGACTGTGCCCCAAGGCAAAGGACAAATACTAACATAAAATTAGCGAAGATGGTAGATAATTTTGAATTCATTCTTTTTGTTTTCATAATTAACGATTTAAATTTATATATAAGTGAGTTTTAAAAGTATGTTAAAATAATAATAAAAACTACTTTATTTTAATCACATTATAATATTTTTTTTGCTCAAAAATTATAATTACTTGAAATTGCGAAATATTACAAATATAATCTCGAAATTTTGCAAGAAATTATCCAAGTATTTTTGCAAAAAAAAGAGCCTGATTGCTCAGACTCTTTTCTAATACTAACTCAAATAATTCTTAACTTATTCTGTAGATATTTAATTAAAATCAGGTAATAATCCTGTTTTAAAAGTTATATAATCATCTCTATAATATGAACTCGCATCCGTACGCCAAAAAATTGGGGATGTAAAGTTGTTTTGGTCAATTACCTTTAAAAATGCGTCAGCATTTGTAGATAACTCTGACGAAGGATACATTAAACGCTCCGGAACTGGTTTCATAACTTTTCCTTGAAAAGTCATAGGTTCAAGTTTTGGGTGTCTGGTACGTCTTAATTCACTCCATAATTCAATTGGACGCAGCATATTTAAATGTATATACTTTTGTTGCATTAAAATCTCCATTTGGTTATCTATACCACCTACAGCATTAAAAGCATTTTTCACCTTTTCTGCATAAGAAGTAATTACGGCATCACTAGGTTTATCAGGACGAATTAAATCAGCCCAATCTCCAGTAAAGTCTGCACCATACTGACTTAAAGAGTTTAAATAATACCAATAATTTGTAGAATGTACAATGGCGTCTTCAATATGCTCTCCTGCTGTTTTACCTGTAGTAGCTAAGTTTTTGGCAGCTACTTCTGCCAATAATAAATCAATTTCACCTAAGGTGAACATATCTGCAGGTAAATTATTATGCGTTAGGGTAACGTGACTATACATAGATTTAGCATTATTTTCTGATGATGTTTCTAAATCATCAGCCCAAGGATAATATCTTTCTCCACCATTATATATAGGTGTTTGTGCATCTGCATCCATGCTAACCCCTCTATAATCGTTATGTTTAGTAGGTAATGCAATTACGGGCAATCTTGGATCGTCAATATCCTCCTCATATTCTAAATTATGAAAATTCATTCTGTTCAAAATCACATTAGGTATAAATGTTACAAATGGTCTTTCAAATAAACCACGTTGCCAAGTTCCACCTCCAGGTAATGCAGCAGCGGCATCAATATGAGGCAAATCAAAAGATAGATCCTCTGTAGGCAAATTTTGTATTGCTTCAGCAATATGGCTTTTTGCAGTAGCTTCATCGACTCCAGATAGTTTAACAGCAAACCTTAAACGTAACGCATTGGTATATTGAACCCACTTGCTTATATCGCCCTGTAGAGCAATATCTTGTGTTACCAACAGTGCTTGAGCATCAGGACTCATTTTAGAATAAATACCTGGCAATTCACCAGCAATAGTTTTCAAATCTTCTAATACAGAAACATATATCTCTTTCGGATCATCATATTCGGTAAAGAATTCACCTTGGGTCCCTTTGAAGGCATTAAAATATGGAATAGAATTGTATAGATCTACATTTCTAAGTGTAGCCCAATCTTTGATAATAGTTAACAATTTGAAGTAAATAACACTATCATCATAATCTTGACCTTCTAAAGGAGTTAAAACGTCTTGGATTAAACCCCAATTTCGCATTCTTAAATAATAATCGTTGAACCAATTAAAACCACTTTGGCTGAAACCGTTTCCATTTGTCAAATCATCGTAATCAATAAACCAAGAATATCGCGGTGTAATGTACCGGGTTGAAATTTGTGCATAACTTGGCATTCCGTTACCACTCAATTGCCACCATAACTCTCCATAATCCTTAATGTAGAATTTATATTGCAATAACGTATTGGTAAACATACCAGAAGCTAACTGATCAGGGTTAGGCTCATACTGGTGAGGGTTCTTAAATTCTTCTTCCAATACATCTTGACATGATGAAAAGACTAGTATTGAAATTACTAAAATTATTAATTTTTTCATATTTATATTATTTTTTTATTAAAAGCTAACATTAAGTCCAAATCCAATTGAAACTGCCGATGGATAAACTGAATTCTCTACCCATGAATCTGTCCCTAAAGTAGATTCCGGATCTATATTAGGGATAGATTTGTACAAATAAAATAAGTTACGTGCCATTAAAGAGAGTGTCATTTTTTGTATCCCAAATTTATTCATAAAATCTTTTGGCAATGTATAACTGACCGCCAATTCACGTAATTTAATATAATCATTTTTATCTAAGGCATCCGGCCCATAAGGTGTATTAGAGGAATTATCATTCAAATATCTTGAATAATATTCTTGAGCACTTAAAATTTTGTTATTTGTTTCATATACAGGATTATCAGCTGTACCCACATTAATCACACCTGGAACAATTACACCATCATGGTAAACCCTACCTTGATCTGCATCGGCCGGAGCACCTTGATCATGTTGCCAAGGAATTCTATCACCATCTGCATTTACATAATAAGCTAAACCACCATTTTCTTCATCACGATACTTCAACGTTTCTTTGGTAATACCCATTCCTAGATAATAGTTATTAGATCTAGAGAAAATGGTAGCACCGAACTTATAATCTAACCCTACGTGAAAATTAAATCCTTTAAAATACACATCTGTCAAAAATCCTCCAAATACATCAGGTGTAGTATTAGCTACAGCTTTTAATTCACTTTGATCAACAACATAAAAACCGTTACCATCTACAACTCTATTGCCTTCGTCGTCTCTAAGATAGTCAAAAGCATGCAATTCGCCAAATGGTTTACCTTCTTCAGCAATTTGTTGAATACTAAAGCCAACATTACCCGTTGTTTTTTGTGTAATACCTGGATAAAGTTTTTTAACTTCAGATTGTTGCTTAGCAGCAGTAAAAGTCATATCCCATCTAAATTTATCATTAGATATTGGAGCAGCTTTTACTAAGAGCTCATACCCCCAGTTGGCTACATTACCCGCATTAATTCTAATATTAGAAGCCCCTGTTGAAGAAGTTAAAGGAACACCCATAATTTGATTATAAATATTATTATGGTAGAAAGAGAAACTGGTTTCCAAACGACTGTTCTTAAAGAATCTAGCATCAAAACCTATCTCAAATTCACGTTTACGCTCTGGTTTAAGTGCTCCAGAAAATAAATCTCCAGGTGCACCTGCTGTTAAAGCATCTGTGTTGTTCACACCACCTAAACTATAGCCCCTAAAGGCATAATAATCAGTTACACTGCCCGGAGCACCTCTACCAACATCGGCCCAACCTGCTCTGAATTTTCCAAATTCCATGAAAGGAATATCAAAAGTATTGGTGAAGTTCCAACTAAACCCAATACCTGGATAAAAATAAGAATTATTTCCTGGAGGCAAAGTTGACGACCAATCGTTACGAGCTTGTAATTCTAAGTAAAAAGAATCATCCCAAGCTATGGTTGCAGATCCTAAAGCACTATATAACACTTGTGAGCCATAAGTATGTCCTCTTACTCTGCCTCTGCTACCTCCATCTGGCCAATCCTGTTCATTATTCAATGACCAAAAATTTGGAAATCTTAAGTTACCAAAAGTAGCTACGTTTATACTCTTAAACCCTGTTCTTTTATATTCTCCGCCAGCAAAGGCAAAAACTTTTAAACGGTCATCTAATGCACTAAAATCATAATTTATTAAACCTCTATAATTTTCTACCATCGTATTATCACGTCCGTAAGCATATCTACCACCTGCATTTGATGGCACAAATCTTGTAATTGGATTTTCTGTAGTAAAATCAATATCAGTGTAATCTAGACCTGCTTGACCAATAAATGATAAATTATCAGTAAAATTCAGTGTAGCTTTAATAGAACCAATCATGTGAAATTTATCATCTACATCACTATTCTCTAATTGTTCCCATAAAATATCCATTAAATAACTTGGTGCAAACTGTCCGGGCCAACCAGTATCTTCAGCATTAAATTTAGATCCATCATCATTTTTATATAAATCTTTGATTGCATTAAAATCATAATCTCTATTCAAACCCCAAGCTACTATGTTCGTTAAATTTTGACGTCTATTTTTCGTTTTAATTTTATAAAGATTTGTATTTACTTCCACAGTAGCAAAATCAGAAGCATTTAATACTCCGCTAAAATTAAAAACATGTTTTTTCTGAAAGTTATTTGGTGATAATCCTTGATAATCTTGATTGGTATAAGATAATCTCATGTTACCTATATCCCCACCTCCTGATATTGATACGGTATTAATAACATTACTACCTGTTCTAAACAAATCTATGTAATTATCAGGGTATGCTTGATAAGGACTAATGCTACCATCTAAAAACTCAACTGGAGATCCATCAAATTTTGGCCCAAAATTAAAACGATCCCATACCACCTGTCTTTGCCCAGTATCAGCATTTTCTTGATAAGCATATTGATTTCTGCCAGTACCATATTGATTCTGAAAATCGATAAATGATCTGGGCTTTTCAAAAGTGTATTGGCTATTGACAGTAATACCCAAACCTCGAGTACTCTTTCCTTTTTTTGTAGTAATCAACACTACCCCGTTAGCACCTTCACCACCATACAATACAGAAGCTTTTGCACCTTTTAATATTTCTATAGAAGCAATGTCCTCTGGGTTAATATCATTAATACCTGAGCCATAATCAAATGAATTTAAAGGGTCGAAACCTCTATTGCTCATATTTGACCCTGAATCATAAATTGGCATACCATCTACAACAAACAATGGTCTAGTATTAGCAGATGCTTCTAAACCAGCTGCACCTCTAATTTTAATATCAACAGCTCCAGTTGGTCCAGCTGCATTACTAGTAATACCAACACCAGATGCCTTTCCGTATAAGTTAACAACTGGGTTTGTAGATACCCCTGCGACCACAAGATCTTCCGCTTTTACTTTACTAATGGCATAACCAAGCGATTTTTCGTCTCTTTCAATACCTAATGCAGTTACTACTACCTCGTCCATAGCTTCAGCAGACTCAGACATAACAACATCAATATTACTTCTACCATTTATAGCAATTTCTTGAGTGCCATAGCCCACAAAGGAAAATACCAATGTTGCATTATCAGGAACCCTAATAGAATAATTACCATCAAAGTCCGATGATACACCATTTCTTGTTCCCTTTTCTATGATGTTTACACCAGGGAGTGTTGCCCCATCGGTTGCATCGGTAATAGTTCCGGTTACTGTTGTTTGTGCTACCATTGTGTAAGAACACAATACTATAACAGCTAACAGCATTTTAAATAAAATTTGTTTCATATATCTATTTATTTTGAGTTAATGAACAAAACTAAAACAATTAACGTTCTATTTACACAACACAATTTACATAATACAATACTTTTTTTGCCCAAAAATATGGTTTTTAATAAATTAACACAATAATTAACATTTTTTTAAGATATTCATCTATAAGAAGAAGTGCTGTACTTACTATTTTGGGAGTTTTAGCAGAGAAAACGTATTACATACAATATTTACATACAAACAACATGGCTAAGTTTCTTATATTTTATTTGCTCAAAATCCAAATATTTGGCACAACGGTCAGAGTATTATCACCTGCAAAAGAAGGTGGGTTTTAAGGTAAATTAGAGGATATACCGATGCACTTGCGAAAAATGGTACAGAAACTAAAGAAAATATATGTAAAATATTAGAATTCTAATGAGTTGTATAATCATTATATAAAGTTAATAAAAATAAAGGAATAAACTGAATACTCGCTTATGGAAACTGGAAAATATTAAAATAAACATAGAAAAATGCGGAATGATTTTTATGGAACCTCCAAGATTTTTTTTGCTACATCACTTAATGCATATGACATTATATATCTATCATAAAGTACACAAAGCGTATTGCCGATTACTTGGAAATCTTGAAATTTTTTATTTTCGTATTTGGGAATATAGAAACTTGAAATATACTTACCTGAATTATTAAAATACACATCAATAACAGTATTTTCACTAAAGGTACTCGATTCCTCGTTATCCGCTTTAAGTGATAAATTTATAAAAAGATAGTCGTTAGACACACAACTTTTTCGGTTTACGACCAGTGGTTTCTTACTGAGGGTTCGTTGTGTTCCAGATTTAATATTCGACACTTCTATATTAGCAAAACTAACGGTATCAATAGTTTTTGAAGTATATACCTTCCTTAACATGGTGTCTAAAGAGACGATTTGATTTCTATATTTATATATGTGAATTACTCTTTTGGATTTTTCTTTCGTTTGTAATAGTACCCCATCTGTACAGAACAGCCCGTCTATCTGTTTTTTTAAAATAAATTTTAGAAGGTTAGCAGTATCTTTTGTTTTTTTGACAATAATATTCTGTTTTAAGTCATAATCATAGCTCTTAAAAATGGTACTTGTTAAAGAAGGTGTCAATGCAACATATTCTGAAAAATATAAATTTTTAAATGTATTTATTTTACTTTTTTTATCTGATAATGATGCTACAAGTATATTGCCCGAAAAACCATCAGCCATATAAACATACGGTGAATCTATTGACACTTTGGTCCGGCCCCATTTCATCTGGTTTGATGTTTCTTCAGATATAGAAATGTCCAAATTTAAATGAATGGTATCAGAAAGTAAAAAGTTTGACATTACAGTATGCCCTGGAGCTTTAATATGGTTTAAAAATAGATTATGATTGGTATATCCCGAAATGTAATATCCTGGATATTTTAAATCTAATTTGGAAGAAGAAGTGAGTGGAGTCTCAATAAAGAAATTTCGCTCAAAACCATTCTTTTGATTATTTTTTTTAATAAGTAAACCATATAATACCACCGGAGGTAGAATACCAATTATAAGGCTTATTAACAGAAAGAAAGTAGTTTTGCGGTTAAAGTTCACAAGTTTTGGTAGATTTAAAGATAATAAAAAAAAACCAGAGTGGCTATAATTTGCCTCTCTGGTTTTTTCGATTGTGTTTATCTCCGATATAGTGGCTCACAATTTTCATTGTAAACGGGTTCATCAATCCAACCACCGTTTGAATCAGGAAGAGGTACGGTACACAAAAAAGTACTAGGGGTGGTTGTACATCCATATAGTGTGCCTAAAACTTCACATTGCCCTAAATTTTTAACATAAACAACATTTGATGCCATCTCTGTATTTGGAGAAGCATTCTGGTTTGGAACAGATACAAATGCACTTAAAGTAGCAAAAGCGACTACCGCCAATACCAATAGAATTCTTGATTTTTTCATTTTTATTAGATTAAATTATTCCTACTCTTTTGAAGGTTTTCGGATTCCCCTGAAATTATTAATTATATTTTAAAGTCTGACTAATGAGATTTGTTTTACTTTGAGATGTTCCAATAACAATAGCAACTAAATTGATTAATATGAAGAATAAATTAAAGACAAGATGCTCACCCCAACCTAAGTCTTCTAATATTCCGCCACAGGAACACGGGATAAATTCAGAAAAATTCATTATAAGTATTATATACGTTGTAAACATTGTCATAAGACTAAAATATGCATAAAGTCCAAACAATCTATATTTTGGTATTAACAACATTAACGATATAATGATTTCAAGAGTTGGTATAAACCAAACTAACCAGTTTCTAAAATCCGTAAGCATCGGAGATTTTCCAATTTGAACTTTAAAATCTTGATACTCCAAAATTTTGCTTACAGCAGCATATATGAAAAGCATCGCTAATAGCGAACAAATTATTTCTATAAGGATTTTCTTGCCTTTAAAATACATTTTGCATTATATCTTTGCTTTTAATTTTGATTTAAATATATACTAATATTTTCTTGAAAAAAACCTAATTTTATACATAATACAATACTTTTTTTGCCCAAAAATATGGTTTTTAATAAATTAACACAATAATTAACATTTTTTTTAAGAAGTGATTTACAGAGATTATAAATAAGCCCAATATAATTATGGAGTATAAAACTTAGACAATTCGGTTAAGGTTTTAATTTTATGCTCAATAAAATATTTTTTTTCTTTAAGAGGTTATGATAAAATATGGGTAATACAAAAAAATGAGGCTGTCTTGACTTTTCAGACAGCCTCATTTTTTTACCGTATATATTATAAAGCAATGTACTAAATTTCTATTGCTGGAACCAAGTTTTAGTGGTTGATTTGTCCGTATCTCCACCATTGGTGACTGCAGCCCAATTTACTCTATTGGTTTCTCTTTCCGAAGCTGGATATACTAACCTATTAAAATCCAACACCAAACTGGTTGCCGCTAAGGGTTCGCCCGGTGTAGCACCACCTGTTCTTCTTTGCAAATTCCAAGCTTCAAAAGGTTGATGAAAAAAGGCAATCCAGCTTTGTTTATAAATTTGTTCTAATGCTGTTGCAGCATCATTACTATAAGCCACTTCAATATTGTTTAACATACCATTTAATTCAGCAGCAGATGGTGCAGCTGGTGGTTTGTTAACCGTCCAATTAGCAGATTCATTTGCAACTTTATACCAATAATTAACAGATGCCGTAATACCTTCGTTATAAAAAGTTTCGGCCATTGCAGGGTCAGCTGCAACACCTCCTATACCTCTATTGTAGATTTCTGCTTTTAAGAAACTTATTTCAGAACCTGCAATTAATATTTCAGGTATAAATCTATCATTAACATAATACACATTGATACTTGCAAAATTTGAACGCTGAGCTTGATTATCCCAATTATCTGTAGTTCTACCTTCTTGGTAAGGATCACCTGTTACAGTAGCTGTTGTATTATCAGGATTTTGTGGATAAGGTACCCATTCATCGTCTTTGTTAGGTTCAAAAAAGATATTTGTCCTTAAGTCATAAATACCTGATCCGTCAACCGCATTTGTATTTGACATAGCATCCCACATAGTAGAACCCATTCTCATATACGAATTTCCTCTCCAAAATCCCCCTCGGTTTATTTCTTTACCAATATCATCAGGATCTAATACATACGCTTCTTCGGCAGCCAATAAAGGTTTTGTGAGAGCATCAGCAATTATTGGATCGGCAAATGATTCATTCTTATCCCTAATCATCATGGCATATCTCAGTCGTAGCGAATTGGCAAATATTTTCCATTTGTCAACGTCGTTTCCAAAAAGGGTTTCAAACCCTCCTAGCGAAATCTGGTCTGCACTCGTTGACAAACTACCAAGGGCATCGGTCAAATCATTAATGGCGGTTTCCAATACTAGTTGTTGACTTTCATATACTGGTCTAAAATCCGAGGTGCTTATAAAGGCCTTGCCTGCATCCGTATAGGGCATATCTCCGTACAACAATGCGTTTTTTGCAGCCTTATATGCCATTATGGTTTTTGCCATAGCCAATACGTTAGTCATTTTAGCGGCGTCATCACTTTCTTCAACTAATTTTTGCAGTTCGTAATAATTGGCTCTATTTCTATAATAATTTTCCCAAGGTTGAGTAACATGATCTTCCAAACGATATCCAGAAGCTGAATACATTGCTGCTTGTTGTGTCCATTGATACAACCATGCCACCGGTATTCTGTGTTCATGACCCGTTTTTAGCGTAGAAGATACTAATTGGTTGAATAGTCCAGGAATTTCTGCTTTATATAAATTACTGTCCCAGGCATTGTTTATATCACCAAAATCTTTATCACATGAGGTGAAGGTCAACAAACCTACACACAATAACAAGGTGTAGTATTTGATACTCGTTTTTTTTATATTGTTAATTTTCATATTGTTAATTTTTAGATTAAAATCCTGCTTTTAGTGAAAAACCAAATGTTCTCATCTGCGGGAATTGAGACCACTGTAAACCCTGTCCGTTACCCGTACCATTAATGGCTTCTGGATTTAAATTATCTGGTAAACTAGAATAAATATAGAATAAATTTCTACCTACTAAAGATATCGATAAATTATCTATAATCTTTGTTTTTTCCAATAGTGTCTGTGGTACTTGATAAGATAAACTTACTTCTCTCAATTTAACCCAAGTGTTTTCAAATACCGATAAACTTCTGGGTCTATTTAAATGTGACCAGCCTGCATAGGTAATACCATAATAGTAAACAGGGTGTATTACTCTTGTATTTTCTTGATTATCGTCAATATTAAAACCGTCCATAATCATACCTACATTATCCGTTGTACCATCAGGATACGTGTAAGGTAACCCTCCACCGTTTCTTTCTTTAAGAGTGGTAGGTGATAAACCACTACCCATTGAGGTTGCATGATCGACAGAATAAATATCTCCACCAATTTTAAAATCTACCAAAGCTGATAAACGGAAATTTTTATACCTAAAATTGTTACCTACACCACCTCTTAATTTTGGTGCTGCATTACCAATTTTTACCGGATCTTTGGTTACCACATATTGTGTTCCTACAACTTCACCACTACCGTCTTTATTTAAAATATTGGTAACTTGTTTTCTACCTTGTGCATCTCTTTCAAAATCAGTACCGTAAATAGTGCCGTACTCATCTCCAGGACTAACTTTCATAAATGCTCCATTAGCACCAAAAACAGATGCTATTTGCTTTTCTTCTACACCCTCAGATAAGGAAACTACCTTATTGGTGTTCTTGTTTCCGTTTACGCTTAAGTCCCAAGAAAAATCTTCTGTTCTAAACAGGCCAGCATTAATTATAAAATCAAAACCTTTATTTGTTAAAACACCTGAGTTGAATCTTACTTTAGAAGCACCAGATGAAAGTGGAATGGCAGCATCCATAATCTGTTGTTCAGACAAAATATCGTAATAGGTAAAATCGAAATTTAAACGATTATTAAAAAAACCTAAAGCCAATCCAATTTCTTTAGATTCCGATGTTTGAAAGGTCAACTCAGCTGGAGGTACTGTTTCAGGATAAGTTATCGTAGTCGCTCCACCAAAAATACCCGTATTAAAAGTAGCATCTAACTGATAAGGATCCGTTGCGTTCGCACTTTTACCCCAAGCAAAACGCAATTGACCGTAATTTAAAACATCTCCAAAATTACCTAAATCCAATGCTTCAGAAAAAACAAATGAAGCATTCATAGACGGGTAGAACGTAGTATTGTCATCTACAGGTAAGGTAGAGTTGGTGTCCTGTCTTCCTGTTACCTGTAAAAACAGATAATTTTTATAAGAAAGATCCAACAACCCAATATATGAGAATGATTCAACATGATATCTCGTTTCCGGTTTAGATCTATTGGTAGGATCCGTATTGCTTATATCCGCCCAGTTTGATAAAGAATAAATGCCTGGTACTTTAAAGGTGCCAATATTTATACCTTTTACACCAGCATTATTAATGGAAAAATTATTATAGCCCAATGTTAAACTAGCGTTAAAGCCTTCGGTCAAGAAATCATCCTTATGCAATGTTGCCATTACATCTGTATTATACGTTTTATCTTTACTGACCGTTTTCTCAAATTTACCACCACCTAAACCATTAGGGGTTGTAGTCTTGTGGGTGGTTTCAAACTTGGTACCAATTAAATCTACCGAGGTTCTAACAAACGCATTTAACCAAGGTGTAATTTCCGCATTTAACTTAATGGTTGATAAGAATTCATCTCTCCATAAACGGCTATTGTTATTATAGACATCCCAAAATAAATCTCTACTATATTCCGCGTGGGGATAAGATCCAGGGAACTGAAATTTAGATCTGTGCAGATCATCTCTTTCATAAAAATCTTTTTCCAATCCTCTATATTCACGTGACATGCCATAAATATTAAATTTTGACCAAGAATTGTTGTTACCGATTTCAGGAGCATTTAACCTGAAATTCTGATTGTAACTGGCATTGATATCCGCACTTAGTATTTTTGAAATATTTACGTGTGACCCTAATGAGAAACTGGTACTGTTATAGTTGGTGTTTTCTACAATGGCATCACCATCTTTTCTGTTAACACCTAAACGAATGCTTCCAAAGTCATTGGCTGTAGCAAAGGATACATTGTGCATGGTTTCAACACCTTGCTTGTACATGTATTTTCTATTATTAGGTTGTGGAGAATAGGCTCTTGTTTCGCCATCCCACCATAGTGCTTGTGTGCCATCTAGCTTAGGTCCCCAAGAAGAACCCGCACCAAACCAACTAAAAATATCCCAAGTATTGTAACCGCCTGGCACTTCGCCATGCGATGAATCTATACCAGTTGATCCTGGGTAAGGATTTCCACTCCAAGCTTGAGGATATAAAATAGAAGGAAAACTTTGCCCATCGGCAGTTTTTGGTAGTTGAGGGTTAGCGGTAAACAATGAAGTTCTAAAGCCGCCTCCATATTCATTTTGAACATCTTGAAATTGAGATGGATTGGTAAAATTAGAAGATAAGCTATACTCTATTCCTAAACCACTTCTTTTTTCCCCTTTTTTAGAGGTTATCAAAATAACACCATTGGCACCTCTGGCACCATATAATGCAGCTGCATTTGGTCCTTTTAGTACCGTAACATCTTCTACTGTAGTCATATCTAGGTAACTTAGGTAGTTACCCCAGTCTCTATATACATCCGTAGCTTGTCCAACATTACCTTGCACTAATTCATTATTTTCAACAATAGCACCATCTATTACAATTAAAGGTTGGTTTCTACCAAATAAACTGTTGTTACCACGTATAACAATACGAGAAGAAGCATTTGATAAACCATTGGAAGCATCTATATTAAGACCCGCAACTTTCCCCTGTAACCCTTGAGCTATATCTACAGGTACAGAAAGCGTAATAGCGTCTGACTTAATGTTTTGAGCGGCATACCCTAATTCTCTAGGTTGCTTTTTAATACCAAGTGCAGTAGTTACCACAACTTCATTCAATGCTTGTGCATCTTCTTGTAACGCTACATCAATTGTAGTTTTACCACTTACTGAAATTTCTTGTTTTACGTAGCCCACAAAAGAAAACTGCAATATGGCACCATTTTCCACATCAATTGAATACTTACCATCAAAATCTGTAGACACTCCTTTTGATGTACCTTTAATAATAACGTTAACACCGGGCAATGGCGAACCACTTTCGGCGTCAGTAACGGTTCCTGTAATTGTTGATTGTGCTAACACAGCATGCGAACATAATATGCCAACAAAAAACAACATTTTAAATAAAATTTGTTTCATAAAATATTTGTTTTTGAGTTTGGCGTAAAATTATGTTAAGGTTTTACTAAAATATACCTCGTTATACACAAATGTCAATACTTTTTTTGCTTAAAAGTATCCTTTTTTGAAAAAATACTTACTCTATTGACCAATTCAGTTAATTTTCATGTTAAAATTGCAAGTATCAATTATTTATTACGACTAATAAAAGTTTACATTTTTTAGTATAAATTATCCTTTTAAAAGATTCATACATCATTTTAATAAATAAGACACAATATTGGTTATTTTGGAGTTTATTGAATATTAATCTATTCCACAATAACCTCATCCGCAAAAATCCAGGAAGGCAAACCCGCAGCATGGTGCCAGTAAGGGGCATTATTCATATTTTCTGCAATTATTTTTATATACCGGGCAGAAACTTTAGGAAAGTTTAAATCAAAATACTTTATGGCATTAACTTTACTTGTTTTGGTCAAGGGTTCATTATTAACAATTGTACCTATTTTTATATAATTTTCACCGTTATTAGACGAATAATAACTCACGCTAAGTGGATAGAAAACAACATGATTGGTGACTTGTAAAAACGCAGTTGAAATAGAACTAATTTGTTGTGGCTTTTCCAAATCTATTACAGCTTCCAAGTGATTACCTTCAAAACCCAACCAGTTGGCATAGAAATTATTACCGCCCAATGCACCATCGGTTAAAGTTTGAGGGTCTTCATTGGCATATTTTTTAGGTTGGGTAATCAAGGTTACTTTTTTACCTTTAGCAATATTTGGTTTTACGGCAACTTCAATTGTTTTCTTATAGGAATTGTAATACTCTTCAACAGTAAAGCCCATTTCGTTCATCAAAGTAATATCGGAAGCCTTAGCAGTTTTATAGAAATTTTCTAATTTTTCTTGAACAAAAGGATTGGCACTACTTGGGTTATCTTGCGATACCAATGAAAATTGTGATGTCAAATTCTTTTTAGCAGCTTCTAAAATAGCATAATCAGTACTTATCCGAGCTTCTTTTACTCTTTTTAGCACTTCTGGTTTTGAAGCGACAACTTTTTCTGCTTTATCAAAAAACCCTTTGTAGGTTGCTAATAATTCTGGGCTTAAATAAGTGTCAAAAGCCTGAGAAGGATCTCCATAAAGAAACAAAAAGAAATCAGGGTGTTTTTTTAATTCGGCATGGATTAAATCGACATATTTTTTGATATAGATTCCTGCCTCTTCATAATAGCCATAAGTAAACTCAGTAATTAGAGCCTCAACATCCAAATCAGGATTCCATAATAGTTTTGCAGTGATGTACGAACGGAGTTCAAATAATTCACTAGGATGACTACTATGCTGTTCAAAAATCCATTTTGCATTATTATCTCTGAACAATTGAATATTAGGTTGCAACGTCTTAATATTTGGGAATGGTGCTAAAAAATTAGTAAATTGTGTGGTGTAGTCCCAAATACGTATATTATTGGTCAATTTTCCCCAACTTTCTAAATCCTTTGCAAAATCGTTACATTTTTCGGTAATGGGTGCACTCCTATCGCATTCTATTGAGCAAAGTGTTATCAATACATTTTCTTTAGGCTTTGTTTTACAAGGTTTTCTGGTGTGCTGATAGGCTAAGGTTGAGATTTGTTTTTCTGGAAAATTTTCAGCGATTTTATTTACAAAATGTATCATTGACCCTGAGGGGCTTCCCTCGGCTGAATCAATTTTTGCACAATTCTCGCATTGACAGTATTGTGTGTTGTCGTCCTGACTTACAGAGACTACATTTGCAGTTGGATTTTTAGCAAACAAAGAAGCTACCGAGTCTTTAACGATATTATAAACATCGTCATTTGTCAAACATAATTGGGTAGGTAATCTTTTATCGCCTCTTAAAGCAAAATATTCAGGATGTTGTTTGTAAAACTTTTCTTCGGGAATAAATTTATGAAACGTGTGTACTCTTGCATTAGGCACATAGGTAGGAAAAGCCTCTGTAGTTACTTTTAGTTTGTCAGCAAATTCATGATTCTCGTAAAAAAGTCTAGAATGTACCGTTCTTGTTGTAATTTCAGGCTCGTAATTATAGCTAATGTTTTTAGATATTGAAATTGTTCTTTCGGAGGGGATTTTCTCTACAGTCGGAGAATACCATTTAACACCTAAGTAATCTTCTATAAAAATATAGACTGCGTTTTTCAGAGCCTGATCTGAACCTCCATTTATAAAAATATTCTTCTCTTTTGATAGAATAGATAATTCATGGGGCTTTAACTTTTCATCATTAATATTACCTACATAAATTTTATGATTATCAGCACCTTGAGAATTATCATCTACAATTGCTATATCAACTCCACTTATTTTATCTATATATTTTTTAAGTATTTCAGCAGATTTGTATTGCCTTTCGGTTGCTTTCCCTAGAAAAACAATTTCATAATTTGTTTTGCCGTTTTTTGTTATATCCAGTTTGTCATTTGAACAAGAAAGGAAGATCGTTAAGAAAACACTAAGGATGGCAACTAGTTTTAAATACTTCATCTTAAAAATTTAAAGTCAAATACTTGTTGTGCATTTTGATAAAATTCTGTCAGTTCGAGTGGATTTTACGATTGAAATGAGTAAAATTTATATCGAGAATAAGAATTTAAGCCTGTTAATTAGTTCTCGATACAATTTTTCGTACCTCAAAATCACTCGAACCGACACTTTGATACTATTTTGATTCAAAATGCACAATAGGTAGTCAAATATATATTTTAAGATGATTTAAATTGAATCTTATCGACTAACAGCAATTGCGAGCATGTAAATAGCCTGATTATTCTAATAATTCTGTCAGAAATGAAGTTACCTTACTTTTACAATTATTCCAACAAAAACTTTAACCTAAATCCGTTTACCAATTCAGAGTGGTCTATAAAAAAACTTTTATGTTCTTCACCGTTCAGTAAAATTTCTTTAATATTTCCTTTACCTTCTTTTTCAATAACCAATACTCTAGCACTGTAATAGTTGGGGTCTAGCTCAATTTTTATTTTATCAAAAACAGGAGTGCTAAATGTATATATAGGGTCGGCAGGACTGACAGGATAAATACCCATCATACTATAAATAATCCATGCGGACATTGTTCCAGTATCATCGTTACCGGGCAATCCATCGGGTGAATTTTTAAAATATGATTTTCTCAACACATCAACCATATTCTGTGTACGCCATTCTTCCCCTTTAATATAGTTGAACAGATAAGGATAGGCAATATCTGGCTCGTTAGCCATGTCAAAGTGTTTTTTATCAAAAACTTCTTGTAATTGATTGGTAAATGCTCTTTTCCCGCCCATTAATTTTATCAACCCTTCCGTATCATGGCTTACCATAAAAGTATATTGCCAAGAATTACCTTCTATAAAACCAACGTTTTTAGTAAAGTTTGCACCTGCTAAAGGGTCAAACGGACTATACCAAGAACCGTCATCATTTTTAGGGCGTAATAATTTAAAATCTTTGTCATATAAATTTCTGTAAGAAATGGAACGCTCTCTAAATCTCATTTTATCTTCGTTTTTACCAAGAGCTTGTGCTAATTGGGCTATGGCAAAATCCGAAATATTATACTCTTGTGTAGTTGATACCGGGCCAGCATCAGAAGTTGTTAAATATCCTTTTTCAATATAATTTTTTAATCCTGGTCGTAACGGATTATTATTAATTTGATCAGCACTTTTTACCATTGCCTCATAAGCTTTTTCAACATCAAAATTGCGAATGCCCCGAAGGTAGGTATCTGCCAAAACTATCCCAGCAGGATCGCCCACCATAGTTGTCGTTTCAGTTGAGTTTAATTCCCATTTTGGTAACCATCCACTTTCGTCATAGATATCGAGCATGCTGTTGACCATATTTAACTGTTGCTCAGGATATATGAGTGACATCAGAGAGTGCAAATTTCTGTACGTATCCCAAAAGGAAAATACGGTAAATCGCGTACCATTTGTTTTTAACGTCTCTCTGGTTCCCATTTTAGGGTATTCGCCATTACTGTCATTTAAAGTGTTGGGATGAATTAGCGTATGATATAATGCGGTATAGAAGACGGTTTTGTCATCTTTAGTGCCACCTTGAACTTCAATTTTAGAAAGCAAATTGTTCCACTCTAATTCTGTTTGATGATAAATTTCAAGAAAAGATGAGTTGGCCGTTTCTCTTTCTAAATTCTCTCTAGCATTTTCTATACTTACATAGGAAACACCAATTTTCAATTCAACATTTGTTGGTTTTTCAAAATTGTAGGAGAAATAACCACCAATACTATCCCCAACCACCTCTTTATAATAATTTTTATAGAACCTGTCTTTTCCATTATATCCCATCCATTGTGCTTCAACACCAGATTCTTTTCTTGGTTTTTTCCAAACACCGAACTCATCGCTTTTTACATTAACTTTTGCTACAAAGTATACGGGATAAGTTTCTTCTGGTTTGTAATAACAAAAGCTACCTACAGTTCTAAACCCTTCTATTTCAGTAGGTGAAACCGCCTTTATCATTCCGCCTTGTTCATTTGTTAAGCCCAACCCTAAATTGATAAGAACATTCGCTTTTCCAGCCGGGAAATAATACCTACTTATACCCGACCGTGTTGTAGCAGTGGTCTCTACTTTAATTTTGGAATCATCTAATACAGTGCTATAATAACCTGCTTTGGCTATTTCATCTTTATAGGTTGTACCATATTTTAAATGATCTATTTCCAACTCACCCACGGTGGGCATAGAAATAATAACACCCAAATCTGGACAACCAACACCACTTAAATTTACATGAGAAAATCCTGTTAAAAATTCATTCTCGTACACATAAGGGTTAGATAACCATCTACTGTCTTTTTCCAAACTATTTTGTTTACCCGCCACATTAAAAGGCGACACACTCACCATACCTCTGGGTGCAATTGCCCCTGGGTTGGTAGCTCCAAAATTGGAAGTACCTATAAAAGGGTTAACATAATCTACAGGACGTTGGGCAATGGATGAAAAACTAATAAATAGTGTTAGGAAATATAGAAATATTACTTTTTCTTTTACTGAAGTGATAAAGGGCAACATTATTTTTTTATTATCTGCAATAGTGCAGGTTAGCATTTAATTTGCGGTAAAAATATTGAAATAAATCAATCTTTATAGAGAAAATATTGGGCAGTTATCAACAAGTAAATTTATTAAATATACATTTCCTTTCTGTCATCATCTTTAGATTCTTTATTCTTTGCTGACTCTTCTTCTTTTGGCTGAACTATTGGCGGTTCTTTTTTTAATAAATCCATAAAGGCATGGGGCAAACTGGCAATTATGTCAGATGCAACAAAAGTTTCGTAAACGTTGGTTTGCATTGTTAAATCAGCCGTTTTCCCATGAAGATAAACCCCTAATAAAGCAGCTTCAAAAGGGTGGTATTTTTGAGCTATTAATCCGGTAATAATTCCTGTTAATACATCTCCGCTTCCTGCTGTTGCCAGGGCGGGATTTCCAGTTGAATTAAAGTATAGCTCACCATCATGGGCAATTACCGTGAAAGCACCTTTTAAAACGATGATAATTTTATGCTTTTTACTTAATGTCCTTAATTTTTTTAATTTGTCATAATCATCTTTCCATTTGCCCGCTAATCGCTCAAATTCTTTAGGGTGTGGTGTTAAAACCGAGTTTTCTGGCAATGATTTGAGCAGTTCTTTATTTTTTGATAGTAGATTAATTGCATCAGCATCCAACACTAGCGGAATTTTATTGATCTTTAAGAACTTTCCTAAACCCTTTGCAGTTTCGGGCTTTGTGCCCATCCCCATACCTATTCCAATCACGGTTGCTTCAACTTCTGATTTAAAATTTTGTAATTCATTTTCAGCATCAGTTTCTACCATTACTTCGGGAATGGAAGTTTGTAAAACTTGATAACCACATTTAGGAATATAAGCCGTTACCAATCCACTACCTATTACCAATGTTGCTTTTGCGGATAGAGAGACTGCACCTATTTTTCCAAAACTTCCGCCCATAATTAAAGAATGGCCGAAATCGCCTTTGTGCGAAAATTTTTCCCTAAAACGATAAATGGGTTTTATATCTTCTTTAACCAAAAAATAATTATCGGTTTTGGCATTGTAAATATATTCGGCATCCAAACCTATATCCAAAACATCCCAAGTTTTGGAATAATCTTTATTTTCTGGTAGCAAAAATGCTAATTTAGGGGTTTGGAAGGTTAAAGTATGATAGGCCCTTACAACAGCTTCTTTATCGGTTACAGACCTTTCAGCGTATAACCCCGAAGGAAAATCTATGGAAAGCACATAAGCGTTTGAAGCATTGATGTGTTGTATAACTTCTTTAATCAAATCTTCAGGTTTCCTACTTAAACCCAAACCAAAGATAGCATCCACAATCATATCATTTTCAGTAATTTGAGGCAGTTCACTTTCACATGTTATCATTTCTGCCCAAACACCGATTTCCTTTAATCTGTCATAATTTTTTAAGAATACCTCAGAGCGTTCGTTTCCACAATTAACAATATGTGTTTTTACATTATAACCATGTTGTTTTAAATGCCTTGCAATGACCAATCCATCTCCTCCATTATTTCCTGTTCCACAAAAAACCTGAATATTGACTTGGCTACCCTGTAACCGAGCATGAATCCATTGAAAACAGAGCGTTCCCACATGTTCCATCAAGTCGATAAAACTGATTTTCTGTTTTTCAACAGTTGTTTTATCTGCTTCATAAAGTTGTTTTACGGATAAAATTTTAGGCATAGCTTTTGTCTTTTTAATTATCCTTCATAGTTATGAAATTCTGTAATTGTCAAATAGTATCCATCTAAATCTCTAAGTGAAAATTCCTTTTTCTTAGAGTTTGGATTTAGATGAATATCTTCTTCAATGGTACTTCCCATTTTTTTGATGTTTTCTCTTATTTGTTCCATATTATCAGTTCTAAAATAAATAATGAGTCCATTTCCAGGAACAATATTGGGATTTGTCATTGTCGGATGATTGTCTGCTCCCCATTTATGAAGGCAAATCAAAACTTCATTATCTTCAGAAACCAAAACATCGAATTCTTTTCCTCCATGCATGCTTTTACATCCAAATATGGTCTGATACCACTTAGAACTTGCTTCAACATTTTTTACCGCTATAATGGGATCAATTTTCATCATTCAACTGTCCTATTTTGTAATATATATTTTAAGCAAAATACACATAAATAAAAATAACAATAGCAGTAATTGCCAATCCAGCTATTTTAACGTACTTCCAAGGTGTAACTTCCACTTGTTTGGTATAAGCTTGTACATAAGGCTCTTTGGCAGGATAGATTTTGCCGACTATTAGCATAATAATTACATTCAAAACAAACAAAATGGCCATCACATCTAGAAAGTGTGGATATGCTTGAGCCTTTACCAAAGCCAATTCAGTCGCATCCGTGATACCCGAAGCTTCTGCTTTATCTATGGCTTTATCCACAAAATAAGGTTGTAAGAAAAATTGGCTACAGATATAAAGCAAACAACCAGAAAGAAGTGCTACTTTTGCTGCGATTGCAGGTACGTATTTAGTAAGGTACCCTACCACAATTATAGTTAGAATAGGAATACTGTAAATACCGTTAACTTCTTGTAAATAGGCAAATAAACTATCTTTCCCTAAAAGCATTGGGGCAATTAGCATAGAGGCTATTGCCAACACAATTCCGAATAATTTACCATATTTTACGACAGTTTTTTCGCTTGCTGTTTTGTTAAAATGTTGTTTATAAACATCGATTCCAAATAAAGTAACTGAACTGTTTAGAACAGAATTAAACGAACTTAATATGGCTCCAAACAAAACTGCTGCAAAAAACCCAACAAGAGGCAACGGCAATACCTTATTCACTAGCATTGGATAAGCTAAATCTGCACTCTCTAATCCACCTTGAAATATATGGTATGCAATAATACCAGGCAAAACAACAATCAAAGGACCTAGAATTTTAATAAACGAAGCCAATAAAAGTCCTTTTTGCCCTTCCTTTAAATTTTTAGCTGCTAATGCCCGTTGAATAATTTGTTGATTGGTACCCCAATAAAATAACTGAACCAACATCATCCCTGTAAAAATGGTATAAAAAGGTACGGGATCCGTAGGGCCTCCCATTGATTTAAACTTATCGGGATTTTCGGCCATTAATGTCGATATCCCATCTAAAACATTACCATCTCCTATTAAGGATAATCCAAAAAATGGAATTAAAATTCCACCAATTAACAACCCTACGGCATTAATGGAATCTGAAACTGCAACCGCTTTCAAACCACCGAAAACGGCATATATAGAACCAATGATACCTATACCCCAAACACATATCCAAATTGATGTTTCGTACGAAACATTTAACAATTCGGGGATATTGAACATTCCACTAATGGCAACAGAACCTGAATATAAAATAACGGGAAGCAAAACGACAGCGTAACCACTTAAGAACAATACAGATGTTAAAGTTTTGGTAGTTACATCAAATCGTTTAGCCAAAAATTGCGGTATTGTGGTTAAACCATCCTTTAAATACCTAGGTAACAAAAACAAAGCGGTAACAATCATTGCAATAGCAGCCAACGTTTCCCAAACCATTACAGATAAACCACTTGCATATGAAGACCCATTTAGCCCAACAATTTGCTCTGTTGATAAGTTAGTAAGTAATAAAGATCCTGCAATTACCCCGGCAGTTAAACTTCTACCTCCTAAAAAGTAGCCATCTGAAGATGTTTCGTCAGTTTTTCTGGTAGCATAGTATGAAATAACGGCAACTAAAACTGTAAAGCCAACAAATGAAATAATTCCAATCATAATATTAATAGTATTAGGTTAATTGATTTACAAATATTGTTAATTATTGCCAACTATAAGGGTTAAAAATTGTCTCATTATAGGGAACAAATGGTCAAATGTGTTCTTATCTGAACATTACAGGCTGAATCCAAGCCTTTTCATATTCATTTTCATCAAAAAAGTTTTTATTTGTCTTATCGGAAATTACTTTCGCCCTTACAAATAAATAACTGTCCTTAAAATCTAACGATGCTTTTGTGCCATCAATAGACTTAATGATTTTAGATTTTTTATCCGACTTGGAAACACCGATAAATTCAATTTTATAATTCACGTTCGGTTCTGGCTTTACCTCAACGGTCAAATTATTGCTTTCGAATTTGATATCTTCCAAGACAACACCTGTGGATGCATAAAAATTGCCCATTTCCATAGCCGTTATAATGTTTGAAGCATGTAAACTGTCCGCCTGTACCATAACCCATCCCCTGCCGGCATTGCTATATTTTTTTCCGAATTGATGGTATTGGTGGCTATCGTCCGTGGCTATTCCATATAGCAACGGTTTATTTTGTTGGGCATAGGCTGTATTAACAATATCCCAAATTTGCTCTGTACCTAAATGGGTTGAATCCCCTTCGTTAAACACAGCAGGATGACCGTTATACACTTCAAAAAACTGCACATTGTTTAGTTGCACAAAATCATCTGCAGTAAGAGCAAATCCAAAATTAGGATGGTTGATATGTGGCATTATGGGTACCTCGAACTCTTTACGTTGAGCGAGAATAGCATTGATGTTTTTTTGAATAACATCAACTTTTGAAGTACCATCAAGAGGAGTTATTTTCTCTTGAATATTAGTTGCATTAATATGGATGGGTTTGCCTTCAAAGCCTGTTGTCACCTCTTCAGAAGGAATCATTATAAAATTTTCATCCTCAAATAACGATTTATATTCGGCATACGTTTTTAACTTAACTTGAATATTATCAACACTATCTAAACGATGCTCTAACCAATCTTCTCCATATTTCGATAAATAATTCTTAAAACCTTGTTGTAGATATTTTTTATTGGAAATGGTTATCCACTTATCACCTTCATTCAACGTATTATGATCGGAAAGTACCGTAAAGTCGTAATCATTGGCTTTGTACCAATCCATTATCATTTCTGGAAAATCATCACCATCGCTCCAATACGAATGAGCGTGTAAATTGCCTTTATACCATGTTTTCGTTACATCTTGTTGTTCGACACATCCAGTGAGCCCAAGTGAAATCAGGACAAAAAACAAGTTGAGGGTTTTCCAATAGTTGGACATAAATTGATGTTAGTTAATTTTACTGACGCCTAATGTACATAAATATGATTAAAAATCAATCTTAGGTTCTTTTCCCCTCAATCGCTCAAACTGTTTATAAGCACGTTCAACAGCTTTTTCAGGAGCTCTTTTAAAATCGTTATCAGTTACTTTATATGCTTTTTGCAAAGAATCCAGCGTAACCAACAAATTTTCTTTAATTTCTTTATAATCGGGATTGTCGATTTGGTTTTTTTCCTCTGTGGGATCTGTTTTTAAATCGTACAATTCCCAAGTATCAATATCGTCATAAAAATGTATGAGCTTATAGCGATCGGTTCTAACCCCGTACTGCTTGTGTACCATATGAAAGGCTGGAAAATCGTAATAATGATAATAAATAGCATCTCTAAAATCGGCATCCTTCACCTTGCCATCCAACAACGGTTTTAACGACTTTCCTTGCATATCAGTTGGAATCTCAACTTGAGTATAATCTAAAAAAGTTTGGGCAAAATCCAGGTTTTGCGTCAATGCTTCAACAATTGTTCCTTTCGTGATGCCTTTTGGATATTTCATCAACAAAGGCATTCCTAATGATTCTTCGTACATATAGCGTTTATCAAAAAAACCTTTTTCGCCAAGATAAAACCCTTGATCTGAGGTGTAAACCACTATAGTATTATCCGAAAGATTATGTTCGTCTAGATAATCCAAGATTTTGCCAACACCTTCATCTACAGATTTTACGGTGGCCAAGTACTCTTGCATATAACGTTGGTATTTCCATGCCGCCAGTTCCTTGCCACTTAAATTGGCATCGTGAAAAGCATCATTTTTAAGCTGATAGGCTTTGTCCCAAGCCGCTCTTTGTTCGGGAGACATCCTGTCAAAATCGGTTTTCCAAGGATTGTGGGCCAATTCCGGCGAACCCTTTTTCTTTGTCATTTTAAGGTCGTGCCCTTCGTACATATCTTTATAAATGGTCTGTTGTTGTAATTGTGCCGATTTTTGTCCTTCGTGTTTGGAAAAATAACTGTCGGGCATGGGGAATTTTACGGAATCGTACAAATTCATGTGCCGTGGTGCGGGCATCCAGTTTCTGTGCGGAGCCTTGTGGTGAACCATCATAAAAAACGGTTGCTCTTTTTTTGAATTTTCTTCCAACCACTTTATACTCAAATCGGTAATAATATCCGTAGCATAACCGTCTATTACGGTAGTATCTTCGTCATGTATAAAATTGGGATTGTAATAATTGCCCTGATCTTGAATAATGTTCCAATAATCAAAACCTTGCGGATAGCCGTGTAAATGCCATTTACCTACCAACGCGGTTCGATAACCTTCTTTTTGCAATAATTTTGGTAAGGTAACTTGATCTCCATCAAAACGATTTCCGTTCATTTTAAATCCGTTGATATGACTGTGTTTTCCCGTAAGGATTACTGCCCTGCTCGGCCCACAAATGGAATTGGTATTGAAATTATTCTTAAATATGACTCCTTCATCAGCAATTCTATCAATATTAGGGGTTGGTGCCAATTTACTTACAGGATGCCCGTAAGCACTTATGGCCTGTTCGGCATGGTCATCAGCCATAATAAAAACGATATTAGGTCTTTGTAGTTTGTCCGTTTGTGGTTTGTTGTTTTTTTTATCTTTACCACAAGACGAAGTAAATACAATTAAAAACATTAAAATCAACAGGTTACGCATAATTTATTTTTTGATTATTTTTTTGGTTTGCACAACTTTATTGCTCAAAATTGTTTGATTAAAAAATTCGAATACATTGTCTAAATCATAAAAGGGAACACCCGACATTTCGTGTTTTCCGCCTTTTACCGAATAAAAATAATAAGATTCCTCCAACTCATTTAATTTTTCAACAATAGTGGCCGAACCGTCCAGAATTAAATACCCTGGCTTGTCCGAATCACAATAATGATGGGGTGCTGTTGCGTAAGGAACCAAATTATCGTCAGTACCATGAAACAATACCGTGGGAATTGCATTTTCTTTTGTGATATAATCGGCATTTATCATTGCCCCTGCCAACGAAAAAACACCCGCAAATTTTATGGATCTGTATTTGTCCAGATTATCTATAAAATGTTCACGCATAAAGACAGCATTCAGAATACCCTCTGCCCCAGCACTACTGCCTCCAGCTATTATTTTATTGGGATTGATATTCAATTTATCTTTGTTATTTATAACAAATAAAGTAGCATCCATATAGTCCTCAACGGCTGCTTTAAATGTATTTAGTTTCTCTTCTTTGGGGCATTCGCAACCAAATCCGCTAGGTTTTCCTTTACGCATTAAACGATAAGAAAGTGAAATACCAATATAACCGTTTTGAGCAGCATATTCCGCGAGCTTTTGTTCAGCGGGATTATCTCTTGTTCCACCAGCAAATCCACCACCGTGCATCCATAACAGTGATGGTAAGGTGTCAGTAGGTTTGACATTTTTCGGTGTATAAACGTCTAGTTTTAAAGAATCACCATCTTTTATAGCATAAGTATAGGTTGTTTTTGTTTGTGCATTTATTGTACAAACGATTAGGAAAATTATTATTGATATTATTTTTGTCACACTTTTAAATTTTATAGACCTCACAGGTCTCAGAGACCTGTGAGGTCCCATAATATCTAAAATCTATTTCAACACAAAACTATCTTTAAATTCAAAATCAGAAGTACCAGCAATACCAATCTCAAATTCGCCCGGTTCTGCTACATAGTTTAAATCACTATTATAGAATTTTAAATCCTCTACGGACAGGTTAAAAGTTACCGTTTTACTTTCTCCTTTTTTAAGGAATATTTTTTGAAACCCCTTCAATTCCTTTACTGGACGCGTCACACTCCCAACCTTATCACGTATATAAAGCTGTACTACTTCTGAACCATCATAATTTCCTGTATTTGTAACGGTTACACTAGCAGTAAATTTATCGGTAGAAGAAATTTCCTTAGCGGATAATTGCAAATTACCATATTTAAAAGTGGTATAACTTAAACCATAACCGAAAGGGTACAATGGTTCGTTACGAACATCTAGATAATTACTTCTGAATTTTTCGAACTTACCTTCTTTATTACTTATTGGTCGCCCCGTTTTTTTATGGTTGTAGAAAATTGGGACTTGGCCAACATTCATGGGAAAAGTAGCGGTTAATTTTCCGGAAGGATTTACATCACCAAACAAAACATCGGAAATGGCCAAGCCGGCCTCACTTCCAGGAAACCAGACATTTAAAATTGCCGGAACGTTCTTATCCTCTTCTACTATTGCCAACGGTCTTCCAGTAAACAATACCATTACAACTGGTTTACCCGTTTTTAACAAGGCGTTCAACAAATCTTTTTGCACTTGAGATAGCTGCAAATTGGTTACACTGCTGCTCTCACCACTAGATTCGGCTCCTTCCCCTAACGCAGCAATAATCACATCCGATTTTGATGCCACATCCAAGGCTTCTTCCAATAATTCTTTATCGGATCTATTGTCCCGCGGAATGGTTTTACCAAAAGTGGTAACACGTTTTTCGTATTCTAAATCGTAATCTAAATTACTTCCCTTTGCATGAAGAATTTTTGCTTTGTTGCCAATTACAGTCTCTAAGCCTTTCAATAACGGTATGGAATTTTGTTGATCTGTAGCTACGCTCCATGTACCCGCCATATTAACAGCTGTATTAGACAAAGGACCAATCAGTGCTATAGTTCCTGATTTTTTTAGCGGCAAAACGCTGTTTTCATTTTTGAGCAAAACCATGGATTCAGCTGCTGCTTTTCTTGCAAAAGCTCTATTTTCGGTAGTAAAAACTTCCTTTTTTGCACGTTCTGGATCACAATATCTGTAAGGGTCTTCAAACAAACCGAGTTTAAACTTGGCCGTAAGTATGAGTCTTACGGAGCTATCAATATCCTCCATAGTGATCTTACCTTCATCTAATGATTTTTTTAAAGTGGTTAAAAATCCCTCACCGACCATATCCATATCACTACCTGCTTTTAATGCCATGGCAGATACCTCTTGTAAATTTCCCATGCCATGGGCTATCATTTCGTTAATTCCGGTATAATCGGTAACTACAAAACCCTTAAAGCCCCAATCCTTTCTCAATAAATCCGTTAACAACCATTTGTTGCCCGTGGCGGGAACTCCATCAATTTCGTTAAAAGAAGCCATTACGGTACCTACACCGGCATCTACCGCGGCTTTATAAGGTGGTAAATACTCATTGTACATCCTAATTCTACTCATATCAACCGTATTATAGTCCCTTCCAGCTTCCGAGGCACCGTACAGTGCAAAGTGTTTTACACAGGCCATAATGGTATTGTTTAAGGTCAAGTCATTGCCTTGATAGCCTTTTACCATGGCTTCAGCGATTCTGCTACCAATATATACATCTTCGCCGGATCCTTCGGAAATCCTTCCCCATCGCGGATCTCTAGAAACATCCGTCATAGGTGAAAACGTCCAGTTGATACCATCGGCAGATGCTTCTTGTGCGGCGGTTCTCGCGGTTTTTTCAATAAGATCCATATCCCAAGAAGCGGAAAGCCCCAACGGAATAGGAAATGTTGTTTTATAGCCGTGGATTACGTCCATTCCGAAAAGCAACGGGATTTTCAATCGGCTTTTTTCAACTGCAATTTGTTGTATTTCACGAATGCTTTCTGCAGTTTTTATATTAAAAAGTCCACCTACCTGACCTTTTTCTATTTTTCCGCCTATATCGGAATTCGTAGCCTGACCCGTAGTAATTTGACCAGCACTTGGTAAGTTAAGCTGTCCTATTTTTTCTTCCAAGGTCATCAATTTCATCAAAGAATCGACTCTTTGGTCTATTGATAAATTGGTTTTAACAGCAGTAGTTGCTTTTTGACCTTGACAGGACATAAAAAACAAAGAAAAAGTGGTCAGAAATAGAATGTTTCGTAATTTTAATTGATTCATGTTTATTTAGTTTTTTTCCTGCCTTTGCAGGAATGACAAAATTGGTTTTTCTACTAACCTGCCTTAGCGGGAATGATAAAATTGAATGTTAAATTTTGAACTTTTAATTAATTTTTTTTCTTATTTGAAAACAGCCAAGATAATAATTCGGGTTCAGCAAAGGCGGCATCCCAACTGTTATGATTTGTATTTCTGTATAAATTAAAATTTGGTTTTGCACCGTATTTCATTAATGCCGATACCATTTCAACAGATAGTCGCGGATCTACAACATCATCCTCCGCACCGTGAAATATCCACATTGGTGTATTCTTAGCATATTTTTCGGCTAATTCTGTATTTCCCCCTCCACAAATAGCAAATGCTGCGGCGAACATATGGGGTTTTCTACCCAATAATTCAAAAGTACCCATTCCGCCCATGGAGAGCCCACCTAAGTAAATTTGATTTTTATTAACGTAATTATTTTTTACGAGTTCATCTAAATACCTAACAACCAAGTGCATAGATTTTGTAGGTTTACGCTCTTTAGGGAATTGCAACGTAATGGGTTTCGTTGTTCTATCTACTTCAGCATTAGCCCAATAATCATTCTCCTTACATTGCGGAAAAACTACAATGGCCGGGTATTTTTGAATTGAATCAACAAATAATTGACTTCCATGAACCAACTGCTTTTCATTATCATTTCCTCTTTCCCCTGCTCCATGAAGAAAAACAACCAAAGGATAACTTTCGGTTTTTTTGAAATCTTTAGGATACAACACCCTTAATTTCAACGTATCAGTTCCTTCCACTAAATATTCTTTTACAAATGATTGTTTATGTTGGGCATAAAGATTTGCTGTTAGAAACAATATGCTGATTAAAAATAAGTTTTTGATTTTCATAATGTTGTGTTTTTAAATTATAGTTTAAATTTAAAAAAAATTCAATGGATTTTCTACATTTTATTTGATGCATTCTGATAAAACAATCCCAATTTGATCAAAAACATACCCATAAATCCCTGATTTGGGTGAATGTGATACAGGGCGAATGCGATTTGTTTTTGGCCATATCCTGTTGGGCGAATTCGATTCGCCCCTACTACGGGTAATTGAATCCCAATTTGTTTAATCCATTTTTGACATCGGTATTTTGCATAAACAAATTCCATAACAAACCTGTTCTGTAATTTTCTATCATAATGATTTGTGGTCCTTGGTCAATGGCCAAATAGGCTTCCGCTACCCAAAAATCGTATTGTGGACTGAACGCATCATAAAATCCGGCTGGCCCTAATAATTTATCTTTATTTTTATAAAAATAATGCATTGCTTTTAAAGATTCTTGAGGTGTGTAAGGAATAGAACTTATAGCCGCTGTGGGCGAAATAACACCAGTGTCATTATCTGGTTTATGAGCGGAATATCCAATACTTCCATCAGTATTTCTGGTATAACTAGCCGTTAAACCCCAACAATCTTTACCGTAATTTCTAAAATTCTTAGGATTTTCTACGCAATATTGATAATTGATTTTTGAATGATTGACATTTAATGTCCAATAATTGGCATATTGATCTGATAACCCTTTAGGATTCAGCCCCAAGTAAGAATAATGGGCAAAAAATAATGGCCCGCCAAATTGCGGAGCACCAGCATGTTTTAATACCAACGGAAATCCATACTGCGAAGCCGATGATTTTATGGCACCGTTATTTGCCCAACCTTCTTCATAAACTTGTTTAGAAATTGTATAATCTGGCGATGCTGCTGCTAAAATGTATGTAATCATTGTTTCGTTGTGTCCTCTTAATCTTAAATTAATTTCAAAACCAAAGTTAGGACTCCAATGCCAGAGCAATTCATTTTTGCTGTTGGTGTACCAATTCCATTCCACGCCTTTCCATAATTCATCCGCTTTAGTAGCAAGTGCTTTTTCGGTATCGCTTCCATTTTTAAAATACTCTTTCACACAAATTAGACCTTGTACTAAAAACGCAGTTTCCACCAAGTCTCCACCATTATCTTTAGCACTAAATGGTTTTACAGCACCACTATTTCCATCTAACCAATGTGGCCAAGCTCCATGAAATCGATCGGCATTTTCTAAATAAGTGAGAATTTTATCGAAACGTTGAACTCCTTGTGATTTAGTAATGTAACCACGTTCAATACCTACTAAAAGAGCCATAAGCCCAAAACCTGTACCACCTGTAGTCACTGTATTTGCATCGTTAGACGGATTTCCAGGATGATAGCGTTCTCTTGCCGCTCCAGAATTTGAATGGGCAAAATCCCAAAAGTATTTAAAGGTTTCTTTTTGAGTTAGGTCCATTATTTCCTCATCGGTCAGTGTTGGTTCCGGCTCGGGAGGTTTGGGCGGCTCATAGACATAATCGTCATTTTTTCCGCAGGAAAGTATTGTTATGACGAAGGTAAATAATAAAATATTTCTTATGTTTTTCATGTTTTAGTTTTATCTGAGATAGAGTTGGACTTCACGAATGACGACCCGCCGTTTACCTTTCAGCTAAATTTAATATTTGTTTATGGGTACCCCTCCTTGACCCTTCGACTCCGCTCAGGATTACAAAGGAGGGGAATTATTTTCGTTTTCAAAATTGGATTAAAATTTCATGATTACACCCCTAAAGTCCCCTCAAGGGGACAAATTGTTCGCCATAAAATTTTATTGAAAATAAGGACTTGTAAAACCAAGTTTTTTCAATCCATTTTGGAGGTCTTTATTTTTCATAAATAAATTCCATAACAAACCTGATCTGTAATTTTCTATCATTAATGGAATTGGTCCTTGGTCAATAGCCAAATACCGAACGGTTTTCCAATCATGTTCCAACGTTATGGCATCGTAAGGGCCATATTTACCAATATATTCAGGCATATCTTTATATAAATGTCTTAGCATTTGCATACTTTCCTTTGGGGTATATGGAAATGAAGACAGGGCAGCAGTTGGCGAAACCACACCAATATCTTTATCAGGTCTATGACCTGCATAGCCTTTCATAGAATAACTTGAGGTGAAGCCCCAAAAATTCTCTCCGTATCCTTTATAATTATTAGGATTCTCTACGGCATGTCTGTAGTGAATCAACGCATGGTTTCGGTTCAACTTCCAATAATCGGCATAAGTATCCTTTAACCCTTTCGGGTTCATACCAACATAGGAATAATGTGCCCAAAAAAGAGGACCTACTGGAGATTTATCATGTTCGTAATGGTCTAATTCGGTTTCCAATCCATAATAAACGGTGTCTTTGGCAATGTCTCCATTTCTTGCCCAACCTTTATGATATACTTCTGGTTTAATAGGGTGCGTAGGCGAACCTGCCGCTAAAACATACATAATCAAGGCTTCATTATAACCGCCTACAGGAAAATTCATTTCCCATTTATATTCAGGCGACCAATGCCAATACAGCACATTTTCACCCTTAGTGTACCAATCCCATTCCACTTCGTTACACAGTTGCTCAATTTTAGCAACTAATTTTTTTTCCTCTTCATTTCCCTCTCTAAAATATTCTGCTACTGTTAATAAACCCTGAACTAAAAATGCGGTTTCCACTAAATCACCGCCATTATCTTTTTTACTAAATGCCAATACTTTTCCAGTTTCGCCATTTAGCCAATGGGGCCAAGCTCCGTGAAAACGATCTGCTTTTTCAAGGAAATCTACAGCTTTAACATAGCGTTTAAATGCTTGGTCCCGTGAGATAAAGCCACGCTCAACACCAACTAAAATAGCCATGAGCCCAAAACCACTACCGCCAATAGTAACCGTGTTTTTTGGTGAAGTGGGATAGATATCGTCCATATGTATTCTTTCCCTTGCCAAGCCAGAATTAGGCTCTCCTCCTTCCCAAAAATAATTAAAGGTTTGTTTTTGGATAGTATCTAGTAAAACTTCGTCTTCTACGGTCAACTTAAACTCGGTTGTTTGATCCTTGTTTTCTGCTTTTTGATCACTGGCTTCTTCTTTTGGTTTGTCCTTACAGGAAAAAGCTAAAAAGCTGAGTAAGATTAGGGTGTATAGATAGTGTTTTGTTTTCATTGGTTAAGTTTTTTTTAATCGTCTTGGTATTATATTTAAGTATTGCAACAACATAGTATTTCAAGATTGACAACAGTTAAATGCACCCCTAAAGTCCCCTACCATTGACATGTTTATTAAATGTTTGGTATTCAGAGTGTTATTAAAACCCCTTAACCCCTCCGCCCTTAAAAATTCTATAAAAATTAAAATGACGTTAGGGTACCTCCCCTTGAAAAAAGGGGAGGACTTTTCGCTTTCCCATTTCTATTATATTATGTCATTGCCTCCACTTGAGAAAATTTTTGTCTCACTTATCAAGGGGACAATTATTACTATTAAGCTTTTGTTTAACAAAATAGAAATCATCCATTCCACAATCTGGTCAGTTTGGATAGGTTTTTTGCTCAAGTTGATGTTTAATTCATCGGAAATCACTTGTTTATAAGCTCTGAATGTCAAGTAAATTTTAGCTGCACTCAATTAAGAATGCAGCTAAAAGACCATCTCATCTAGGTTTTAGCTTTGATGGTAATTACTAACTCAAAATAATTATTTTTTACATAATTGCTTTTATTTCCTCTTGTGACAAGGCTTTGTTATACAATTTTAAATCATCCATATAACTATTATCAGAGTTATGGTTCCATTGTGTAAAATTCGGTGCACCCGACATGATAGACAATAAATCCACACCCGTCCAATCGATTGGTGATGCCAAATCGCTCTCTTTGGCAATTTCTCCATTTATATAAACAACCGCTTTATCCGAAGCTATTGTAAATGCTACATGAACCCATTCATCAATAGAAGGATCAATTTGGGAAGCGGCCCCGCCGTCAACCCACTGGCCTTGTGCTCCCATACCAACATTTAACTTAATGCCCTGTTTACCGCCCGCATCTTCCCTAAAAATACTAAACCCTTTGGTCAAATCGTGATTTCCACCTGTCATCGGGGGTCTCATCGCTAAAATGCCCGCTCTATTGGGATCAGCATTTACCTTGTACCAAAAAGCGGCACTAAATGATTCACTTTTTATATCCGCTGCCGGGAACGTTAGATATGAATCCGCAGCTCCGGCATAGGCATCAGTACCTACTTTTGCTTCTCCCGAAAAACCAGGGGTGCCTACTTCTGTGGCATCTGTATCGGTAATGTTTTCAGTATAACTACCATCAAAAGACATATTAAATATTTTACTACCATCAGCAACCAGTCTTGTAATTTCATTTTGTGTCAACGCTTTATTGAATAATCGAAGCTCATCCATATAACTATTATCAGAGTTATGGTTCCATTGTGTAAAATTCGGTGCACCCGACATGATGGACAATAAATCCACACCCGTCCAATCGATTGGTGATGCCAAATCGCTCTCTTTGGCAATTTCTCCATTTATATAAACAACCGCTTTATCCGAAGCTATTGTAAATGCTACATGAACCCATTCATCAATAGAAGGATCAATTTGGGAAGCGGCCCCGCCGTCAACCCACTGGCCTTGTGCTCCCATACCAACATTTAACTTAATGCCCTGTTTACCGCCCGCATCTTCCCTAAAAATACTAAACCCTTTGGTCAAATCGTGATTTCCACCTGTCATCGGGGGTCTCATCGCTAAAATGCCCGCTCTATTGGGATCAGCATTTACCTTGTACCAAAAAGCGGCACTAAATGATTCACTTTTTATATCCGCTGCCGGGAACGTTAGATATGAATCCGCAGCTCCGGCATAGGCATCAGTACCTACTTTTGCTTCTCCCGAAAAACCAGGGGTGCCTACTTCTGTGGCACCATTTCCACTTACAGCTTCAGCATAGTCACCGTTAAATGACATATAAAACATTTCTCCATCGTACATAGGCATATAGGGTGGTGTATCAATTTTTTCAAATACAGCAGTTTCTGTAACAACTACATCATTGGTATCCGTAGCTGTAATTGTCAATGTGTGACTTCCCGTACTTACCTCTTGCGTTAGATTATCTACTGTTACAAGTTTGTTATCTGAAAACTCAGTCATATTTGCAATCTCTTGACCATCTAATGTTACGGTAATATTTGCAATTCCAAGATCATCTTCAACTTGAAATTCAATTGTAATTGGTGCAATAGGTTCTGTTGATCGAACAACAGTAGAACCACTACTACTAGGATTTGAGAGAGTGATTACAGGACCATCATAGAGAAAATCACTAAATGCTGGCCGCTCCAAATCTTGGCAACTAAAAGCTAGCATTCCTATGAATGCTAGAACTATATATTTTAACGTTTTATTTTTCATTATTTCTATACTTTATTTATTAATAATCAGGATTTTGAACAATAACCCCGCCCGAATTATCAATGGCCTCTTGAGGAATTGGATATAATGCGTGTTTAGGTTCGTAACCTAAACTACCCAATACTGAAGTAGCATCTCCCCAACGTACCAAATTATAAAATCTATACTCTTCTAAAGCAAGCTCAACTCGTCTTTCTTGCTTAATGGCATCCCTAAGTTCACTTTGGGAAGAAGCACTTGTATTAGGAAGACCCGCTCTAGACCTAATCATATTGATTAAATCAGCGACTTCAGATGGTGAGATAACCCCAGATTCATTACCAGCTTCTGCCGCCATAAGAAGAACATCGGCATATCTAATAATTTTAATGTTCTCCCATCGGTTGCTATTGACTCCCAATGAAGAACGAATATCGTCCATAGTATAGGCCTTTTTATTCCAATACTTTTGTGCCAAAGGAGGTGATTCTGGTAAAGTTCCACTTCCGAAACCTCCATCGTCTTGACCAGATTCCAATATGGTATTTGCTTTTCTCGCATCTCCGGGTTCAAAAGCATCAACAAGGTTTTGTGTTGGTGTATTAAAGCCCCAGCCTAAATTCCAAGCACCTGTTCCTCTTACACCCTGAGAAATATAATATATACTATTAAATTGTTGTCCACCTTCGGTTACAGTTTGTTGAATTTCAAAAATAGATTCGACACCATTATTACCACCTCTCTCAAACAAATTGATCAAACTTGGGTCTAACATATAAACTCCTGAATCAATTACTTCTTGACATTTACTGTAGGCATTTGCCCAATCTTTTTGATAAAGATATAACTTGGCCAATAACGATTTTGCAAATCCCGAAGTAGCCCTTCCAGGAAAACTTGCCCAAGTAAGTGGTAGATTTTGTTCAGCTATCTCTAAATCATCTTTAATAAATTGATCTATATCTGCAACAGAAGATTTTGGTGCGAAAGCATCGGAAGGTACATCAATGGTAACCGTAATTATGGGAACCTCCCCATAATCCCTTCGCAGTTCAAAATACATCAATGCCCTAATGACTCTTGCCTCGGCATCATTAATCAAACTTCCTTCGTCCGTAGCTCCAGACTCCGCTATGTTATTTATGACTTCATTGCATGCAAAAATAACTTCGTAATGAGCGTTCCACCAACCAGTACTTAATCCATTGGTAGCAATATACTCAAAATCGTTAAAGGCAGTTCCATTAGCTGCTGAATCTCCTGATGTGCTTCCTTTTTGTGCATCGTCAGACCTTATGCTCCCAAACCAGTGCCTGTTCCAACTCCCTACATTAGTAGTTCTTAACAATGAATATATTCCAAATACAGCGACCTCTTGACCACCAACCCCTAGTTCTTCGTTGTTTGCAACTTCACCTAACGGTAATTTGTCTAATAAATCATCGTTACAAGACATGGGTATCATTAGTAAACCCGCCAAAAACACTACTCTTAAATTCTTTATAAGTTTTATATAGTCCATAACTTTATTTTTAAAATGTTAAACTAAGTCCTAATGTTGATATTACAGGTACAGGATATCCCCCAGAATCCACACCAAAAGATGTTGGAGAACCTCCTGCTTCAGGCGTAAACCCAGAGGTATCTTTCCAAGTATATAAATTCTGTACGTTAGCATATAGCTTCAATTGTTGTATCTTAAATTTTTCAAGTAATTCAATATCAAACTCATATCCCAATTGAATATTTCGAATTCTAAAATAGCTGCCATCTTCTATCATGTAGGTTGAAGGCTGTCTGTTATAATCTGTATTAAATAGCCTAGGCTCCCAATTCGATGTACCAGACCCATTCCACCTATCAGCTCTTTCAGCCCTAAAGTTAAATTGTGCAAACGAATTGCCATTACCCCAATTACGGTAAATTTCATTACCATAAACACCCTGAAAATCAACGCTTAAAGAAAGGTTCTTATAATTAAAATTCGTATAAAAACCATAGGTAAAGTCTGGGGTTGGATTACCTATTGTAGTTCTGTCATCTGGAGTTATCTCACCGTCTCCATCAACATCCCTATATTTAAAATCACCAGGTGCATAAGTCCCTAAAGAACTCGGAATTGAAGCTGCAATATCTGCATTAGATTGATATAAACCATCTACAATATATCCATAGAAGCTACCGATAGGCTCACCTGTAATAGTTCTTGAAGCAGTACCATTAGCAAAAATAGGTGCATCTTCAAAAGTAGATAAAACCTCGTTTTTGATAGTGGTAATATTACCTCCTATAGAATAGCTAAAATCATCACTGACATTATCATTCCAAGAGGCTTCAAACTCAAAACCTTTATTTTCGATCTCACCAAAATTATCAAAAAATGTTTGCACACCCGTGTCCACAAATACCAATAAATCTTCCGTTTTTCTATTATAGTAATTGGTATTAAAGGTTAATTTATTATCTAACCATCTCGATTCAAAACCAAGTTCCCACATTTTAACCGTTTCCCATTTTAAATCTGGATTTTCCTCAAACTTCTGGATAAAACCAGGAATAACCTGCTCACCAAAAACCGCTGTAGCAGCCTGACTTACACCTGGATAATACGGGTAGTTAGTACCGCCTGGCAAAGCTTGATTTCCCAGTGCCCCAATTGATCCTTTTAATTTTAAATAATTCAATTTACCTGCATCGTTCATAAAGTCCTCATCACTAACTACCCATCCCGCACCAACAGACCAAAAATCCTGTGCTCTATTATCTGGTGCTAATTGTGATGTAGCATCTCTACGGTAAGAAGTATTCAATAAATATTTCCCATCATAACTGTACAATGCTCTTGCCAAAAATGAAGAAGTAGCTCTATCAAATTGACTAGAATTAGATGTTCTTGTAGTTGGATCTCCATAGGGATAGACATTTAAATACCAAAACCTTTCATCATCAGGAATAATACCTACTGTTCCATTAGGGTCATGTTCCACACTACCAGAAATACTTTCGACATAAACCTCTGTGGTTGTATAACCTATGACTGCATTTAAATCATGCTTACCAAATTCTTTTTTAAATGAAAGTAAATAATCTTGTTGAAAGTTAAAACCTGTGCTACTGGATTGATTTACCCTTGTAATTTGATTACCGTTAAAGTTTTCAATTTCATCTGTTTCGGATACATAAATTGCAACAATAGGAGTATATGACCTCGATCTGTAATTATCATAATCCCCATAAACACTCGCTTTAAATGTAAAGTGTTTTAAAAAATCAACCTCTGCAAATAAGCTGCCAACAAAACGATATCTCTGTGCAATACTTTTGTTTTTAGTTACCTCAGCGACTAAGGCAGGATTGCCGATTTGTGGTCCGCCAATTTCTATTGGCAATTGGTTATAAAGACCATTGAACTCGGGCCGAGAATCAAAATGAATTGGATCAACAATTGGAGTAGCATTTAAAGCAGACCCAAACCCACCCGAATTCGGAAGTTTATCTCTTAGACCATTAATAGTTATACCCAATCTAAAACCTTCTGATAACTTATATTCATTATTTAAGTTCAAAGTAATCCTCTTCAACTCTTCATTTTTAACTAAGCCTTCTTCTAAACGATATCCCAAACCAAAAGAAAGTTTATTTTTTTCAGTAGCGTTTTGTATACTTATATTATTGGTTTGGATAACCGCTGAATTATTTGCAATTCGATCAACCCAATCAGTATCTCCAGTAAATACTCCATAGTAAGAAAAAGGTGCTACACCTTCATTAACTAATTGTTCATCATAGAGCTGTTTAAATAAAGAAGCATCCGCCATATTTGGTGCACCTGTTATGTTTTTTACACCTATAGATGAATTAAAGTTAATTGTAAATTCTCCGTTTTTTGCTTTTTTTGTGGTAACAATAATCACACCATTAGCACCTCTTACACCAAAAATTGCCAATGAAGACGCATCTTTTAATACTTCAATCGATTCAATATCGTTTGGGTTAACAAAATTAATATTATCAGCAAATATTCCATCCACCACAAATAATGGAGTAACATTATACCTACTACTTGTACCTCTAATTCTAATATCTGGACTTTGACCAATTTGCCCAGAGTTTACCACTGTTAATCCAGAAACTTTACCCTGTAATGAAGCTACGGGATTGGTAGCTGGCTTATCCGCCACTTCGTCCCCTTTAACGCTTACAATGGAACCGGTTAAATCACGTTTTCTAGCCGTACCATACCCCACAACAACTACTTCGTCAAGGCTTTGTGCATCAACTTGCATAACCACATCAATAGTGGTTTGATCGCCTACAGTTATATTCTGGGTTGCAAAACCAATAAAACTGAATACCAATACATCACCTTTATTTACCGTAATTGAATAATTACCATCAAAATCAGTACTCGTACCTTGTGTTGTGCCTTGCTTAAGAATGGTTACTCCCGGTAACGGCATTCCGTCATCTGCACTTGATACAACCCCGGCAACCGTAACTTCTTGGGCAAAGGCTGCTGAAATTGATAAGGTGAAAAATAACAGTAGTAAATGAATTTTTGAAGTCCTCCAATACCCACTTTTTTCCTTGTGGGTTGAATTGAAATCGTCAAATCCATTTTTACTAAAGTTCGTGCTTTTTAAACATGCTCTTTTCATAAAATTATATATTTGAATGTTAGTATTGTTAAATTTAATATAAGTTTATGTGTATTCAAAAAAAGCAATACATTTTAATTACGTCAAATCATGTTAAAATTCTAAAAATGGCTATTGACGTAGTTTTAACCAGTGTATAAGATATGTTTTTGGGCAAGTATTCTTAAAAATGACGTAGTATTGACGTAGTATTACAGTGCATTAATTCGATTAAAATACTGGTTAAAATTGAATAACGCACCCTAACTCCTTCCAAGAAGAGAACTTTTTACTTTATATAATCAAAATTTACTTATAAAATCCCGTAAATCTTCCTTGTTCAAATTTAGCTTCTTTTTAAGACGATAACGGTGTGTTTCCACTCCTCTTTCAGTAATATTCATCAATGGTGCTATTTCTTTGGTAAGCATGTTCATTTTTATATAAGCACACAATTTTAAATCTTTGTGGGTCAATTTTGGGAATTGTTTTTTTAATCCGTTAAAAAAATCTTCATGGACTTGATTAAAATTATGCTCAAATATTTTCCATTCATCCTTCTGCCCTAAAGATCCATCAATTTTTTTAAGTAACTTATGATAAAGTTGAGCGTCAAAACTATTTCTGTTTAATACAAACTCTCTCTTTAGACCCGTTAAAGTTTCATTCTTTTTAACCAAAGACATGGCGTTATTAGCCAATTGCTTGCTCTTTAACTTTAGCTCGTTTTTTAGAGCTTCATTTCTAATAGATATAAGCTGTTTTTCATTTTCAATCGCTTTCTCTTTTAGGACAATAGCTTGTCTATTTTCCAAGTCAAGTTGTAATAATCGTTGTTCTTTGACTATTTTCCTCTTATGCAAGAAGTAAAATACAACTATAACCAATAATCCTAATAATACATACAATAATAGACCTGTTTTTGCTCTATACCATGGTGGACTAATACTAAAATCTATATCGGTAATCTCTGATGATATCGCAAAGTTATTATTTGATCTAAAATAGATTTTATAATAACCTTCCGTTAAATTGTTTAATTCCAAACTGCTATTTTCTATTCTGGTCCACTCAATTGGTGCAATGGTATCCAATGTATATTCAAAATAATGATTTGTAGTTCCATGGACTGTTAAACCTATTGAAATATTACTTTTATATTTAAAATCTTTTCTATTTACATCATTTAATAAAAGTGTTTGATTGTTAACCTTAAAATTATCTATAATTGGTTTAAGAGGTTTTTTATCTATTGTTTTTTTTGACTTATCCGTAATAAGAAAACCATCGTTTAAACTTAGTGCTATCTGATCGTTATTGAAATTTGAAACGTTTTCATAACCTATAACCAATCTGTTTTTGAAATATTCATCAGTAATAATCATCTGATTATTATTGCCACTCAACGACCTAAACTCAATAGCATTCTCCTTTTTTAAAGTAAGTATATTTTCATTTTCTTCTGAAATAATATAAGCGTCTTTACCAAATTCATCATTTAACAAAGGGGAGTCTATAATACTATCTTTTAGGGCTTCGTACTTTTGCCATCCTTCGTTCGTTTTAAAGCAAATATCATTTTTTATTTTATACACACGTACATTATACTCAGAATTTAAACCCTTGTTGCCATAATTTTGAATATTTACAATACTATCGTAATTATTGTCAAACTGAATTCTATATAATCCTTTATAAGCATGTGCTGCCCATGCGGTTGATTTATTTTCAAAAACTAAAAAACGGAAAGGATTAGTGGTCTCCCCTAAATGCCTTACACGCCAATAATTACCCTCTTTTTATAGGATACCAACCCTACATACGTACCTTGAACGTAAGTGTTTTGGTATTCTGGAACTTTTTTTATTACCCAACCCCCTGCTTGTGCAGATATTAATTTTAACTTTTTATTCTCTACTAAGTAGGTACCGTTATTGTGGCCACAGAACAATTGCCCATCAATTTCCTTTAAGTCCCAAACCTGTCCTTGAGAATTGGCTATAAATTGCAATTTGTCTTTTTTATCCAAATAGTAAAGCCCAGTATTACTGCCTATGTACGTTGTGTTTTTATAATTAATAATATCATAAACCGCACCTAATTTACCTGAACTATCATTGTAAAAAATTAGATTTGAACTTAGGTCAATTTGAGAAATTCCGCTATTTAAGCCCAACCATAACTTACCATCATTGGTTACTATTTGGCCTAATATAGTATTATTGAGTAGTCCGTTTTCCTTATTTATCTGGAATTTAATTTGCCCTTCTCCATTAGTTATGTAAAGGCCGTTTTGGATGGTTCCGAATACGAAATTATTTTCATTTTTTGAAAAATTGTTGAGTTGGTACTTTTTCAATTCGTTGCTTATAGGTGTTTCCCATGGAATCAATTTTCCGTTTTCATAAATAAAACAACCATGTAGGGCAGTTCCTATCAATAATTTATTGTTTTTATATGAAGTTATAAAACTTACTTTCTTTTCGTTTAAAAAGTCTTCAGAAATAAAGGGTACTAATTTATTATCCTCTAAACTGAAAATTCCATTTTTTAGCGTTGCCACATAAAACCGATTATTGACCAAATGGCAAGAAATAGTTGTTGAAGTTGGGTGGATAATCTCTATTTTACCATCTTTATAAATATAAATATTGAAAAATGAACGAAAAATAATGGCATCGTTCCAAGCAATTATTTGCCAAAATTCTTCATCATGAAATGGTTGACCTTTAATAAGGTCGCTTAATGAAGTATATACTAGAACACCTCTATCATCTTTTTGCCAATAGCCAAATTCTTCGTAGGATCCTACATAAATTTTTCCTTCTTTATGCAATACGGAACGAACCGTAGTTTTGTTGGGCATTTCAATAAGGTTCCATTTTATGCCATCATAAGACAATAGCCCTTGGTTATTTGCAACAAACAATTGACTGTTATCGGTTTTTGAAAGCCCCCAGTTTTGATTACCTGCGTTATAATCTGCAATGGAATAATTTTTAAAATACGGGCTGAATTGAGCATTTGATGTTAAGCCTATAATGGAAAGTAAAAAAAAGTAAATGAATTTGTTCATTTTTAATTTAAAAAATGGAACTCAAATATAAAGAAATATAATAACCTCACTTCAGTTGTTCTGTTAATTTAAATTAGGAATTAACAGTAAGGTCGTATTTATTTTTTATGTCGTAATTAAAATTTTCTTATTCCATTTTTCTATATTTGAATCTCAATTTAGTAATTGTGGAATCCGATCTTATCATAAGACAAATCAATAATAATGATCGTGTTGCTTTTAAAGGTGTGTTTCAGTTGCATTATGATGACTTGGTAAGATATGCCAATAATTACCTTTATGATTTAGCAGCTAGCGAAGATATTGTACAAGATGTCTTTATATATATTTGGGAACATTCCTCTAAAATTAAAATAGAAAAGTCCTTAAATTCCTACTTACATATTATGGTACGTAATCGATGCTTAAATTATTTAAAAGCATTAAAAATTACCGACAATTCCAACTTTCTTGAATTAACTGCAAGTTTAATTACCGAAAATACCCTAGACAATTTTTTAGATGATGATAAAAAAATCATTTACAACCAAATTTTAAAGATTGTGGAATCCATGCCAGATAAAATGCAAAAGGTTTTTAAATTAAAATTTTTGAGCGGTTATAAATATGCTGAGATAGCTATTGAATTGGGCGTATCTATTAATACTGTCAAAACACAATTGAAGAGAGCTAAGTTTAAAATTAATGAGTCTATTAGCATAATTTTGATTTTATTGTCAAATCAATAGCAAAATTCAAATCCCAAATTTCATAATTATTAAAATTACAGCAGGAACTCAGGACGAACGATAAATTTTATCATCTAACCACAATCATAAATATTCCGTCGAAAGAATTCTTTGTGCCTTTTACACCAATCTGTAGTTGCAGATTAAACTTTTTTACCACAATGGTCACAAGGGCAGTCCACAACGAACATAAAGCAATTGTACTTTAAAAAATTATTCCTTTATCTTGGTAAACCTGGTGTCACCTTAGTGTTCTTTGTGGTTTTAATTTAATTATCAATGTATGAAGAATTTATGTAAGAGTGAAACTTGTCGTCCATCCATAATTCAACTAATTAAACCTTCAAAAATTAGGCTTTAAACAAAATTTCTTTTTTAATTTTAAAATTTTCTTAATTTTTTGTCACCCATTTTTAATTTTTGATTGTCATAATATATAAGCACATCTAATAACCGAATGGAATTCAAGCTCATCATAAAGAAACTAAACAACACCTTAACTAAGGACGAAGCAATTGTTTTTGATAACTGGTACAACGAATCTAAGGTACATCAAGATTATTTTTTAAACGTTGCAACTAATTATCAGAAAGATATTGAATCTGTCGATAAAGATGTCGCTTGGTCGGCAATAAACAAAAAATTAGTCCCTAAAAATAAAAACAATGGTTGGAAATACGCCGTTGCAGCATCTATTGTTTTATTAATTTCTGTTGGCTATTACTTTTCTACCAAAGAAAATTCAAATGCTGAAACCAATATGATTGTCAATCAAAAATCAACAATAAAAATAGGTACGGATAAAGCCACATTAACATTGGAGGATGGATCAACAATTGCCTTAGAGAAAGGAAAGGGTTACAATGCCGCCAATGCCAAAAGTAACGGTGAAAAAATAGTTTATAAGGCAAAAAAAGCTAGTCCTGAAATTGCTTACAATACTTTAACGATACCAAGAGGCGGACAGTTCTTTATTGAATTGGCAGACGGTACAAAAGTTTGGTTAAATTCCGAATCGCAACTTAAATATCCCGTTACTTTTATTGAGGGCGAAACCCGTATAGTAGAATTGCTTTACGGAGAAGCTTATTTTGAAGTTACACCTAGCACTCAACATCATGGATCTAAATTTAAAGTACTTACCCAAGTACAAGAAGTTGAAGTTTTAGGAACGGAATTTAATATAAAAGCCTACCGAGATGAAGCCTCGATTTATACCACTTTAGTTGAAGGAAAAATCTCTTTAGAAGCAAATAACCAAAAAGAATTTTTAAAACCCCGACAACAATCTACTCTTAACAGTAAAAATATAAGCTTAGCAATGGTCGATGTTTATAACGAAATTGCTTGGAAGGATGGGGTTTTTAGTTTTGACGACATGTCGCTAAAGAATATTATGAAAGTATTATCACGTTGGTACGATATTGACGTGCGTTTTGAAAATAACGAGATAGAAAACACTGCTTTTAACGGTATATTACGAAAGAAACAACCTTTAGAAGATATTTTGAACACTATTAAAAACACAAATAGTATTAACTATGAAATAAAAGATAAAACGATAATTTTTAAATAAACAAGAGGAATCTGGTTCACATCTCTCACAACACAAACCTAGAATTCCCCTCAAAGTAATTAATTAAAACAAAGTTTAACTAACTAATTTACAAATTTATGGAAAATAAGTTTACTAACTATTTTTTCGTTCCGATAGAAATCGGGATCAAAAAAAAGCTATTGCTCATCCTTATGAAATCTTTTATATTCTTGTTCTGTACAACAGTCTTTAGTTTTTCGTCAGGTGAAATTCTTTCGCAAAGTGCGAAAGTCAAAATTGACACCGACAAAATAATTACCGTTGATGAGGTTTTTAAAATTATTAAAAACCAAACGGAATATACCTTTATTTATCGATCCGATTTATTTAAGGGCTACCCCAAAGTAGCAGTTAAAAAAGGGACTATCAGAGCAAATAAATTGTTGGAAAAGAGCTTATCTAGCGTCGATTTTAACTTTGAACTTTCTGAGAACAATACAATTATTATCAAAGAGAAACCTAGCCAACAAACCATTACTGGTAAAGTTACCGATGAAAATGGTGACCCGTTACCTGGGGTAACTGTTTTGGTGAAAGATTCCAATCAAGGTACTAGTACTGATTTTAATGGTAACTATAGTATTAGAGCAAGCACAGAAGATGTTTTAGTATTTAGATTTGTTGGTATGATTACTACTGAGGTTTCGGTGACGGATAAATCAATAATAAACGTTACCCTTAAAGTGGAGAATGAATCTCTCGAAGAAGTTGTTGTTGTAGGTTATGGATCAACTCAGAGAAAAGATTTAACGGGTTCGGTAGGATCGATAAAAACTGCGGAAATTCAACAAATTAAGGCACAAACGATAGATCAGACAATTATTGGTAGAATTCCCGGTGTACATGTATCCTCTCAAACGGGAGGTCCAGGTAGCGGTGCCATAGTGCATATTAGAGGTTTAAGTCAACTTGTAGGAGATAATCAACCTCTCTATGTTGTAGATGGTGTTCCTATAGTAATTAATCCACAATTTAGTGATATTGGTAGTATTGGTGTTTTCGGAGACCGTGAGAACCCGTTGTTGTCCGTTAATCCTGCTGATATAGAGCGTGTTGATATCCTAAAAGACGCTTCTTCAGCCGCCATTTACGGATCTCGTGCAGCAAATGGAGTAGTAATCATCACTACCAAAAGAGGTAAAAGAAACAGAAAGCCTAGTTTAAATTTTTTCTACAATACAACTGTCCAAAATACTTTAAACAAATATGATGTACTCAATGCAAGTCAATACAATCAATTTATAACGGACCAGGGGTTAGGTGGCACTATTAATTTTGGTGATGCCAATACAGATTGGCAAGATGAGATAACAAATAAAAATGCCATATGGAACCAATACGATCTAAGCGTTTCAGGAGGTACCGAAAAAGTCAATTATTTGATTTCTACAAGAGTGTCTGACCAAGAGGGTTTAATGGTCGGAAATAAATTTAAGCGATATAATTTTTCAAGTAGCATTGACGCTGATCTTTCTGATAGGCTAAACGTTGGTGCAAATTTTAGCTATAATTATTCCATCAATAAACAATCTGGATTAACAAGTTTAGCTAGAGGGGCTTTTTTTAGACCAGATTTACCGATTTTTAATGAAGACGGTTCATATTCCACAGCACTAGGCCTATTTGGTTTTACCGTGAGAAACCCTTTAGGTGACGAGGGGAAAATTAAAAACAGTGCAATCTCTCAAAACATTTTAGGTTCAGCTTATGGAGAATATAAACTTATTAAAGGTCTAAAATTCAGGTCGCAACTGAGCCTTAATATAAATAATGATAGAAGCTCTGTATTTAGTCCATCATTTACACTGAATGCTATGTTTGGACAGTTTTTTGGAACTGAGGGTGCGTTGTTAGATGTACAACATACAGCAGGCACAAGTACTTCATGGTCAAATACACTTAATTATAAAAAAACTTTGGCAGAAAAGCATACCATCGACGCAGTATTTGGAATATCATGGGACCATTCAAGACTCGATTTGGAATCACAAGACTACGCTGGTTTTCCAGATGATATAATATTGACCAACATCAACTCAGCTAATGATTTTGTAGGTGCAACAAGTGATGCTAATGAGACGGCTCTAAACTCATTGTTTGGAAGAATAAACTATAATTTTGACGATAGATATCTTGCTACTTTTACAGCACGTTATGATGGTTCTATAAAATTTGGACCAAATAATCAACGCGGTTTCTTCCCATCTGGAGCTTTAGCATGGAATGTTCACAATGAAGATTTTTTAAAAGACAATACTACGCTTAACCAACTTAAGCTCCGTGCAAGTATCGGAAGAACAGGATCCGATAATCTACCGGCATTTACCTATCTGGCAAATTATCAATCTTTGGGCAACGGAGATTCTTTTTATGATGGCATTAACGGTATTTCAATTAATGGTGTTCCTAATTCAGATATTATACCATTTCTGATTTAAAAATACTCAAAAAATGTTTTAGTGTATAATTGATAACTGGTGATAGATTTTATAAGTTCAGGAGTTAGTTGGTTTACCATCTCAGTAATTTTATCTTGTAGCGTT